>JBBSBI010000027.1:0-35082 GCA_038251425.1 Polyangiales bacterium
AAATGGCGTCTGGTAGGGATTTCAGCGATTTTTCCGGTTCGGGAGCGGACGAGCGGACAGCTGTAGTCAATTTGAGCGATCTTGGTGGCGCGCGTAGCCCCAAGCAAGCTGACCGGCATCTGTTACTCGGCGTTCGTGGTTCGCAGCTCGGTCAAGTGATCCGGCTGACATCACGACCTTTTCGCATCGGGCGCAGCCAAGAGATGGAGCTGTGGCTGAACGATAGTGGCATCAGCCGCAAGCACGCGGAAATTTTGCCAACCCCCGAGGGATACCTGATCTCTGATCTTGAGAGCGCGAATGGAACGTTTGTTCAAGGTGAACGCATCAAGCGGCACCTGCTCAACGACGGGGACGTGATTCAATTCGGGCCAGCTGTCGTTTTTCGCTACTCGCTCGCCGACGAAGATCAAGAAGAGATGCTCCGGCAGCTCTATTCCGCAAGCGTTACCGATCCGCTCACCGGCGCCCGCAACCGGGATTACTTCGAATCGCACATGAATGCCGAGCTTTCGTATGCCCGGCGGCATCGCACCGATGTCTCGCTGTTGATGTTTGATCTCGATCACTTCAAGCAAGTCAACGACACCTATGGCCATCCAGCGGGAGACGCCGTCCTCGTCGAAGTGGCCCAGGCCGTTCGGGAGATGATCCGCAGCGAGGATGTGTTCGCACGCTACGGAGGCGAGGAATTTGCGGTTATCCTCCGCGATATTGATCTTGAAGGGGCCGCGCTGGCAGCAGAGCGCCTCCGAAAAAAGCTGGCGAACCTCAACATCCAGACGGGTGAACACACGGTGAAGGTCACCGTGAGCATCGGTTGCGCCACGCTCGTCGAATGCAAGGAGCCCCTCGGCAGCGAGCTGATTGCCATCGCGGATCGCAGGCTTTACGGCGCCAAGCACGGCGGACGCGATCGAGTTGTTTCCGCCGATTAGAGCGATCGGCCCCAAGCTTTAGCTCGGTTTATTCGGGCGCCCAAAACCTGGTAGGACGCCAAGGCGCATGCCCGAAACGATCTCACTCCGTGAGCCAAGAGCGAGCGTCACGCCTTCACAGCCAGTGGGTGGGGTGGGAGCACTGGCGCTATTCTTCATTGCGTGTGTGCCGAGCCTGGCTCTCATGTGCCAGAAGGGGCACCAGGCTGCGAGCCTTCCGGTTGGACTCGTCTCGATCCTGATAGCGACGCTAGCAGTGCTGAAGCTGCTCGGTCGTTTGGGAAGGCACCAACCCACGGCGGCAGAGCCCGAGCTCCCGGCGAGCCTGGCGTTTCGGGGCTTTGCACCCGAGGACATCTGGCCTGTCACGCAATTCCTGGTGGCTTGCCTCGCGCTGCTCCTCACGCTGAGAGCTGCCGTTTCTGGTGCTTTAGCGAGCCCGTTCGCGCTCGCTGGCCTGCTCTTAACGGCAAGCTTCATGAGTTGCGTGATCACTGGCTTTCGGGTGATGCAACGTTTCCAAACAGGCACGGATCAGCACGTTTTCGGGTTCTTTTCGCGCGGAGGCTTCTGGCTGGTGCTCGTGAATAGCCTGCTCCATCTGCCCTTGCTCGGAAAATTTTCGCTGATTGATCCTTGGGAAACCCACTACGGCGAAGTCACCCGTGAGATGTTAACCCGAGATGACTGGATCAGTCTGTGGTGGGCGCAGGATGGCTGGTTTTGGTCGAAGCCGGTGCTGAGCTTTTGGCTGCAAGGCTTGAGTTTTTCGGCACTTGGAGTGCGGTTTCTACCCGATCAGATGCTGTTCCAGGCTGGTAGGTTGACCGAGCCTGAGTGGGCGCTGCGCTTCCCCGTTTTTCTGTTGGCCTTGGTTGCGGTTTACGCACTCTATAAGGCCGTCAGCCAGAGCTTCGGGAAGACTACAGGCTTGCTGAGTGCGCTCATGCTTTCCAGCATGCCGTATTGGTATCTGTTGGCGCGCCAAGCGGTCACCGACATGGTCTACGTAGCACCGTTGGTGGTCGCGATGGCACTCCTGCTACTGGCGGTGAACACGCGTGAAGACGAGCGAATTGAGAGCGCTTGGCTCCGCGTGGGCACTTACCGTTTCGAGTTCTCTTGGTTTCAGGGGTTCGTGCTCTTGGTGATGGGGCTCGTGCTTCCCCAGGCGCTCTACTTAATTTCACGTAATTTTACGCTCAACTGGGCCGATTTTCGACCCACTTGGCACACGGACGTGTTCGCCTCAGGTTCCGGGGGCGGCAACTGCGGGTTACCCGGAAATTCTGCCTGCCACATCAGCTATCCGTTGTTCTCCGCGCCGCAACCCGCGCTCGCGGGCTTAGCCTGGCTCTGCTTGCTTGGCTATTTGCTGTGGGCGCTGCGGAACGAGCGGGGCAAGCAGCGCTTGTTGTTCTTGTTTGCTTGGGTAGCTGTCGCTCTGAGCGCGATGGCAAAAGGCGCGCCTGGATTCGTGATTCCCGTGGCAACCCTGATGGCGTTTGCACTGGTGACAGGTCAAATCCGTTTGCTCAAGCTGTGCGACTTTCCGGCGCTGTTGCTGCTCACTGGTTGCATCACACTCCCCTGGCTCGTGCAGATGCTCGTGCGGCATGGCTCAGGCTTCACCGAGCGTCTGTTTTGGCACGACATGTATCAACGTGCTTTCGAGCACGTTCACGATACCAACGCCAACACGGACCTTTCATTTCGCTACTATCTTTGGCAGCTGGGCTATGGTCTGTTCCCTTTTAGTGGGCTGGCCGCGGTGGGGTTGGGGGTCAAGATGCTGTCAGGCTCGGAAGCGAAGGACGCGCGAAGCCAAGCTTTCGTCTTCTTTTACCTGTGGTTTTTCTGCGCTTTTGGTGTGTTTTCTCTCACACTCACGAAGTTCCACCACTACATCCTGCCGGCAGTTCCTCCCATCGCTGTGTTAACAGCACTCACCTTTGCCCCACGGCTTGTGGGCGCCCTTCCCCGTGGCCACCGTGCCTGGGTTTACTACGGCTTTCTCGGAATGTGCGCGCTGTGTCTGCTGGGTGCTTTGGGGTGCCTATTTGAGGGTTCCTGGCTGGGTCGAGTGCCTGAGCGGAAAGCCTCAGTTCAAGGCATTGATTGGGCAACGTCGTTAGCTTGGCTATGCCCGAGCGCCATCTCATTTTACCTGGCGTGCAGAAACGCACCTCGCCCGCCTGAAGCAGATCCAAAAAGCCCGGAGCTGGAACCAGACGGACTCTACTCAGGCGCGCTCATCTTGGCCGGAGTGGCAGTGCTGGCCGCTGCAGGGCGCGACTTGATCCTGAGCGTCCCGGGCGATGTGCAGGGGCAATCGCGAATCATCGCACTTTTTACCTATATTTATGACCGTGCGTGGCCAGCCAACCTCGATTTCTCATTGCCACTTCGGGCCTTTCTCGCGGCACTCGTGGGAGTCGGATTGCTCGGTTGTGTGAAGCGCATCCAGGCGCACGCCTTCGCTCTGTTCTGCGCACTAGGCCTCGTGTGGGCCGCCTTTGGTATCAATATTTACCTGACTGAAACCGCTCAACATTGGGGTCAGCGCTCAACGGTTGCCGCCTACTACCAACATCGAAAAGGGCCCGAAGAGCCCCTCGTGGCCTTCCAGATGAATTGGAAGGGCGAGAACTTCTACACCGGCAACCAGCTCTCAGCCTTCGTCACAACCGGCAAAGCGTTCCAGAACTACCTGAAGACACGCCGCAATCGTGGACAGAAGACGCTGTATATCGCCACCGAGCATTCAAGGCTCGCCACCCTCAAAAGTGAACTGGGTGAGGTCGAGTCCTTCACCGAAATCACAACCCCCAAAGACAACAACAAGTTTCTGATAGTGCGAATTACGCTCTAGTTCGGCTAAATTCCCGCCAAAAAGTGCACACCAACAGCTTCGAGCAAGCCTTCAGTTTGGTCGGTACGTGATCGAAATTGTTCCATGTTGCGCCACGTGGAGTGGACACCAACTTGGTGTTGATACGTTGATACCCACCCCGCGATAGGGTTGTGGGTCGCTCCGCGTGCCATGTGAGCATCCCCTTTTTTTCCTTAGAAGATAGTAAGCATGCTTACTATCTTGGCGTCGACTTTGAGTGAGGTCTCGACACGTGGCGTCGACTTTGAGTGAGGTCTCGACACGTGGGGGAAGTTCCCGGCGTGTTGACGCTTGGAGCGCGACGCGCCACTCACGCCGAAAAGTGAGTCTCAACAGCGTCGAGCAAGCCTTCCACGGTGTGCAGCTGGGCCACAATCGGCACGTTTAACCCGTGTTCGCGAGCCCGATCGAGAGTCACCGGGCCAATCGCTGAGAGCGCGGCGTGCCCCAGAAGCTCGTGCGCCTCGGCGCCCAGCGCCTCGACCAACGAATCCACCACTGAGGCAGAAGTGAGCAACACGACATCCACCCGCCGTGCGCGAAATTCAGCCTTCAACCACTCAAGCTTATCCGCTCCAACCGGCTCGGTCTCGTACACCGGCAGGACCTCAACTTGGATGCCAGAAGCACGCAGCATCGCGGGTAACGCTTCGTTAGCCACACGCGCCCGTGGCAAGAGCACACGCTTTACTCCGCCTTGGGCGAGAAGTGCGCGCGCCAGATCTTCGCCTGTGAAGCTATCGGCGATCCGATCAGCCACCAAGCCAAACTGTCGCAAGCAAGCCGCTGTTTTCGCACCGACGACGCCAATCTTCAGCGACCCAAGGGTTCGAACATCGCGTCCACTGCTTAACAATCGCATCAAGAATTTTTCAACGCCGTTAGCGCTCGTAAAGAGCAGCCAATCGAAGCTCCCGAGCGCGACGAAAGCGGCCTCAATCAGCTCCGGGGCCCTCGGTTCGTGGATCTCAATCAGCGGCGCCACGATGGCTTCTGCACCTCGCACCCGAATCGCACGCGCTGTGGCCTCAGCTTGCTCCACAGCGCGTGGCACTAAAATCCGGCGCCCAAAGAGCGGCAAATTATCAAACCAGCGCATTTTCTCGCGCAGCCGCACCACTTCGCCCACCACGATCACCGAAGGATTGGCGACATTCGCTTCTCGCACCCGCTCCGCAATCGTGGACACAGTTCCCATCACCACCTGTTGCTCCGGGCGCGCACCCCAATGCACCACCGCACAAGGGGTTGAGCCCGCTCGGCCACCCTCAATCAGCGCCTGCATGATGGATTCGATCCTGCGCATGCCCATCAAAATGCACAAAGTGTCCGTCGCGGTAGCCAAGCGCTTCCACGACTCAGGCGACCACTCGACGCCTTCGCGATCGGAACCTGTGATGAACGTGACACTCGACGAGAGCTCGCGGTGCGTGAGCGCAATGCCAGCGTAGGTACTCGCTGCTACGGGCGAGGAGATCCCCGGCACGATCTCAAAGGGAATACCAGCTTCCGCGAGTGCCAACGCTTCTTCGCCACCGCGCGCAAACAAGAGCGGATCTCCACCCTTCAGCCGCACGACGCGTTTTCCCGCGCGAGCAAAGGCGATCAATTGTTCGGTGATTAACTCTTGCGGCGGATTCAAACGCCCATAGCGTTTGCCAACATTCACGAGCTCCGCCGTTGGGCACACGTTCAAGAGGGCAGGGTGAGCCAAGGCGTCGTGAAGCACGACCTCGGCGTGCGTGAGCACTTCGAGTCCACGCACCGTGATGAGCCCAGGATCCCCAGGCCCTGCCCCCACCAGCCACACGCGCCCAGTTTTCATCTCAGATGGATTCCAGAAATTCAGTAAATCGCTCCAAGAGCGAGAACAAACAGAGGCTTAGAGAGTAGGCGCTGAGTAGCAGCACTCCAAGTGAAAGGGGCGGCCAAGGGCGGTTTGGAGTTGGAATCCTGCAAGTTGCTCAGATCGCGATTGTGCTAAAGTGTAGGCACGTGTATGGTTTACACCTTCCTTGTCTTTCATTGTTGCCTATTTCACCACTTCCGCTGAACACTGACTGAACACTGAGAGACGTCATGGGCCTAGCCGCTATCGACGAACAATTACCTGACCGCTGGTTTGTTACCAACGGTGTGGTGGTCGTGGGCCCAATCGCCTTCGGAGTCCTCACGCATGGTGTCGTGAGTGGGCGCATTCCGGCGGGCTCGCTGGTGCGGCATGAAACCTGGAACGTCTGGCGAGGCTTCGACGACATCGAAGGTCTGAGCAGCCAGGGGTTGAAGCTCACGATCAATGAGCTTGCGCAAATCAGTTCGCAATTGGAAACGCGCGCTTCTGGCCCGCTCAGCGATCCCCCGCCACCGCCGAGCCGTGAGCAGATGGTGTCGGGCCAGCCCAAGCCTTATCGGCACGAAGCGCACAGCGTGACTCGGCAAAGCGCGGTGGATCCCGTCGGTGTTTTGAGTCACGCCGAAACACTTCAGGCAGCGTTGCCACTCACGCTCTCCACAGTCGCCAAGGCCGTCTCAGCAGACGTGGCGCTCCTGCATCGGGTCAGAATGGATCTCGGCAGCACCATCACGATGTACACGCAGGGTGTTGGCACTGAGCATTTGCTGGGCGAAAAGCTAATGGAGGGTGACCCGTCGCTGAGCGCAGCGCGCGCCAATCGCACGGTGATTGTTGAGCCCGAGCCCGGCGAGGTCGGTCGCCACATTGCGGGTAGGCTCGGTCGTTCAGCATTTGGGCTGCGCGGTATGGCAATGATCCCACTCTTCGTGCACGGAGCGCTCGTGGTGTTGGTGGAAGTCGGGCGTATTTTTAGGCCTTTCAGCGCGCGCGAGATCGGCCGCGTGGAAGATGTGCTGGCCGTCTTGGGCGAACGCGCTGTCGTTCAGGGCTGGTTCGAGTAGCCGAACGGGGATAGCTTAGCGGGGCTGTGTTGCTTTTCTCCGCCAACTGCCGTGACTCTCAGGTGCAGCGCTTCAGGATCAGCGGGATGCAAGTGCTCGGTTCGCTGCTGCTCGGTATGGCTTCGTTCTCGGCGGTCGCTTGTAGTTCGACGTGTGATGCGGGCGGCAGCTCACAAGACACCGTGCAGTTCAGTGGTGGCCACACGGATCCAACGCGCACGCACTACGAGACGAACGGATTTGATGAGCCGTTCTTGGTGTTCCCTCCGGGGCGCCGCTATGAGTTCCCACACGGGCTCGGACGGGTGCCCACCCAGCTTGGTATTTTTTTGGCCTTTCAGGCTAACAGCAGCTCGTTCTCACTCGCAGCAGGCAACCAGGCGTTGATTGAAGCGGTGGATGCCAACCTGATTCGCATCCGCAATGATACGTGCGCGGATTTCTATGTCCGCGTGGACGCGGGAGTTGCCCCACCGGGAGCGATGTGATCCTTGGCGAATTGTAGCGAATGCAACTTCGCGTAAAGCCCCCCGTGGCGCAGCAGCTCTTCATGTGAGCCGCTCTCGACAACCCGGCCCGTTTGGAAGACCACGATGCGATCGGCAGCGCGAATCGTGCTCAGACGATGCGCAATGATCAGCGCCGTTCGATCCTTCAGCAACTCCTCAACCGCCTGCTGCAGGCGTGACTCCGTATCGCTGTCCACACTCGCCGTGGCTTCGTCCAGAATCACGATCGGAGCATCGCGATACAGCGCTCTTGCGAACGCGATCAGTTGGCGTTCCCCGGCGGAAAAATTCGTTGCCCGCTCCTCGATGCGAGCCTGGATCCCCAAAGGCCGAGAGGCCAGCATGTCCCACGCCTGGAGCTGACGCAGCACCTTCTCCACACGCGCGAGATCGGGCTCACCGGATGCGATGTTCGAAGCGATCGTGCCTGGGAAAAGGTGGACATCCTGGGGCACCACCGAAAAATTCGCGCGCAGCTCTTCGCGAGAAAACCCCCGAACATCACGGCCCTGCACAAAGATCGAACCTTGCTGAATGTCGTAAAGCCGGAGGAGCAGCGAGGCAATCGTGGTCTTCCCAGAACCTGTGGGGCCCACGAGAGCCAGCTTTTCGCCACGCTTGGCGGAGAAGCTAACACCGTGCAACACTGGCCGTTCGGGCTTATATCCGAACACCACGTTCTCAAGCGAGAAAGCGGCACTCTTATCAGAAGGCTGGGTGCTATTCGGCAGCGTGGGGGCGTCCGTTGCCTCAACCTCGAGCAACGAAAAGACGCGTTCGGCCCCCGTCATCGCGCTCTGCAGCAGTACGTAGCGCTGGGCCAACGCGCTGATGGGCTCAAAGAACATGAGCAAATAGGCGTTGAACGCCACGATCGTCCCAAAGCTGACTGAGTGATAGCCGAGCGCCGCGATGATCGAGGCCAGACACACCGCACCGACCATTTCGATGGCGGCATCTTGCATGGATTCATACTTAATGGCCCGCACGTTCGCGTCCCGATAGCTCACATTGATTCTATCGAACTCCTTGGCCGCCGCTTCCTTCTGCGTGAATGCCTGAACGACTGCCATGCCATTCACTTGCTCGCTCATGGTGGCGTTCATTTGGGCCGTTTTCGCTCTGATTTCCCGAAAAGACTCACGCAGCCGGCGGCGAACAAACACCACCATGGCTCCCACAAGTGGCGTGGCGGCAAAGGCAATCAACGAAAGCTTTGGATCAAGCATCACCATCAGGATGACGATCCCAATCAGCCGGACCAGATCGCCGACAGCGTTGAGCGCCCCCGACGCAAAGATCTCCTGAATCGCGTCGACATCATTCGTAACGCGAGTGACCAGACGCCCCACGGGCTGCGTGTCGAAGAACCCTTGGCGCAGGCCATGCAGGAAGCGAAACACCGCGCCTCGCAGATCGGCCATCGACTTGGCCCCAGCGATTTGGACGGCATACGTCTGAACGAACAGCAGGATTTGCTCCATGATGGCGATGAACGCCAACGTGAACCCCGCGTTCATCAGAACCTGCTCGTTCCCCGAGAGCACCCCTTCATCGATCGCGTGCTTCATCACGAGCGGACGCACCAGGCTGCCAACCGCACTCACAAGAATCACGACCACCGCGACCCATAAGAGCCTTTGATACGGCCGCACGAAAGGCCACAATTTGGCCAAAAGCTGGCCATCATAGGCCTTCCCAAAGCTGGCCTCCTCGTGAAAAGCCTTCAGCTTCTCCTCGGCTCGACCTTTGGATTGGGCGGTTGCAACTTCTGTCATGCACTCACCGCCACGGCATCGCTGCCTTCCTGACTCAAGATTTCAAGCTCATGTTCGATACGTTGCTCTTCGGCAAAGATAGAATAAAGGCCGCCAGCGTTGACCAGCTTGGCGTGCGTTCCACGCTCCACAACTCTGCCCTGATCCATCACTAAGATTTGATCGCATCGCTCTGCCGCCGCGACGCGGTGCGTGATCAAGATCAAGCCACGCCGCGCACGCTGCCGATCGATGGCCTCCAAAATCGCGGTTTCGGTGCGCGCATCAACCGCGCTCAGTGGATCATCCAACACTAAGATTTTAGCGTCGGCCACGAACGCACGGGCCAGTGCGATGCGCTGTTTTTGGCCACCCGAGAGCTGCACTCCGCGTTCTCCCACCACCGTGTCAAAACCGTCCGGTAATCCGAGCACTTCGTCGAGGATCCGCGCTTCCTTCGCTGCCTCGCGAATCGTCTGGAGGGCAAGCTCCGTGTCCGGATCGGGCAAGACGTAGCCGATATTGCGCCCTGCCGTGGTCGAGAACAGAAATGCGGTCTGTTCCGCGTAGCCCACAGCGCCGCGCACCGTGGCTAGCGGCAAGTCGCAGATGTCGACGCCATCCAGGAACACACTAGCGCGCGGCGTATCTTCTAGGCGCGCCAACAAGATCGCGAGCGTGCTCTTGCCACTGCCGGTGCGCCCGACGATGGCGAGCGAGGAACCCTCCTGCAATTCAAAGCTAACGTGCCGAAGAATTTCAGCCTCTCCGTACTTGAAGCTGAGATCTCTCACCTCAAGCTGGCCGCGCAGCTTGCCGGGAAGCGTCTTTCCGCCATCCACCACATCGGGGACCGCCGAATAGATATCTGTGAGGCGGGCGTAGGAAGCTCGCCCGCGCTGCACCAAGCCCACCAAAAAGCCGAGCGCCATCAGTGGCCAGCTCAAGCGAGCCAGCGCACGATAGAATGCTAAAAAGCCGCCAGAGCTGATCTGCCCCTTCAGCATCAGATAGCCCCCATACCAGAACACGATCAGGATCCCAACGGACGTGATGCCCTGCATCACCGGCCCCATCGCGCCCCTCAGCTTGGCCAGGCTCAGATTCTTCTCCAGATAATCCAGGTTGTTCTTCTGAAACTCGGACTGCTCGCGGCCTTCGAGGCCAAACGCGCGCACCACCCGCACACCTGCAATGCTCGATTGGACGCGTTCACTCAACTTACCAATCGCCTCTTGATTGGAACGCATCTTCCCGAACATTTGCCGTGAAAAGCGCATCGTTACGAGCGTTAGAAGTGGCAGCGTCGCCAACGAGGCTAACGTGAGCTTCCAGGAAATTCCCAGCATCACTGAGAAGGTGCTGATGAATCCAAACACGGTGTTGACCAGATTCAGGATCGCGAACCCGAGCAGCATGCGAACTTGCACCAAATCATTCGTGACTCGCGTCATGATTTGGCCGGTGCTCATGCGCCGATAAAATGACGGACCGAGGGCATGCAAACGTTCAAGCAACGCTTGCCGCAGCTCATATTCGGCTATTCGCCCGCCGTTGAACATGGCCACACGCGACCACACCCGCACAAAGAAGGCGCTGAGTGCGACCAACGTCAAGCTCACACCGAGCGTCAGCGCCAGCTCGCGGTTGCCCTGAGTCGCAGCATCGACCGCGATCTGCAGCCGCGTATCGAACCAGTACTGAGAATATTGGTAGAGCCCGAGCAGGCCCACCCCGAGTGCATAGCGTGGCGACTGACGTCGCAATTGACCCCAAAGGGTGACGGGAAACGGGCTCACTCGGGGCACTTCAGAACACACCGATGCTAAAATGAAAAGCTCCGAAATCCTCCCAGGGCCGACGATTCGTATAACCGGGGATCACTCGCGCAAAAAGCTGCTCCAGATTGATGCCGTAGTCAAAAACGAGCGGCCCAATTGGCGTAGCTACCCGTAAGCCCGTACCCGTTGTGATGCGCAACGCAGGGGCTCTCATGACTTCGACAGGCGCTGTCCAGACATTCCCCGTGTCAACAAACAATGCCGTCTTCAAGCTGGCTGTCACAGGAATACGCAGCTCCGCTCGTGGATTGATGTAAATGTCACCACCGCGAATCACCACGTCACGCAGTGTCAGCTTACCGCTCGCTTGAGCCACTTCGGTGTCGGTTGCCACCACACGGCGCGCCACATCTTCGGGCACGACCGAATCTTGTGAAAAACCACGCAGAGAATCCATCCCCCCCATGAAGAACAAGCGATCGGGATAAGTCTGCGACGTGCTATTCGTGTGCACCACTACACCCCAGCCCAAGCTCAGCGCGAACGCCAGGCCGTTTTCCTTCAAGCGCAGGTAACCCGCGCTGCGCTGCGTGATCCTGAAAAAATCTCCGCGCGATGGCTCGAAGGGATCGGGCGCTGCTACGGCAGTGCCCTCGGCTGCTGTCGCGGACACTGCGGAATCATTGCCCGTTCGGATTGGAACCGCACTCACATGTTCAACGTCCGCTGAAATGAGGGTGCCCTTGGTGGCGTCCAAGGGGGCGTCGCGCCGATCCCAAGTAAATCCCACGCGCTCCGCGAGCGCTCGCGTCTGCCCCTCAGGGACTCGAAAGCGATCACGCTGTCCTGGGTTCGCCCGAACGAAATCGCTTAAGCGCTGTTTCTCGGCGGCAGCATTGCCATCAAAAAAGATGGCGGCATCATTAAATTCTATCGCGCCTCCCATCTGAACGGAAACCCGGAGCGACGGTCGATAAGCCAGTGTGGCAATACCAGCATCCTTGACCAACCCGAAATCGCGTGCGTTGTCACGCAAATCGATCCCCTCCAAGCTCAACCCAAAGAGTGGGCCGAGCCCGACTTCGGGCAACAAGAAGCCGAGCGAGATGTTGCGCTCCAATTGCTGAGCAATCCCGGGCGGGCGCTTGCGCCGAACGTCATCTTCCAGGATCAGGCCCGAAGGCAGATAGTTGAAACGGACACGAAGCGTGAGCTGAACGGCCTCCCCGAGCAGGTTTCGGTGACCGTACTCGAGGCCACCGCGAAACCCCTCGCCCGAACTGAAACCAAGAGCTGGCTCCAAATACTGCGGAATGCGCTCCTTGACCTCAACCACCACTACCTTTTCCCGAGCATAGACATCCGGATCCTCGAAATCGACGCGGATGGAAGAAAAGACCCCCAGCGTCGCGAGCCGCTCCTCCGTCTGACGGAGCAGGCTTCGACGATAGAGCTCACCGGTACGAAGGGCGATACGCCCGCGAACGAGATTCTCGTTGGTGAGACGCGCACCCTTGATCACAATACGAGAAACCCGCACTTGCTCGCGCTCAATGATGCTGAAGCGAAGGCGCGCACGCGTCTGATCGGGAGAGAGATCAAGATTCGCTTCGATGTCAGCAAACGCAAAGCCCTCTTCTGCGTAGAGTTCCAACAGCCTACGTCGCGCAGCATCGAGCAGCATTTGGGACGCGTTGGCGCCGAGAGTGACCTCCGCGGCTTGAGCCAGTTGCTGCTCCGTGAGTCGGTGGTTTCCTTCGAAAGAAACATCGTACAGCGTCGTGCGTGGACCGAGCTTGATGGGGATCGAGAGCGCCACGGAGGCCTCACAGAACGTGCCGGTAGTGCGATTGACTTGGCAATAGGTAGCCGCGGCGGGTGCCGCCTCTTCGAGTGGCACCCCACGCTCGTCGAACGTGCAGCTTGGCGCGGGCGAACCTTTGAGTGCAAGCGGGCGGCACTCAGTCGGCGTTGAGCCCGGCGCGCAGCGGCGACGAACTATTTGTAAGGGGCCGACGGTCGCCGAAAGGTAACCCTCCGAACGATAGAGCCCCTGAACATGTTTGAGAGCGCGCTCGTAGACCTCAGGGACGTAGCTCTTGACCGGATCGGGACGGTACGGGACGGGTCGAGAATTTCCGGCACCTTGCGCGCCCACGAGCGCATCGAGAGTGCGAGAATCAACGGCTGTATACAGGCCAGGCCCTGGGAGATCTTCGACCAAGAAGCTGTCAATTTCTGCGTCGAGCTCGGGAATGCTGCGCTCACCCGTGAGACAGGGGTATCGACGCCCGGCAACACCGAGCGGCACACCTTCAACAATTCTAAAGTGATAGGCTGTCGCTGTATTACTGCCACGCTCTTCTAACGCGAGCTCAACCGTCGCATCCCAGAAACCGCGCCGAGCATAGAAATCGCGGAGCCTCTGGCGCAAGCTCTCGGGTTGCCGGTCTTCGCGTGCATCAAGCTCCAAAGCCAGAAGCAGCTGCGACGCGTCGTAAGTTTGATTGCCCTCGAATTCGATCACCGCACGGCGACCGAGCTTCACGGAGATCCGGAGTGAAGATGAAGCGCGAGCGACGTCGTGCGTCACTTTGGCCTGTTGCCAACCTCGCATCACGAACTCTTTGGCCAACTGAGCGTCTGCTTCCTCAAGCAGGCGGGCATCCAAACGATCCCCAAGCCCCAGCGCATAGCCCTCAAGCGCGGTGTCAACCTCGGGCGCTGCTTCCGCTGGTTCCACGAGAAATACTCGGCTCTTCACCACGCGCACCCTGCCAGCCGAAACTGAAACTACCAACGATACGCGCAGTGGATCGTCGGTATCGAGCGCCTGAACATCGATACTTGCGTCCGGAAAGCCGCGCGCGTCGTAGTACTCTCGAACGTGCAGAGCGACCCGTTGGATATCATTAAAGACAATTTCTTGGCCGACAGCTACCGTGGTGGCTTGCGTGAATTCGTCCTCGTCGAGCAGCGGTCCTCGCAATTTGAGACTCGCGACGATCCGCCGTGGGACAACGCGCAGGCGCAGCAGCATCCCGCCTCGAATTTCTTCGATTTCGGCACGTGCGCTGGCATAGCGACCCGTGGCCAAGATTTCACGCAGCGCACGCCGAGCCACCTCTGGGGTGAGGCGCTCGCCAATACTCACATAACGAAGGCGCATGGGGACGAACCACTTGCGGTCCGAGCTGACCACCTCGATGCGTTGGATAGGCTCCCCAAGCCCCTCGGCCGCGACGCTTGCTTCGAAAAGCTTTGGCGCCTGCACACTCTGAGGTCTGAGTGCGGAAGTCTCGGCACTCACTTGATGCCCCATCATGACTGCAGCGAGAAAAGCGAAAACGCTGGCAGCCCGAGCACTTGCCCACATCGCGGACAGTTAGAACACACTCGGGCGGAAAGCGCCCCAACAAATGGGCCTTTGTGCGTGTCGAGGATTACGCTAGCCCGGCTGTCCCATCGACCCAGCTTCCCGCATGCCCTTCTCCTCTAGAAATCCGAGCCCACCTCGTCGTTGGGGCCGCTGGCTGTCGATCCTCGTCGCGGCCGGCGTCGGCGCTCTGGCTGCGCTCTGGGTTGCGGTACACACGTTCGATTGGGCCGGTCCGCTGGTGGCCAACAGCCTGCGCTCCGTCCTCGGAGTCGACAACGTCGCGGCATTGGAAGATTTCGTCTACGCGATCGAGGATCGCGTTAATCGCCTCAGCCGAAGTTCCGAGGCACCCAAAGCGTATTGGCGCGTGCCCGCTGCGGGTCACCTTCCTAAAGCAAAGAGTGAGCTTGGAAGTGCGGCAAGTGCCGGAGCGAGTGGAGCCTCTGGAGCCAAGGCCGCAAAAGTGGCCGAGGATCGCCCAGCCTTTCGCCCAGCTGACGTCGGCCCGATGCACCAATCCTGGTCGGCCCCGGGCGATGGCGAGTGGGTGCCTATCCTCACGCGTGGCGTACGCGAACCCTTCATGTGGAAGACGCTGCTACACCCCGACGAGAGCCGCTCCTGGGCCGAGCTGTTTGTCGTCGCGCTCGACCTCGAACGTTTGGATGTTCGCCTCGTCGCCGGGTCCAAGGAGCCTCAGGCTAACAACAAAGCGGCTGAGACCTATCAGCGTCTCGCCAAGATCCCAGAACCAGAGCAAGCGAGCGTGCTCGCCGCCTTCAACGGTGGGTTCATGACTGAGCACGGCGGCTGGGGCATGTTCACCGACGGCGTCGGCTTGGTGACCCCGCGCGACAACGGCTGCGCCCTCGTTGCTTACAAGGACGGCAGCTTCAAAATCGGAACTTTCTCGACGCTTCGTGCCACCGTTCCGGAGGCAGTCTGGTACCGCCAGGGGCCGGAATGCATGGCTGAGAATGGCAAATTGCACCCAGGCCTCCTCGCATCCCATGTCCGCAAGTGGGGTGCCACGCTCGATGGAGAGACCGTGATTCGGCGCTCAGCCGTGGGGCTCGATGCTACCGGAAAGATCTTATTCTTCGCCATCACCAATCACACCACAGCACCCGTGTTGGCTCGCGGCATGCTGCATATTGGCGCGCCCACGGTGTTGCAGATGGACGTGAATTGGTCGTATCCCAAGTTTGTATTGTTCGAGAAGGACGATCCCGATGGGAAGCTGAAGGCCCTGGCACTAGCACCCGGTTTTGAATTTTCGGACGACGAATACCTGCGAAAGCGCTCGATTCGAGATTTCTTCTACGTGTTGCCCAAGCGGCTTGGGTTCCCGAAAGCAGAGAACCCGTAACGTGCCGGAGCTGCCCGAAGTCGAAATCATCCGGCGCAAACTGAGCCCGTTGCTCGTAGGTCGCACGATCCGAAAACTCACCACAGGCAAGCCCAGTTACTTTTTCTTAACGCCCCCAAAATTACTCGAACAAAAGATCACCGGGCGCAGCTTCGTCTCACTTGAGCGTCACGGGAAATATCTCATTTGCAAGCTCGACGACGCTAGCCAGATGTTGTGGCACTTAGGCATGACGGGCCAATTGCTCACACGCGAAAAGAAAAGCTCGTTGGATGTACACGTGCATCTCCGGTTCGAGTTTTCGGACCGCGGCCCCGAACTCCTTTTTAGAGATGTCCGCAAGTTCGGCAAGGTTCGCTGGCTCAAGCCTGGCGCTGCGGAGCCTCGGCTCAAGAAGCTCGGCGTGGACGCGCTTGAAATCACCGGCCAGCACCTGTTCGAGAAAATTCGAAAGCGATCGGCACCCGTAAAAACGGTACTCCTCGACCAAGGAGTTCTAGCGGGCGTGGGAAATATTTATGCCGACGAAGCGCTGTTCATTTCAAAAATCCGCCCACTCACCGCCGCTCGCGAGCTCAGCAAAGTCCAGGTTGATCGGCTGGCGAGTAACATTCGCGTAATCTTGAATCGGTCCATCGAGCTTGGTGGCTCGAGCATCAGCGATTACTTGCACCCTGACGGCCAAAGCGGGGGCTTTCAGCAAACCTTTCTGGTGTACGGACGCGAAGGTGAGCCCTGTACCAAGTGCAAACAGCTGATTGTCCGCGATGTCTTGGGGCAGCGTTCGACGCACTATTGTCCACGCTGCCAACGCTGAACGTGTCTCAAGCTAGAGGGCGAGGCCAAGGACCGCTACGCTTCGGAGATGGACCTCGAAGATGCGAAACGGCAAGCTGCAGAGCGAGCCTTGCTGCACTTGCCGGAGAGCGGTGCGGTGGGTCTCGGGACGGGCTCAACTGTCAAATATTTTATCGAGGGTGTGGCTCGCGCAGTGAAGGAGGGCAGACGCTTGGTGGGCGTTCCTACGAGTGACGCCAGCCGTCGCTTGGCCACTTCACTCGGGATCCCGCTGCTCGAGGATAGTGGTCCGTGGCAGTTGGATATTTCCGTGGACGGTGCCGATGAGGTGAGCGATGTGTTCGACTTGATCAAGGGCGGAGGTGGAGCCCACACGCGTGAGAAGATCGTGAATCACGCATCAACCAAGAATATTATTGTGGTCGACGAAACGAAGCTCAGCAGGCTGCTTGGTGAGAAATGGCCCGTTCCCATCGAGGTGCTCTGCTTTGGGCACCTCACCACCCAGGAACGCCTGAAGGAATTTGGGGTTCCGCGGTTGCGTGAGAAGAATGGTGGGCCTGTGCTGACCGACTCGGGCAATTACCTCTACGATCTCAGTGTGCCTCCGCTCCTCACCCCCGCGGATCTCGATCGCAGCCTGCTGTCGGTACCAGGCGTCGTTTCTACAGGGTTATTTGTGGGCCGGACCGACCTTCTGATCGTCGCGGGTCCGAGTGGAGTCAGAGAAATCGGCCCTTCGGCGCATTCGGCATCCTAGTATTTAGAAGAAGCGCAGGCTCTCCTACATTTGGCTGCTCGCTCACACTTCAGGAAGCAGCGTCGCGAGCACCTACCACTACTAAGAACAGTCAGAACAAGCCGTTGACAGTCAGAACGAGCCACGGAAAGATAACATGAGCCTAGTGACCGTCTCGACGACTACAACGCATAGCGTTCAAACCGGTCAACCGCTGCGCATCGAAGTCGCTGGGCAGACCGACGTTGGCAAGAAGCGCCAGCACAACGAAGACAACTTTGCGATTCTTCCAGAGCACGGCTTGTACGTGGTGGCGGATGGGATGGGCGGTCACGCTTCGGGAGAAGTGGCCTCCAAGATGGCCGTGGATACCCTGCAGGATTTTTTCGTATCCACCTCGGATGATCCGGAGCGGACGTGGCCCTACAAGATGGACCGCAGCAAGGGCTACGAGGAAAATCGTCTGATCACCGGCATCAAGCTGTGCAATCTGCGGATCTTCGAGCAATCACAACACACCGCAAAACAACGCGGTATGGGCACAACGCTTGTCACTCTGTTTGCGGTCCAAGATGGCGTCTATGTGGCGCACGTGGGCGATAGCCGCGTGTATCGCATTCGCGACGGAGCCATCGAGCAGCTCACCGAAGATCATTCGCTGCTCAACGATTACAAGAAGATGAAGCATCTCACCGAAGAAGAGATCGCTAATTTTCCCCACAAGAATGTGATTGTGCGCGCACTGGGGATGAAAGACACCGTGAAGGTGGATACCCGCTTCGAGGTGCCGAAGGTTGGGGATCACATGCTGCTCTGCAGCGACGGGCTGTGCGGGCCGTTAACCGATCAACAGATTTTGGACGTTGTGCTGAGTTCGCCGGATCTGCCAACCGCTTCCAATCGGCTGATTCAGGGTGCCAACGATAACGGCGGCCCGGACAACGTCACTTGTGTGTTGGCGCACTGGATCCAATAGGCGAAGCTGTGTGCTTGCCTTGTGCTTCCAGCATAGGGCGCAATAGGAAATAGCTGATGCCCAGAATGGCGAGCATCAAGAGCGCAGTCACCAGGTAAGTGAGCACGGGCGAGACACGCTTAAGGCTCCAGCGATCTGCATAGAAACGGCCCCGGCTTCTTTCTCGGATACGATGCTGCACACCGCGCAAAAGGTCGAGCCGAGGCTTGGGCTCCTCCGCCATGGCATCCTGAAGCAGACGCTGAAAAGCGGTTTCCGACTGCAAATCTTCGGACTCAGGCGCGTCGTGTTCTTCGGCGCTCATCGGATTTTGTCTCCCAAAGCTTGTTCAACGCGTTCCTTCAGCAGGGCACGCGCCCTAAAAATGCGGCTCTTCACGGTGCCTTCAGTGAGGCCCGTGATAGCGCCGATCTCATCATAGGAAAGGCACTCGAGATCGCGGAGGATAATCGCCTCGCGAAAGTCCGGCTCCAGCTCGAAGATGGCGCGGCGCACGATGGCCTCAACCTGATAGCCTTCAACGAGCTGATCAGGGCGAGCTGATTCACCGAGCGTTAACCCTTGAGCGTGGCTGCTCTCGTTGTCCGCCCCCTCTTCGGTAAGCTCATCTTGAGAATTCGAGCGGCGGCGTGCGAGGTATTTCAGGCGATTCTTGGAGAGATTGCTCGCAATGCGATAAATCCAAGTTCCCAGCTTCGAATCCGCACGAAATTGCTCAATCCCCCGGAAAACCTGCACGAAAACTTCCTGAGCCACATCCTCGGCTTCCTCCTGACGCCCCAGCATGCGGTACACCAGCCGATACACGCGCACCTCATACATGCGCACCAGCTCATTGAACGCATGTTCGTCCCGTCGCCGGAGGCGCTGGATGAAACGCGGGTCATCGTCGCTTGGGTCCACGCCTGAATATTCAGACAATCACGATCCAGGAAGCTTGGGTAGGGGCGCTGGGGAGAGGCGCTTCGGTGACGCCATTCTCGTCCCTATGCTCTATCCCTGAGTTTTCGGCGCAGCCCAAACCCACCGAGCAGCGCTACGATTGAGACAAACCCGGCAAGAGCGCCTCCGGGTTGTGCTCCAACCCGACAGCCACAGCCTCTCTTGGTATCCACCGTTCCAGAGCCGTCGCTGCCACCAAGCGTGGCGGCCGCGCCACCAGAGGTGCCCTTCAAGCCACCTGTTGCAGCGTTCGCAACACCACCGGTGTTCCTCGTGCCACCGGTATTCGCCGCTGCTCCGCCGCTTGCGTTGGCTGTACCACCCGCAGTGCCCGGAACGGCAGCTGCACCGCCCGTGCCACCGACGGGTACTCCGCAATCAGCTCCGGTCTGATCTTTAGGCGTGAACTTGTAAACTGAATTAGACTCGACAAACACAACATAGAGTGAACCACCCGGGCCCATTCGAAAAGACACGGGGCCTCCAGTGAACGTTCCGAATGCCGTGGGGTTCGCGGCATTGGTCACTCCGTCACGAGCCTGGTTCACCTCCAAGGCCCGCACCCAACCTGCATTATAGTCAGCGAAAACGTAGTTGGGCTTGCCATCAAAGACCTTATTCCAACCGCAACCTTCGGGGATTAGCCCTCCGGTAACCGAGGCCTTATTCGTATCTGGCGCATCATTCGGCGTGTTGTTGGTATGCGAGTAGTCGTACACCGGCGCCGTGCACGGCCGGCTCGGGGCTATCGTATTGCAGCTAACGCCAAACGCTTGTCCGTTCTGCGTCCAATCGTAGGAGCCTTCAAGAAACGGATACCCGTAGTGCTGGTTACCGCCGCCGACGTCTATCTCTTCGAGCCTGCCTTCACCCACATCGCCAACCCAGAGCAAGCCCGTCTTTGGGTCTATCCAGAACCTCCACGGATTGCGAAATCCCCAGGCATAAATACGCTTATCCGGCATTGCAGTCGCAAAAGAGCCCGTTGGCGTAGCGCAAGAGGTGACCGAGGTTTCGTTAACCAGCGGATTATCGGTGGGGATGGACCCATCCAGATTCACTCTCAATATCTTGCCGTTCGGCTTGTTGAGGCAGCTGCCGTACTTATTTTGTGGAGGGCTTGAGTTGAACCCGGTATCACCGACGCTAACGTAGAGCTGCCCGTTGTGGATCGCGAGGCCACCGCCATCGTGATTCTGCGGGCCCTCAAGCCCAGGGCCCCCCTGAACACTGCCTCCAACAATGGGAGTTGCGAGATCGACTGTGAGCTCATTCGCCGCACTCAGCGTTCCTTTGTAAACGTAGTGCTTATCCGTGTCGCTCGGACCATTCGAGACGTAAAAATAGAAAGTGTCGGCTGCAGTCGGATCAGCAACAACACCCAGGAGCCCCTTCTCAGACCCCTGATCCACAGTGCCAAACTTGCCTGGAATATTGATCTTCAAGCCGTCCAGGCCCCGCACCACCACAACTCCGGCCTTCGTGGTGATCACGGCTCGGCCGTCGGCCGCAAACGCAATGTCGGTCGCACCCGAGGCGCCGGTAACGAACTCAGGATCCACCGTGAGCTTGGCTTGGAATGCTGCCGTGAGATCTGCATGCGCGGGCCTCGCTACCAAGGCGCTCGCAAAGGCCATGATTGCAACCACTCCGCAGCTGGACCGCGCCGGTAGGGGGCGTTGCGTTGCTTTGACCTCAGTCAACATTCGTTTAACGTTCGGATTGGTCATTCTAGCTATTCCTGGGGCTGGCGGGCCTCGCACGCTACGGAAAAGGAGGCAGTGCAAAAGCGCGGCGAGCGTACACCCTCTTGCCAGATCATGCTTGGCTAGCGCCCCGGGCTCGGCCAAAAGAGCCTTTCGGCTCTGAATTTTTGATACTCACTGCAAGATGAAGGGTCCGGCTGCAACAAAAGGCTCCCAATATCTCACAGGAAGCCCGTCAAGGCTATCCGAGGCGACCTCATTCTTCAGCCCGGCTTGAGCACGGCATTGCGTGACCCCTGCACCTCCCTCCAAGCTGTGCGACAGGAATTGTTGGTGAACCCGTGAAACTCAAGTCAACGCACATCCTCCTCGGCGGTTGCTTAGTCGTTAATCTAGGTTGCCATTCAGTACAAAGCGCGACTCCAGCGAACATGAATATCTCCGGCAGCGGCGGCACTCTGGGCAACACCTCGCCGAGCGGCGGCAGCGCCGGGCAAGCTGGAAGCGCTCCCACCTGGGGACTCGAAGCACGGCCTACTGGACAGACTTGTAAGCCTCCTGCTTCGCGCACCGCTGCGGCAACATTGCTGTCTCAAACGGGCTGCGTGGCTGAGACCAACCCCAAAGAACCAGCCCCCGGTCTGATCCCCTACGGCTTAGCCAGTCCGCTCTGGTCCGATAACGCTGTGAAGCGGCGGTTTGTGGCGTTACCTGATGGCGGAAAGATCCGCGTCAAGGATTGTACGCTCAACCCAATGCTGTGCGGTTCTGCGGCACTCGGCGGCACTTATGAGGACGAAGGGCACTTTGAGCTGCCCGACGGAACGGTGCTCGTGAAGAGCTTTGAGGTCGGCGAGAAGATGGTGGAGACGCGGCTCCTAGTACGCGTCAACCGCGATAATTGGTGGGGCTATAGCTATCAGTGGAACGACGCCCAGACGGACGCGATGCTCCTCGACTCCAATACCGACGGCTATGAAAAGCAAGTCATGGGCCCCAATGGCGCTCAAACTTGGCATTTCCCGAGCCGTCAACAGTGCTTGCAGTGCCACACCGCACCTGCAGGTGTCTCGCTGGGCTTGGAGATGGCACAGCTCAACGTTGACTTCAGTTACCCCAACGGAGTGAAGGCCAATCAAATCTCAACTTGGGAGCACAGTGGAGCCTTTGAAGGCTCGCCCACTCGGGTTACCGCTTATCCAACTCCTTCCGACACAACCAAGACCGCCGAGGAACGGGCTCGCTCTTACCTGCATGCTAACTGCGCGAACTGCCACCGTGCCGGCACCGCTGCGCCTGACTTTGAGGCGAGCTACAAAACGCCCTTCAAGGACATGCAGATCTGTAACGTCGTGCCCCAGAAAGGCGATCTCGGCGTCACCGGAGCGATGCGGCTCTTCCCCGGAGATCCGTCAAAATCCGTGCTTTCGCTCCGCATGCACGCTCTTGGCCCAATGACTCGCATGCCACAAATCGGCACCCGCGTGGTCGATCCGGTGGGCGTTGAGGTGGTGGACGCGTGGATCCGAAGCATTGCGGCGTGCCCCTAGGCGCCCGATCTTCATCCTTAATGGTTTCTTAACGAGCGTTAGATCGCGCTTGCCGGCAAGCTCTCACTCAGTCACCTGTGAAAATCCGTTAGGCTGAGTCATGTCGCTCGTGCCCGCCTCCTCAAGCCAGCTCAAGCGCCCTGCACTGGGTGAACGGCTCCTCGTGGTCGAGGACGCAACAGCACTCGCAGCATCGCTGAAACAGGGCTTCGAGGAAGAAGGATTCTCGGTGAGCACGGTCGGCACCGTAGCAGCCGCCCTTGCGGAGCTTGACACACGCACTCCTGAACTCGTCGTTTTGGACCTCGGGCTGCCGGATGCGGATGGCACGACGCTGCTTCATTCAATGCAACACGCCGGAATGGTCTTACCCGTGTTGGTGCTCACCGCGCGAGATGCCGTCGCAGATCGCGTCGCGGCACTCGACGCCGGGGCCGACGATTATCTCGTGAAACCGTTCGCATTTGAGGAGCTTTTGGCACGTGTTCGGGCACTCCTGCGTCGCGCTGCAGCACCGCGAGGGGCTGTGCGTGGGGCGCCGCTCACGCTGGGCAAGCTTGAGCTCCCCGATGAAGGACCTTCGGTATTGGTTGCAGGTTTCAGAACGACCCTTTCGCCTCGACAACGCTCGCTGATTGAGTATTTGATGCGCCGTCGCGGGGAGCTTGTTTCGCGACAAGATATCCTGCGAGTCGTGTTCGGCTATGAGTTTGACCCCGGGACGAACCTTGTGGACGTGCACATGACACATCTTCGGCGCAAGATTGAGGGAAGCGGTGTGGTGATCACCACCGTGCGCGGTTTTGGCTATCGACTCATCCCAGCCGTTATCGACCCATGAACAGAGGCTTACACAGGCGTTCGCTACACATTCGCCTGGCGGGCTGGATGATCGTCTCAACGCTTGTCACCATGGCCGTATTCGCAGCTGCCATGTACGCGGCCTTTAGCCTTGAGGAGGCGGATGAACCTCCGGGGCCCGAAAGCCAAGAAGCTCCGCTGGCGGATGAAGCCATACACGAGATGTGGATGGCCGTGCTGATTGCAGGGCCTTTGGCGCTGCTCGCGACCACCGGCGGTGCACTATTTCTGAGTCGACGGGCACTGGCTCCGCTCACCCAAATCATCGATGCGGCGCACCGTGTAACGGCCTCAGATCTGAAAGAAAGACTGCTCCTACCCACCTCCAAAGACGAGCTCTACGAGCTCACACTTGAAATGAATGCGCTGTTTGAGCGGCTAGAAGGAGGATTTTCTGCACTTGGGCGCTACGCGTCCAATGCTTCCCATGAGCTACGCACGCCACTTGCCGTCGTGCTCAATCAACTCGAAGTGACCTCTCGCCATCCCAGAACCGCAGCGGACTGGGAGCAAGCCGTCGCGCGCGTACTCCCCGAGCTTCGTCGTTTGTCGAAGTTGGTGGATGCACTGCTTTCTCTGGCTCGGGCAGATGGTCCGTTGGACCGCCAGATCAGCTTCGACCTTAGGCAACAGGTTGACCTCGTGCTTGCCAGCGTTGCCGAGCAAGCTCACAAGAGTGGCGTTGTTTTGTCGCTGGCGGCGGAGGGCGGCAACGAACCCGTAAATATTTGGGGCGATCCAGACGCCATTCAGAGTGCCGTACGAAATCTCCTTGAAAACGCGCTCAAATACACCCCCGCTGGAGGTAAAATTGGTGTTGCTGTTCAAGCGAATGAAAGCGTGGTGGAGGTGGTGGTGGATGACACTGGAGCGGGTGTCGCTGTCTCTGAGCGAGAACAGATCTTCGTGCCACTTTGGCGAGGGAAGCCAGCTGGCGCCGACGCAACCACCGGCCATGGCCTCGGTTTGGCCATCGTCAAACGCGTTGTCGAACGCCACGGGGGCTCGGTGGCCGTCAGCTCCAATCCCGAAGGCGGCGCGCGCTTCACGCTCCATTTCTCAAGAGTTTAGTCCAGAAGGTAGCCGTGTTTATGCAATCAACGGAAAAAAGCGTCATCGAAAAAGCTTTGCTATCGTTGAGCAAAGTCCCCGAAGTGACCATCTTTTTCTGGGTCATCAAGATCTTGTGCACCACGGTCGGCGAGACCGCATCCGATTTCTTGAACGTCAATTTGCGCTTGGGATTGGTCGGCACGTCCATCGTCACCGGCATCATCTTGCTCGTCGCGCTCGTTTTCCAGTTTCGGGCTAAGCCCTATATCCCCGGCATTTATTGGGCCGGCGGCGCGAGGCGTTTTATTGGCTGACGATCCTCTTTACCTTCGCGCTGGGCACTGCCTCGGGCGACCTGATGGCAGAAAGCCTCGGCCTCGGGTACTTGCTCACCGGCGCGATCGTCGTGAGCGTCATCGCGGCCGCGGCAACCGCCTGGCGGTTTGGACTCAATGCCATTGTCGCCTTCTGGATCGTCTACATCCTCACACGACCGCTCGGCGCATCCCTGGGCGACTATCTTTCGCAGTCGAAAAAGTACGGCGGTCTGGGATTGGACGCCACCGAGACCAGCGTCATCTTCCTGTCGGCGATCTTGGCCACTGTTGCCTACCTTTCGCTTTCCAAACGTGATCAGGAGGTTGCTTCGACGGAGCCGGCTCCTGTACATCAGCGCGGCGCGGTGCTGCAGTTGGTCGCAGTTATCGCGGTCGTCGTGCTGGGCGATGGCGCGGGCTACAAATGGCGACACGACTCTTTCCAGAACGCCGTGCAAGACGCGCAGGGGCCCGCCGCGATTGCGACGACGGCGACGACGGCCACGACGAAGATGACAACCACAGGCCGCGCTCAGCCCTCCGCGCCGGCCGCGCACGTCCAAGCTCTGGGTGACCTCAACGACTTCAAGACGCTCACCGACGACACGCTCGCCTTGGCGCAGGCGGGAAAATTGGCCAAAGCTAAGACGCGCGTGACCGATCTGGAGACCGCCTGGGATGACGCTGAGGCCTCGCTTAAGCCGATGAATCCGGCGAAGTGGCACGAGATCGACGACTCCATCGACCACGTACTGAAGCAGCTCCGCGCGGCACAGCCGGACGCCGCACGCTGCACGGCCGCGCTCCAAGCGCTGTCACGGATCATCACGGCGAACGAGTGACGCTCTCCCACTAAACGCGAATCATGTTCGAGACCAGAAGCGAAAGGTCCACAACGGCATCTTCTCCAACAAACTCCAGGTGAAGCGCGGGCAGATCGATGGTGGCCGGGCCATTCAACACCTTGCCAGTGATCCCAAACTGACTGCCATGACACGGGCAAATGAAGCTCGCAACATCCCCTGAAATTCTTCCGCGCGTTGGCTCCGCGCAATCGGTGGGGCTCGCAATTGGCACCTCACACGCCGTTCCACGGCAAATCGCGACGATGCAGCAAGCGTGCGTGCAGATGCCACTCAGTGCGAAAAACCCTTCGGCATCCCGAGACACGATCACCGCATTGTGATCGTCTGACGCCATCAGCAGTACTTCGCCTACCGAAAGCCGCTTGGCCAAGGGCACGCTGATGCGAGCTCGGCCAATCAAACAGTAGCCAGCGCCCGGACCCACTCCGTCGCTCACACAGGCTAAACGCCTATCGACGTTAGATTTTTCGCCACAGCCAGCTATCAACGATCCGCCCAGTACCGAGAGAATACGGCGCCGACCAACGGTGCTCAAGGGTTGCATTTACCGGATGGAATATCGCACTTCAACGGCGCCTGACAGTCGGGATCCCGCGTACAGGGAAATGCGCAGGCATGGTCGGTGGGTCCGAACCCAATGGGCGGAGTGGTAAGGAAGAGCTGGCACACGTACCCTTCGGCCATTCTGCAATCGACGTCGCTCTGGCAGCCGAGGAAGCACGCTGGAGTTTCACCTCCGATCGCCACGCAGGTGGCGCCAGCCGGGCACACGTCAACATCATTACACGGCTCCATGGTGCAGTATCCACCAGGATAGGCGTCACCCGACGCAGTAGCGCAGGCGCTCCGTGAATCGGTACCGCACTCGACGGTGCTGGTGCAGGCGGTGCCGATCTTGTTCGAGGCTGCAGGGGCGCATTTTCCGCCGGCATTTCCCAGATCGCACTCTTGCCCAACTCCGCAGCTGCCGTTCGATGTGCATTTGGCCCCGATGCCCCCCGCAGGTGCAACACCATCCGCTGGGCAGTCAAAAAGAAGCTCCAATGTATCGATCTCAAGCGCGCCGTTATCGCTCTCGTTTTCAATGATTTTGAGATCGCTCGCTGCAACCGCAGCATTGAGGTTGGAGAGCGATTGCTCAATATCGTCGCTAACGGTCGCCGTGCCTCCGACACGATGGCAAGTCGGCGCTTTCTGCGCCACCGCAGCTTTGGTGTCTGCCCAATCCTGTTTGAGGCTCGCCAAATCTGCTTTAGCTGCGCTGAGCTTGTTGAAATGAGCGTCCAAACCGAGCTGCCGAAACACCGCGTCCATTCGCAAGACACCACGCGGCGCGTCCGGCTGGAAAAATGCAAAAAGCTCAGGGCAAGCTAGGCCAACTTCGTTAGCCGCATAGGTAGCGGCCTCCTGATCCATTGCAGCAATCGCAACATCGAGCTTCGCAATTGCAGTATCCACCATCCCTACCTGCGTCCCGGGGAGCCCAGGGCTTGAGCTCTTGCCGCTGACCCACACTTGTTTTAACAGCGCCAACACGGAATTGGCCCGCACCCAGTCCGGCTTGCGATCAGGGTACGCACCGAAAGTTGTAGTAACAAGGCCTTCACCGTCGCGTTCGACGTCTCTGATATCAGAAGGGACGATCGTCCGAGCACCCGTCTGAGACGTCCCTGATTTCGAGCTGCAACTACAGAGTAAGAGCGCAAGCGCTCCTGAGATAAAGAAGGGTAGTTTTTTCATGGTTCACGGCCTCCCGCGCAGAAGATAGCGTCAAACTTTCCTAACAAGCTATTCGCACCAAATTTGATATCGAAGGTACCAGAAGCGGATGTGCCGGCCATCAGTGACTCAAGCACCAACGAGCCACCGCTCGAACCCATTTCCTTGGGAGTCGTCGAGGTTGATGAGAGCGTGTAGTTGACGGACACTTCTCCCGGGGCGGGCGTAACGGTCGTGACGGCTGTGAATGTCCCCGGCGTTTGGCCGAAGATTTTCAGCTCCAGGATTTGGGTTCCGTTGGCGATGCGAGCGTCCCAACCCGCCGCGCCGATGTCAGCGCATTTCATCGGGTTTGAGAACAAGAAAACCACCGTCGTACCCGCGGAGTCCGGGGCACCCGCCAGATAGGCGGTCGCCACTTTGGTGAAGGGATTAGCGTCCGCGGTTCCTGAAATGGTGCCGCTCCCGCCGTTCTCCGGGAGTACGACACCTGTGAGATCTGGCGGCGTGGCGCTCGGCGTAGGACCATCCGCAACTTCTCCACTACCTTCTTTGCCGCTACAGGCTGCCGCCAAAAACAACAGCGACAACGGAGCGAACGCTAACCACTTCGAGCGTATCATCCTTTACTCACTGCCCTTATCTTCATCTTCAACCGACACGATGCTACCATCATGAGCGTCGATGTTCACTTCCTTGATCGTTTTGGGATTGTCCGTCGGTCGAATGTCAAACGAGTAAATCGCTCGACCATTTTCGTTCTCGGACTCTTCTTCCACTACCTTACCGGGGACCTTTTTCAGCGCCCGGGCCCGCGCGTCCGCAAGCGTGATCTGTGTGACTTTGCCTTGTTTTGGAGCAGCCATCGCCGGAGCCGCCGCGCCTATTGCTGCAAGAAGAACCACGAGCACACCAATGTTTCGTTTCATGTTGTGACCTTTCATGTGAGCTGGCTTTGTCTGACTAGACTAGCAGGCCTGGCCTGAACCAGATCTTGCCTCGACGAGCGCCCCACGGCTCGTTAAGAAACCATTAAGGCCACTCTAAGCACTCGATTAGGCCACCCCGAAGATCAAGCGGGGGCGAGGCGTTCCCCACATAAGAGTAAGTAAAGTGTGGGCAACACCAGCAGGACTGCGGGAACCGTCAACACCAGGCCTGAGATGATCGCCACGGCCAGCGGCTGCAACATAGCTGACCCCTGTCCGATCCCCATACCGAGCGGCATGAGAGCCAGAATGGCGGCGAGGGCCGTCATCATGATGGGGCGGAATCGCAGGCGGCCCGCCTCCAGCAAGGCGGCCCGGAGATCCTTTTTTCCGACCTTAGAGTCCTCGAGTTGACTCAGGTAAAACACGGCGGCCTCCGCTGAAATTCCCACGATCATCGTCAAGCCCACCATGCTCGTGATGTTGAGCTCAATTCCGGTAGCAAAAAGGGCTGGAAATACAGCGCTCGTTGCCAAAGTGGCCACAGCCAAGATGGCCACGGGCGCGGCAACAGTTTCGTAGAGATAAAGCAGCAATCCAAAAACCAAAAGCACCGCCGCGATCAGTACGAGCACGAGTCCCTGAAAGGACTGCTGCTGCACCTGGTACAGTCCCCCGTATTCTGCGTA
This sequence comes from Polyangiales bacterium, assembly GCA_038251425.1. Classification (GTDB taxonomy): domain Bacteria; phylum Myxococcota_A; class Polyangia; order Polyangiales; family Polyangiaceae; genus JBBRRP01. Next base: position 28,688 of record JBBSBI010000027.1, read on the forward strand.
AGTCGTTGGCGAGAGGCGCGTCTTCTGCACGGACGTTTTTACGTCTTTCATCACAGAACCCAAGTCGCGCCCGCTAATGCGTCCCGTCACCGCGACCATCGTTTTCAGGTTCTCACGCGTGATCTGCGGCTGGCCGGTTTCGATATCTAAGGTCGCAACGCGCCCCAGGCGCACCCGAGTTTGGTCCGGAGTGAGCAGCTGAAGATCACGGATCGCCTGCGTCAGCAGGGAGCGGCCTCGATCGCTCCAGACGCGCACGCCGACCATCTTTTCGCCCCGCTGCACCCAAGTTGCCACAGTGCCCTCGAGTGCGACCCGAGCCAAGCGTGTGATCTGATCGGGATCGAGACCGAGCAACTGCGCTTTATCGCGGTCTACCCGGAGGTTGACCGAGTCGCCCGCGACCACCACGCCGCTCTTCACATCCACCACGCCGCTGATGTGTCCAATGCGTTCGGCCACGATTTCAGCTTCGGCACGCAGCGTGATGGGCTCCGAACCAAACAGCTTAACTTCGATGGGTTGCGGCACGGCCGTTAAATCCCCAATCAGGTCCTCCATGAGTTGCGGCAATTCGACTTCGAGACCCGGTACACGCTGCTCGATCTCGTTTCGCACGTCGTCCATGATCGCCTCGATGCCGCGACGGGGTGCTGGCTTCAGTCGCACGAAGTAGTCCCCTTCGTTCGCCTCCGTGATCGCGCCGCCGAGTTGGAGCCCCGTGCGTCGCGAATAGGAGAGCACCTCGGGGATGCGGCCCAACACCTTTTCCACCTCTCGCAGACGGCGGTCTGTTTCTTGGAGGGAGACACCCGCCGGCGCACGATAGTCGATGGCAAAACCGCCCTCGTCCATTGCCGGCATAAACCCCGTCCCCACGTGCGTGTACGCGAGCCAACCGAAGGAAAGGAGCGGCAGCACCCCAACCAGCAGCCAAGCCGGGCGCGCCAAGAGGCGTGCGAGCAAAGACTCGTACGTCGCGAGCACGCGCGTCATGCCTCGGCCAATGTCCTCCCGCTCGGCGTCTTTTGGGGACAAAAGCCAGCGCGCCAAGATGGGTACTGCAAACAGCGCAAACAGGTACGAAATCACGAGCGCGGAAACCATGGTGAGCGCCAACGCCTTGAAAAAGGCACCGGTCACACCTCCCAAAAACGCGAGCGGCACAAAGACAACGATCGTGCAGAGCGACGACCCAGTGAGCGCGTGGGTCATCTCTCCCGCCGATGCCAACACTACCTCCGCACCACCGGTTTTAGATTCGCGAAGCCTGCGCACTGCGTGCTCGACCATCACGATGCCGTCGTCCAAGATCAGACCGACGGCAGCAGCCATACCCCCAAGCGTCATGACGTCGAGGCGTTGGCCGCTGACGAAGAGAACCACTAACGTCATGGCAAGTACGGCCGGGGCGCAAGCGGCGACCACCAACGTCATGCGAACGCTGCGCAAGAAGAGCCATAAGACAAAAATGGCGAGCGCCACGCCGATCAGTGCCGAGTCACGCACCGAAAGAACGGCAGCCGTGACCAATTCGCTTTGATCGTACCAAGTGCTGACGCTGAGGTCCTTCGGGGCATTTCCGAGGTATGCGGCGACGCTCCGCTCGATGTCGCGCTGGATCTGCACGGTGTTGCCATCGATCTGTTGGTAAACATTGAGCAAAATGGCATCGCTGCCGTTGGCCACCACGCGCGTCCATTCGGGAGCCGGCGCCGTTTGAATCCGGGCCACATCTTGCAGCAAGACGACGCCACTCGGGCTGCGCTGCACGATCACTTGCCGCAACGCTTGCAGATCTCTGAATTGGGTATCGGAAAGAATGAGATAAAGCTTCTCGTTTTCTTCCAGCCTGCCAATCGCTTCAACAACGTTGGCTGCCGAAACGGCTTGCACCACTTGCTCGAGAGTTAAGCCGGTGGCAGCGAGCTTCGCCAAATCCAAAAGTACCTGGATCTCCTCGGTATGACCGCCGACCACGCCGATCTCGGCCACTCCGGTGATCGTCGAGAGCCTGGGCCGAAGGTCGTAAAGTGCCCGATCCCGAAGCTCAACCAAGGACCGCTTGGGTGAACGCAGGCTGAGCCCGATCACTGGAAAGACAGTCGGATCCATACGCCGCACTCGGTATGAAATCCCAGGCGGCAAGGAGGGCAACACGCGTGCAATGGCAGACTCGACCATCAAGGTCCGGGTGATCATGTCCGAGCCCCAATCGAAATTCAGCGAGATGTCGCACGCGCCTCGACTGGTATTCGAGCGGATTTCGCGCACATCCTGCACCGTGCGGATCGCCTCTTCGAGCGGGCGGGTGACTTCGATCGCCATGCGATCTGCTGGACGGTCGCCCGCGTCGATCGACACCACGATGCGCGGAAATGTGGTGCGCGGGAACAAACCCGCCGGCAGCGCAAAGTACGCGGCAACCCCGCTCGCTGTAGCCATTAGGAATACAAAGAGGATCGAACGGCGATGCGCCTCGAGCCAGCGCGCAAACGTCATTGACCAACCGATTCGGTCGCGCGCACCGCCATGCCCTCTTCAAGGCTGCTGCGACCCGTGGTGGCCAGAAGTTCCCCTTCTTTTAGTCCGCCTATCACTTCGACACGCGCCGCGTCCTTCAGACCCAGCGTGATAGCTCTAAATTTCGCGTGGGAACTCTCGATCACAAACACGCCTTCTTTGCCTTCGTGTTCGGTGAGCGCACTGAGTGGAATTCGAAGCGCGCTCGGGTGCAATTCCAGCACGACGACCACGCGCACGGCCAAGCCAGCAGCCATCCAAGGTAACGGCTCGGGTATCCGAATCAACCCCTCGACGAGTTGGGTTTTGGGGTCCACCACACGTTCGAGCACGGCGAGTGTTGCCGGAGCTTCCACGTTCACCGAGCCGGCAAACACCGGACTCAAGCGCACGGGCAAGCCCTCTTTCAATCTCGGAAGGTCTTCCACCTCGAACCCAGCCCGCACACTCAAAGCATCTTTGGGCGCAATCATCACACCAGGTTGCCCCGCCTGCACAATGCTACCCGGTTGCACCAAAACTTCGGCGACGATGCCCGAGCTCTCGGCCCGCATCGAAGCGCCACCGGCGCTGTCACGCCCGAGGCCCCCGAGTCCCGCCGTGGCCGCAGCAAGTTCTTGCTCCGCGTGTTGGAGTTCTTGATTGGTGGCCAGCTTCTCCGTTATCAAGCGCTGCACACGAGCGAGCTCACGCTGCGCAAAATCCACAGCGATCGACGCCTGCTGCACCTCGGGCGACCCCCGGGGCACGCCACCCACCGTCATCAGAAGGTCGCCCTTCTTCACCATCTGGCCCGCAACCACAGGCACCCGCAGCACCTGACCGGGCCTGAGGAAAGAAACCGTCGTTTGCGTCTCGGCCGAGAACTCCATGCTGCCATACGCTGCGAGACTGAGCTCCAGGGGTCCCCGGTCGACCTTGACCACCTCCACGGCCGCGCTAACGGCACCCCGCGGCCCCTCTTCAGACTCCGCGGGCTGACACCCCGTCAGAATCACAGCCAAAGCTAGGCCCACAAACGCTTTCAAGGAGACCCTCCAGCGCTGGGTGCGGCGCCGCCACAGGTTGCCAAGAAAGCCAACGACGATTCTACAAGTGCTTGAGACAGCGCTGCGATCTCCAGGCGCTGGTCGAACCACGCGCTTCGCACCGCTTGGTAGGCTTGGCGGTTCAGATCGCCCCGATCCATTGCTCGCCGCTCATCTGCCTCCAGTTTCTCGAGCGGGGAGAGCGCCGCAGTTGCATCTGCTAGCTGACGCCGCACCAACTCACTAAAGCTAGCCATCCGTGCCAAATCCGCGCGGATGCTAGCAACACGCGCGTCGTATTCGAACCGTAATCGCTCGCGCGTGGCGACCTCGGTAGCGACACGCGCCTGATTGCGATCAAAGAGCGGCAGCCCAATGTTCACAAAAGCCCCGACAAAGTTGAGCGAAGCTTCGTTATGTTGGTGGGTGAGACCCACGGTCAAGTCTGGAAACTGATCGAGCGTGGCGGCGCGAACCGCTGCCTCCTCCGCCCCATATCCGCGCGCCAGCGCGCGCAGGTCGAACCTTCGCCTGAGGCATTCCTCAGCTGGCGTCGAAGAAGAAACGCCCGGCAAGTCTGGGCTAGGCACTCGGATCTCAGCTTGGCCCGAATAGCCGAGGAGGGCTCTGAGCTCACCGTCTGTCTCAAGCGCCGTTTGCTCGAGCTCGCGCAATGTGCGCCGCACCCCCTCCAACGCAACCCGTTGGATACCCACCTGTTCGAGTGTCGCGTCACCGGCTGCCGCACTCCGGAGGAGCGCGTCGGCTGTCGCTTGCTCGACCTCCATTTCTGTACGAGCCAGCTTGGTACGTTCCTCTAGCCAACTGCAACGAACCACCAATAAGCGCGCCCGTTCGGCCACCTGCCACTCTTCCCAAGCGATGCCCAAATCTACCTGTGCCACCGCCTCAGAAGCAGATTCACGGCGCGCAGCCCGTCCGAAGAAGGGCTTGATGTCTTGTGAAAGCGACAGATTCAACACGTTATTAGTGCCCTCAGACGAAGAACCATAGGGATGATCGAACTCCACACCGAGCACCGGATTTGGCAAGATCCCCGCCGCGAGCACCTGCGCCTGTGCCACGCCGTGCTCAGCACGCTTGGCTCTGAGCTCCGGATTCATGAGCACCGCAAGCACGGCGGCTTCGTCGGCGCTCAGACCATCAGCGACGTTAACTTTGATGGACCCAAGGTTCACGTTCCTAAGCTCGCTCGCGGGAGCCTGCAGGCGGAGTGCTTTGGGCTCAGACCTGCGAAGCTTGAAGTCTGAAGCGGCCTCCGGAGCTCGCACGGGCGCGAACAACGGCTGCGGATGGTACGCCACGCAACCAGACGCACCCAAAACCACGACGAAGATTCGAGAGTGGAGCATGTAATGCGACCTCACTTTAACCGGATTGGTAGTGCTACATCGGAGTTTTCAACATTAACAACATTAAAAGATCATTAAGGCTCACTCAATGATCTTGGATCGTTCCCAAGGTACAGAGTAAAAAAGCTTTCGGTGAATCTCCGAAAACGGGTCCGGAGGCTGGCCATCTAAGCTTTTCAATAAAATCTGAGCGCCTTCTTCACAGCTTTCGTCTCCGCCGGGCAAGGCCTGGAGTCCACTCAAAATGCACCAACCCCCACTACGCTGTTCTCGGATCGAGGATCCACGTCATGACGCATGCTTCCAAATTACGGCTTGTTGTCGCGCTTCTTTTACAAATTTCTGTGGCCACAGCCGTCAAGACCACGCTGGCGGACACAGCGATCGAAACCGAGACTGCTCAAATTGGCGAACAGGGAGAGATCGGCGTCAGCCAATCACTCGAGTACGAGAAAGCCACCGATGGCTATCACATGGGAACACTCACTCAATTTGAGTATGGCATCACGGACCGCTCGGAAATCTTGATCGAGCCTTTTTTCCCCATGCACGCCGTCCCATGCACGCCGAAGCCAATGCGAGACTCGCGAGCGTGGAGGCCTGAGCCATCTTGTCGCGTTGGGAACGAGGGATACGAAGCGCGCGCTTCAAGAGCTTTTTCCCTTCCTCCACTTTGCCTAACTCAACGAGGATCGCTCCCCGGGTACTGAGGACACTTGGTTCTTTGGGGCCAGATCCAAAGCCTTCGCGGAGGCCACGTCTGCAGCTTCGAGTTTGGTCGAGTCGTTCAACATGTAGACTGCGAAGGCGTAGTTGTTGGCCATCAACGCCACCACATACGGCGAGCGTACCCCAGCGAGGCATCTCGCAAGACAAACCACCCTGCGAGCAGAAGGGCGAAGGACACGATCGGACCGCTCAAGTACGTGACCACAAGGCGCCATCTCATGCGAGCTTGAACGTGACTCGCAAACAGGGTCAGACCCTCAACGCGCACGGAGTTGAGTTCCTAGTCGTTTGCGCTCACGCGGTGGCGGCGCATGGCTACGTCACCCGGAACAATCTTTCAGATCGGCGTCGCCCCTATCCGCATTGATGTCATCACTTCAATTGACGGGGTGGAATTCAACGGTGCTTGGTCTGAGCGCCTTCAAGTACCGTTCGCGGATCAGACAGTGCCCGTTCTCTCTCGCGCGGATCTGATAAAGAACGAACGTGCAGCCGGTCGTGATCAAGCTCTCATCGACGTCAAATGGCTCGAAGCCCACCCACCGCGACCGTAACGATCGCGGAGCGCACCACTGCCAACTCGGTCGGGAGGGAGTCAACGCGACCTATGCGCAGCTCAAAACTCCACTTCATGCAAGCGCAAATCTCACGCGAGCCAAATCTTGAACGTCTGAATATCGAACGGTGTGAAGCTGAGCGGCATCTCGCCAATAGCGGCCTGGCTCTCGTTGTCTTCCCATTC
>JBBSBI010000028.1:0-33463 GCA_038251425.1 Polyangiales bacterium
AACCCGTACACAATCGCCAGATTGATCCCGAGAAGGACGGGCGCAGCCATCGCGCGAGGGCTCAACGTACTCACTGCCATGAAGCCGGCGTAGAGCGCCAGGTAAACAGCGAACAGGATGAGCCCATACCGAGCATTGCGTTGCTCGCGGGGCGCGTTGCTTGATTGCGGATCAACGGCCATGCCTGGGGGGTTATCCGCCAACCGGCAAAAACAAGTCAATCTTCGCTGAAAAAAACCGCCCGCGGACCTACCAGCCGAGCTTGGCCTTTATCACGGGGTAGAGCACGTCCACCATGCGCTGGTGCTCTTTGACGTCCGGATGGTAGAGGCAGCCTGTACCCAGGGCTGGGTCCAAGACGCCGAGGTCAACAAACACCACCTTGGCTGCCTCTCCGCCGTGAGAGTCGACGTAGCCCTCCAGGTATCTCTTGACTAAGCTGCGACCGTCTCCGTTGAGCATCGTCCCGATCACAGGGAAAATCCAAGGATCGCCGTTCTTGGTGCGAATCATTTTCACCAGGTCGTCGAGGGCTTTCGTGAAGTTCTCCTCGCCCGGATCGCCTAGCGCAATGTCGTTGGTTCCGAGATTGATGACGACTGCAGCAGCCTTCGTCCGGAAATCCCACTGGGGATGCGGATCCATGAAATACACGGAATCATTGTACTCGCGCGGCACGGCGTTGCTGAGTCCGTCGCCGAAAAGGCCTCGATACAACCCCCAACCACTCAGCGCGAGGATGCTCGGGTCAGCGTTGAGCGCGCGGGCCACCTTCGCCGCATAGCTGAGGTAGCCAGCCTGGGTATCCATGGTGAAATCGCATTCGTTAACGCTGCCCCCGGACGCCGGGTGCTCCACGTCGGCAAGTGCACCCCAGCCCGCAGTGATCGAGTCCGCCACGAATTCAACGACTCGGCCGGAATACGTGGGAGGGGGTAGCAAGGTCCCGCCGGTAATGCCGAGAAACTGAGAGCGACCGTAGGGGGACTCATTCTCCCGGTAAAACTCGAGGGTGTGGGGTCCGTCGGTGAGGCCAGACTTGATGCTGAGTGTCGACTCACCGGGGGCAATCTTGATGCGAGGCAAGACTTCTCCATCCAATACCGCCTGGAAGAAGAGCCCACACGGATCCACCTGGCATGGTGCATTGGGTGCATCGGTGAGCAACCTGACACCGATCGAGGTGCCGGTGAATTTGGCGTCAAAGCCCGATGCGGTCCATCCAAAGTACGGCTTCTCGGGGTCCGTCGTGAGATCCACCCGGCCTCGCCAGCGCACACCTGCAGCGACAACGCCCGCTTCTGTGCCACCCTCGGGGCTCACGGGCACGACAACCGCCTGCGTGGTGGGAACCACCACAGCCATCGAGGAGTTCCCATACGTTGGGGCATCGGGAAGACAAGCCAGCAGCGATGCCGCTGGCACGCAGGCGAGGAGTACGAACTTGTGCGGCCCTGGTCGAATATTCTTCTGCATGAGGAGCGTCCTGGCAAACTCGGCTTCGAGCCGTTCATACCGCATTGGGCTGGCGAGTGTCGACAGTTGGACCCGAGGCGGTGTACGGGTCCTCATAACTTTCAGCGAGGCGAACTTGAAAAAGAGACTGGCGCTAGCGGGCGCAGCAATAGGTGTGGCAGTGGCGGCCCGTGCAGGGGCGGTCGAGGTGTTGACCAACAAAGACAAGGGCATTTCGCTCAATGTTGGTGTCTTGATTCAGCCTCTCTTGATGGCGAGTGCTCCAGACGGGAAGAACCAAGGGACCGAAGGAATTGGCGCACCTTCAGGCCCCGATGGACGCTCAGAACGCTTATCGGTGGATACCTATCTTCGACGCGTTCGCCTGGTCGTTTCTGGCAACGCAACCAAAGAACTGAGCTTCTTCGTGGATGTCGAGCAGCCCAACTGGGGTAAGGCTGGAAGCTTCTCCGGGGACGGCAGCGAATTCTCATCGCCTCTCTACGTTCAGGACGCCTTCATCAGTTACGAAGTGGCTCCTGAATTCAAGATTGATGCGGGCATGATGCTCTTGCCCTTTTCGCATCAAACGCTCGAAGGCGCCGGCACCCTCAACACCCTTGATTATCATGCGGATATGCTGCGTTTCCCAACCGGGAAACACTTCCGCGACACGGGTCTGCAGTTCAGAGGTTTGATTCATGACAGAGTTCTTTATCGGGTCGGCTTGTTCGAGGGCGTACGAAACGGTGCTGCGCTTGAAACACCGACTGAGCCGGTCGGCGCCCGGTATGATGATCTGAATACGCACGGCATACCCCGAGTCACGGGGCAATTGCGGGTCAACATTCTAGGTTCGGAGGGTGATTTCTTCTTGAAGGGCATCTACTTCGCGCCGAAGCCCATCATTTCAATCGGTTTCGGCGGTGATTACCAACCGAAGGCTGTGCTCAAGCTCAACACTAAGCCCGGTACTTACTCCGCCCTTGGCAGCGACGTATTTGTTGAGTACCCGGTTGCTCCGAACCAGGCGCTGCTCGCGAAGGCGGCATTTGCTCGATTCTCAGAGGGGTGGTCCAGGATCGGCGATTCCAATGCGCTCGAAACGGGCGGAATCACGGCCTTCGGCGAGCTGGGCTATCGCATCGGCAAGCTGGAGCCGCTCGCGTATGTTGAGTACCTGCGCGCCAAATCCAATCCACGAAATCCGATCACCAGCCGGCCGCATGCTTCGCTGGCGACACATGTCGGAGTTAACCTGTTTTTGGATGAACATCGCTTCAATCTGAAATTCGACGCAGGCTATCGGGAGCTGCAGCAAGAGAACCGCGGAAGTGATACCGGGAATGGAGCTCTTCCGATTGCCGTTAAGTACACGGATCTGATGGCCACGCTACAGGGCCAGGTCGCGTTTTAGGGTTTTGCTTGACTCACCCATCCGCCAATTCGATCACCACAGGAATATGGTCCGACGGCTTATCCCTGAGTCGCACTTCCTTCACCATTTCTGCCGATGTGCAGCGCTCTTTCAGCGCATGGCTCAAGAACAGATAATCAATGCGCAGCCCTTGATTCAGTCGCAGTGAAGCGCCCCGATAATCCCACCAGCTGAACAGCTGAGCTGCCGCATGATGCAGTCTGAAGGCATCGCAGAGTCCAAAATCGAGCAGGTGCTTGAGCGCGGCATGCTCTTTTTCACTGAAGTGAAGTTGTCCGCGCATGCGTTCGGCGTCGTACACATCGCGTGCGTCGGCGGCGATGTTGAAATCCCCGCCCAGCACGATGGGCATGCCTCCCAGAATACGCACGTCGAGAGTTTTGCGCAGCGCAGCGAGCCACTTCAGCTTATCTCCGAAGGATGGCGAATCGATGCTCTTGCCGTTTGGAATGTACGCGCTCAGGATCCGAACGCCGCGAATGGTGGCGGCAATTAAGCGCTTTTCGGCGGGGAGGGGATCGTCCACCAAGCCCACTTCGATGTCCTTCATGGGCAGTCGGGAAGCGATCGCGACGCCGTTATAGGTGCGCTGACCCGCCATCGCCACTGAGTAGCCCAGCATTTGAAGCTCAAGCGTCGGAAAATCCTCGTCGGTGACTTTCGTCTCCTGCAGGCACACCACGTCGGGTGTCGAAGTTTTCAGCCAATCGAGCAGCAAGTCGAAGCGCGCGCGGATGCTATTGACGTTCCAGGTAGCTATCTTCAAGGTATTTGGGGCCGTAGCGCTCCTGAGATACGAGGGCAAGACTTGCTGGAGGCACGCCTTCGCGTTAGGTCTGCGGGGCGGTGAAAGTAACGACGCCCCTCCCTTGGTTCAGTGCTTTGGCAACGCTGCTTTGGACGGCTTGGGCCGGAGCCCAGCCGCCGGCTGCCGCGGCAGATGCGGGTTCGGGGGCACCTGAGAGCGGTGCGCCAGAGTCTCCGAAGAAGCCTCAGGTTAAGATGCCGGAGATTCAACACTTTGAGTCGGCGCCTTATCCAGCCGCGGCTCAAGCTCAAGGCATGACTGCCGACGTGGTGCTTCGGCTCACGATTGATGCTGAAGGCAATGTGAGTGCGGCTGATGTGGTGGAGCCGGCAGGCAATGGCTTCGATGAAGCCGCGCAGGCGGCGGCCTTGAAGTTTCGCTTTTCTCCCGCCGAACGCGATGGAAAAGCTGTCCCTGTCCAAATCCTCTACAAGTACGCGTTCACACTCAAGGAGGTTGAAACGGCGGCGCCGGAAGCAGCTCCCAAGGTTGGCAACTTGGGCGGCAGGATTTTCATCGCCGCTTCGGATGTCCCGCTGGCTGGAGCCAAGGTGATGGTCACGGGGCCGACCCAGCAAAGCGTTGAATCGCTCACGGATGCCCAAGGGAAATGGGAGCTCGTGGGGCTCGCGCCGGGGAGCTACTCCGTTCAGGTTTCCGCCTCAGGCTTTCAGGGGTTAACCAGCAAGGAAGATGTCACGCTGGGTGAAGCCACCGAGATCACGTTGCGGCTCGCCCCCGAAGGCAAAGGCTTAGAAGTGACGGTGGTCGGCGAACGCCCCCCGCGTGAAGTCACGCGCCGTACGTTGGCGCGCCGCGAGATTTCCCGCATCCCTGGCACGAATGGCGATGCGCTGCGCTCCATTCAGAGTTTACCAGGTGTGGCGCGGCCGCCGGGCTTGGCGGGCCTTTTGATTGTGCGTGGTTCGGCTCCTCAGGATACGTTGACGTTCATTGACGGCACCGAAGTGCCAATCATCTATCATTTCGGCGGCCTCTCGAGCGTTATCCCGACCGAGCTGCTCGAGAAGATCGATTTTTATCCCGGCAACTTCAGTGCGCGCTATGGGCTGGCTTCAGGTGGCATTGTGGATGTCGCCATCGCCCGCCCGGATACTGCGTGCAAAGACAAGAAGGGCACGCCCATCGAGGGGGAGCAATGTTATCATGGGCTAGCGCAGGCGGATCTGATTGACACGCGCTTCCTGCTCCAAGGCCCGGTGCCGAACTCGAAAACCTGGAGTTTCGCAGCCGCCGGTCGCCGCAGTTGGGTGGATGTTTGGCTCAAGCCTGTGCTCGAGCAAGCCGGCGCCAGCGTCACCAGTGCGCCGGTTTATAGGGATTATCAGCTCGTTCTGCACAACCAGATCGACGCCGATACCTCGTGGAGGCTGCAGGCGTACGGCTCGGACGACGAGCTGAAGCTGATCATCAAAGATCCCTCCACCCAAGATCCCGGTTTTGGCGGCAGCCTTACGTTTTCAACTGGGTTCTACGAAGTTCAGAGCGTTTATAAGGACCAGCTGACCCGCAATGTTCGCCTCGAATCGATGTTTGCGGTGGGCGAGCAGAACATCGGATTCTCGCTCGGTACTTTCTTGTTTAAACTCAAGGTCAATCCCATCACGCTGCGCAACGAGTTTGGCTTCCAGCTCAATCCCGGGATGACGCTGAACGTGGGGATGGATTTCGCGCTGTTACCCTTTGAAGTGACGGTGCGCGCGCCGCCGCCGCCGAATCCCGGTGAAGCTGATCCAGGCCCATTTGCAACGCGGCCTTCGCTTGAGACTTACCAGAAGACAACCGGCTTCCGGCCAGGCTGGTACACGGAGTTTGAATGGCAAACGACCCAAAAGCTGAGGCTTGTGCCCTCGGTGCGCTTTGACTACGCGCGGGATTCTGGCCAAACGGATGTCAGCCCGCGTTTGAATGCTCGCTATGAATTGACGGGCAAGTCTAACGCCGATGGTTCGCTAGGGCACCAAACAATCCTCAAGGGTGGCGTTGGGGTCTTTCATCAACCGCCGCAGTTTCAGGAAACGGATCCTGTTTTCGGCACACCTGGCATCGAATCCAATCGCTCAATCCACTACGCCGTTGGAGTGGAACGCGAGCTTTGGGATCATGTGGACCTCAGCATTGAGGCCTTTTACAAAGACAAACAGAATCTCGTCTCGCGGGCGCCTGGCAATAATGGCACGTTTCGCTACGACAACGAGGGCCGCGGGCATGCGATGGGGCTCGAAACGCTCTTCAAATATCGTGCGGATTCTCGCTTTTTCGGCTGGGTTGCTTACACGCTCTCACGCAGTGTGTTGCGCGACCGTCCCGAGCAGAGGGAGCGCCTGTTTGAATTCGATCAAACCCACAATCTCACGATGCTGGGCAGCTATCAGCTGGGGCGAGGTTGGGAGTTTGGCTCCAGGTTTCGCGTGATCTCCGGCAATCTGGCGACGCCCGTCGTGCCGCAGGGCCTGCCCGCGCTGTATGCTGCAGACGCGGGTGCTTATGCGCCCCTCCAGGCTGATCTCTACAGCCGACGCTTGCCACTCTTTCATCAGCTGGATATTCGCGTGGATAAGCGCTGGCGCTTTGACCTGTGGACCCTCTCCACGTACCTCGACATCCAAAACGTCTACAACAATCAGGCTGTCGAGGCGTTGGTTTACAACTACAACTTCAGCCAAGAGTCATTCCAGACGGGTCTGCCGTTGATCCCCAGCCTTGGGTTGCGAGGTGAATTTTGAAACGGGTAGCTCTCCTTCTTGCGTTCGGATTGATGGGTTGCGGTATCGATTTTGATCCCGGAGCTGAGGTGAATTCTCTGCGGGTTTTCGCAGTGCAGAAAGATCATGCGTACGCTCGTCCGGGTGAGGCGGTCACGCTGCGGATGCTCTGGGGTGATGGTTCGAAGGAGCCGGGCCGCCCGATTCAGCGCCTTTGGCTTTCTGGTTGCGTGAATCCCCCGGCTGATCTTTACGCGGGCTGCCTAGCAAGTTTCGCCGGGCTCGCGAGCGATCCCATGAGTGAAGCACCGCCGCCGGGGATATCCATCGGGCAGAAAGACGAATTCACGTTGAAGCTGCCGGACGACATTATCACCACCCATGCACCTTCGCCGGATCCCAGCCAGCCCGCATTTGGGAGTGCGTTTGTGTTCTTTGCGGCGTGCGCGGGAACCTTGGAGTTGGCAACACAGGGTGCCAACGCAGGCTTTCCCTTGGAGTGTAAGGGAGCGGACGGAGCGCTGCTGGGCGCGGATGATTTCGTCGCCGGATATACGCAGATCTTCGCGTATGAAGAGCTTCGCAACGAAAATCCGAAGATCACCAGCTTTGAGTTCAATGGCAGAGAAGTGGTCCCGGATTGCATCGACGCAGCGTGCCTTGGCCTTGAGACTCCCGCGCCCGATTGTGAACAGATTCCGGCGCTGTGCGTTGCAGCTTGCGCCAAAGATGGAGATCTGAAGTGCCCTGATATCCCGTTCCGGCCTCTCGTCGACAAGTTGAGTGTGGAGCCAGATGCGATTGCTGTTAACCGCGGTCGCAACTACCAAGAACAAATGTGGGTGAATTACTACACAGATCGCGGCGGGTTGAGTTCCGGGGTGAAGCTCGTGAACGACGCCGTCTCAGGCTTCAACGATGATTACGCGACTAAGCTCGCAGCGCCTAAAGCTCCCGGGCTGCTACGCCTTTGGGCCGTGGTTCGAGATAATCGCGGCGGCTCAGCTTGGGCTCGGCTGACCATTTCCGTGAAATAGCGAGTGGCTCAGAAGGTGGAGCGCGCCGGCTTGGCTTTCGCCATGACGATCTTGTTCCCGTACGCTGGAGGCGGCGCGATCAGCTCGGGCTGTAGATCCCGTTTCTTAGGCTTGGGCGAAAGTTGAGATCGCGAGTCTTTGGGAGTGAGCGGGGGTGCCTGGATCTCGGGAGCCGCTCGCTGAGCACAGCCAAACGACAGAAACGTTGCAGCTACCAAGACCCAGAACGAGGTACGAAGGTGCGACATGAGATAATGCTAGCACTCCGCGCGCCAAGCGCATCCCGACGCACTTGATGGCGTGCCTTTGGCCACACCGGGGTATAACGGGCTCACTGTTCGCGCTTTGCCTCGGAGTGATCTGCCATGTTTCGATTGATGTATGTGATCGTCGCCAATCTGTGGGCACTGATAAGCTTGCCTCTTTGGGCGTTCCGCTATCGATTTGCTGCAGCGCGGCGCGGGATCCTTCGATTCCGGATCGACGGCACCGTTCCAGAGATCGCCAGGCCTTCTTTGTTTGGTTTTGGCAAACGGGGCTTAACTTTAGAAACCTTGCGCGAAACGATTGATCGCGCGGGCAGGGACGCGCGTGTCACAGGGCTCTGTGTTTCGCTGGAACACTTTGCCGGGGGGGCGGCCCAAGCGCTGAGCCTCCGCAGGGCGCTCGCACGTGCACGACAGCGCGGGCTCGGGCTTACAGTGCACCTGCCTTTCGGTGGTGGAACGTGGGAATACTTCATCGCAAGCGTGGCAGATCGCCTCGTTCTCGGCACGGGCAGCCAGCTTGGGCCCCTGGGTTTGGCAAGCCAATCCTTCTTCCTCAAGAATGCGTTGGCCCCCTTGGGGATTGCGCCGGAGGTGATGGCCATCGGGAAATACAAGAGCGCGGGCGACATGCTCATGCGTGACTCGATGAGTGAAGCCGACCGGGAGCAGCGCACAGAATATCTGGATGTCGTCTGGGAGACAGTGCGGGAGGGTGTCGCGGAGGGGCGAGGCGTGAGTGCGGAAGTGGTGGAGCGCTGGCTCAATCAGGGCCTATTCACTGCGAAGGAGGCGGTTGAATTGCGTTTGGTGGATCACGTGGCGCACGAAGACGAGCTGCTCGAATTGGTGGGTGGTGCGTCGGGTCCGTCGAAGTTCGTAGAATTTGAGCGCTATCGACGCCGTCGGCGCACGCGCTTTGTGGGTTTGCGGCGTCCAGCGACGGTTGCGGTGATCGAGGTGTTTGGAACGATTTCTCAGGGGAGCTCCGGCGCGCTTTCCGTCGCGGATGAAGCTGCCGTGGTGGCGGCACTGGAGTGCGCCGAAGAGACTCCGGGGTGTCGTGGGGCCGTTGTGTTGATCAACTCGCGAGGAGGTGGCGCACTCGCCTCCGAAAGAATTCATCGCAAGGTTGCTCTTCTATCCAAGAAAAAGCCAGTGGTTGCTTGCTTCAGTGACGCAGCTGCCAGCGGCGGTTATATGATCGGTGTTGCGGCGCATTGCATTGTGGCCGAGCCCACGACGCTCACGGGTTCAATTGGTGTGGTTTCTGCGCGGCTTTCGGTTTCTGAAGTCGCCAGGCGTTTGAGGGTCGGGGTTGAGAGCCTGCAGCGTGGTGACCACGCGTTGGTGAACTCCGTGTTTCACTCTCTGAGCGAGGCAGAACGCGAACTCTTGGAGCGCGAGCTCCGGGCTACTTACGATGGGTTTGTGGGCATTGTCGCCGAAGGACGCCGCCGGCCGATCTCCGAAGTCGAGCTCTTGGCGGGTGGTCGGGTGTACAGTGGCCTTGCCGCGCAGCGTCTTGGGTTGGTAGATCAGCTGGGCGGTTTCGAACTTGCAGTCTCGGAGGTCAGCAGGCGGGCCGGACGCAGCTTGGTGCCTGAAGTGATTGCTCAGCGGGTGTGGCCGAACCCGCTCGCACTGTTGCTCGGGCGGCGCTTTGGGTGGATCCCCGGGCAGTCCGGCCTCCTGGACATCGCATTCTTGCTTTCCGGTATAGGTCGAGAGCGTGTGCTGGCACTCTGTTGCACCGTGATTTCGCCGTGATCGGGCGGGAAGTCTGGGGATCGCGCGTCCGCCAAGCTGTCGCTGCTTCCCACAAGAATATCGACCGTTGCAGTGACCGCGCAAATCGGGGACGCTAGCTCATAGCTCCGGAAGTCCTAGATGGCGCAACCGACTCGCAGTGCGAGCCCGCTTACAGAGGGCACAATCGTCAATGATCGTTACGAAATCCGACATAGTCTCGGTAAGGGCGGCATGGGCGAAGTCTTTCTTGCGTACGATGGCTCCACGCAACAGGCCGTAGCCCTGAAAGTAGTCCGCGAGGAGTCGCGGATGCCCGGCGACGACGAAGCGCTGCGTCAGGAGCTATTGCTAGCGCGCTCGATCAGCCACCCCAATGTGTGTCGGGTCCACGACCTGGCTCCAAGTGCTTGGGGGCCAATTTTGGTGATGGAGCACATCGCCGGGCAGACTCTGCACACGCACATCCGAAAGCGTAAGGCTCAAGGCGGCTACACTTCGGACGAGTTCCGAAAGACGGCGAGCGAAGCCAGCGCAGGCCTGGCTGCGATTCATGCACAGGGGTTGGTGCATGGCGACCTTAAACCCGGCAACGTGATGGTCACTGAAGATCGCGCCATCATTCTGGATTTTGGGTTTGCGCAAGAGCGAGCTCGCGTGAGCAAACGGCGCCCGGGTGCGCCTCCCGACGGCGGCACTCCCAACTACATGTCACCCGAGCGCCTGCGTTCAGGCGGGGCCAGCCCCGAGGATGATATGTACGCCCTCGGCCTCACGCTCTGGGAAATGTGGACCTGCCGCGTGCCTGAGCCGGGTTCGCGGCCGCGATCCAAGCCGATGCGTGCCCAAATTATGTTCGATGTCCCCTCCGGGCTGAGCGTTGATGAAGTGAAGCAAATCTATCGCTGCCTGAGCGACGACCCCGTGCTGCGACCGGGCGCACGGCACCTCAGGTTTTTTAATCCCACGGCACTCACTACGAGTCAGGTGCAAATACCCCGAGAAAGGCTCGCTCCCGGGCCCCCGTTGGGTCGATCCGTCTCGGAGACATTTCTCCCCGGCACCCAGTCCTTGCTCATGACCTACGCCACCAATGCCCCGATGGCAGCCGGTGAACTCTACCCACTCGATAAGCCGCTGATGACACTCGGGCGCCGCAGTGGACAAGATCTGTCGTTGCCGGAAGCTACGGTTTCTGGCGCTCACGCTGTGATTCGCTGGCAGTCCGGCTCGTGGGTGGTTGAGGACGTGGGGAGCACCAACGGAACCTACGCCGACCACAGCTTTGAGCGAAAAAAGACCGTAACCATGCTGCATGGTGGCGAGGTGCAGCTCGGGGAATGTCGCATCAAGCTGGTGAGTTTCACCAAGTCTTCACCCCATCATGCACGCGCGCGTACCTATTTGAGTCGGCGCGATGGGCTCACGGGGCTCCTGCATCGGACCCATTTCCTGCAGGCACTCGAAGAGGAGCGTGGGTTCGCAGAATGGACGAACATTCCTCTCTCGGTTGCGCGCTATCACGTGCGTGGGCCCAATCGCCACGTGAGCGAACGGCCGACCATTTCAGAAATGCTCGCTCTGCGTCGCGCCGCTCAGCGTGTCATTGAGCTGACAGAGATGCTCCTCTTGAGCATTGTGCCGATAACAGGAGGACGCATTGCGCCACTCAAGTTCGCAGTCGCGATGACGGGCCCGAACGTGGAAGAATCGCGCAACGTCGTCGAGCAAGTCGTTTCACAGGTACAAGGGCTCATGCCTGAGTCGCTGGAGCTTTCCGCTACCTTTGTGCGAGCGGAGCCGGGGCAGCCTCTGGATGCGCTGTTGGACGAGTAGGTCACGGGGCAACGATGGCCACTCCACCGCGACCAACCTTCGGGTCTATTCCCAGCGAGCCCAACCTTCGGCGCTTGGGCGTGGGCAGTAGCACTACCAATGAACGCCCGATGCGCGCCCAATTAGTGGTGGCGGTAGCGGTTAGCTTGATGTTGGTGGCGGTTCCGCTTTACCTATGGCGGCGTCCTGGCGTGGCAAGCCACGCGGACGCCCCCACGGCCATTCAAGCCAACAAGGTAGCCGTCGCGGTTGCTGCTAAGCCCCTCATTGAACCTAAGGTGAGCCGTGCCGTCGAATCAGGGCTCAAGCTCGACCCCGCGGTTCGCGTCAGCTGTGGTTCTGCGGCGAATCGGCTGTCGACGCTGGGCGAGCTGTGTGACCGCCTTCCGCCACTTGAGGAGGCGCTCAGTCGCGCGATCCAAGAGTCTCAGGCGTGCGTGCCAAAGAGCGCTAAGACTGGCAGTATCAACCACGTGCTCACCGTTGATTTTTCGGCGCAGCGTTTACATGTCTTTCCGGGCAAGAGCGGTGATTGGAAGGGGCCGAGTGCGCGCAAGGTGACGGACTGCGTGACCCGCGCGCTCCCGAAGCTAGATCTCGGCGCCATCACCCACAGGTACCGTTACTATGTGATAGGTCAGATGGTGAAATATCCCGGGCCGCAGCCGATCCCCGGGCCCGCCGACGCCCCTCTGTTCGAGTGAAGTTGCGTACGGCTCAAGCTTCGAGCTCAAGATCGCCCATGATGCGCACATGCTTGATAGCTTCGCGAACTTCCGAAGCTCGCTCAGCCGGAGCCGCGCGGGCGCGGATTGTCGCTACTTTTTCAGCGAATAGCTCAAGGTTGGCTCGGTTGAACAGACTCTCGAGTTCGTCTCGGAGCTTTCGCCCTAGGCCCGGAGCGCGACCCTCGGTGGAAATGGCAATCGTCACCAGGCCAGCTTTGGCTAACGCCATATGCGCGAAGGAGTTGCGTGCGGGTTGATCAATGGCACAGAAGAATACTCTTTCCTGCTCGGCCAATTTGCCCATTTCTTCGGTCAGCTCGGCATCGCGTGTCGTCAGGATGGCTAACCACAGATTCTGCATATCTTGAGCTTGAAAGGCACGCGCTTGGAGCGTGAGCCTGCCTTGGCGTGAATACTCCAGCAGCAACGGCGTAGGTGAATCCGTGACGAGCAAGACGTCGGCCCCAGATCCCAACAACGCTTGCACGCGGCGTTCGGCCTCATCCCCCGTACCGACCACCAGGCAGCGTTTACCGGTTAAATTCAGAGCGGCAAAAAATGAAACTGATTTCATGGGCGGGCTCCTTTCGCAGCTTGTTGGGTGGCTTTGCCCAGCGCCAGAATAGGCAAGCTCGGGCGAGTGTCGAACTCGAGCTCACGCTCTGCGTCGCCGATCTGTCTTAGAAATAGCCCTGCAAAGGTGCTAAACAACGCGTCCCCGGGCGCTGCTGTGGCGGTTGCCGCGGGGCGGCTGACCCATCGCCGGATTTTTTGCAGGATCTCTGGGCTTACGGGGTTGATGACCAACTTCGCGTGCAAAAAGAGCGCTGCATTGGCAGGGACCTGATCGCGCGTCGCAGCAAACAGTTTTCTCACCTCAGCACAGCGCCGCAGCACGCCCTGGAGCGTCGTTGTCCAGCCGGCAACGGTCTCACCTGGACGAGAAACCTCAACACGGTAGGCTTCCTCCCAAACATGCCAAGTGATCTTGCAGGTTTGGGCCGTAGTGGCCAGTGGCTCAGCCCTGCCAACCTGATGAAGGGTGGCTGTGAAGACAATGGTGGTTGGCAGGCCACGACTCAATTTTTGTCGAATGGCTTCGTCGATGAGATCTCGGTAGCTGAGGGAAACACGAAGCTTGGTTTGTGTCGCATCCCATTCAAAGCGTGAGGGCCGTGCGGACGCAGATTGGCCTCGAGCCACGAGCGGATGCAGCCAGAAAGCTAGGCTGATGAGCGCAAGAAGCGCGAATCGCAGCACCACCAGCTGCGATCCGGTCGACGTGAATCTTCGCACACCACTCACCGCCGGCCGCCCTCACCACGCACTGGGATGAAGCCTAGAATATTGGAGAAAGCAAACGCGAAACCGCCAATGCTGGTGTCCATGCGAAAGCCCAAGTTGAGCGTCACGTCGACTGGGAATTGAGAAAGCCCCGAGTAGCCAGCGGGAGGGCTTCTCAAGTCGCGTTGGCTCGCCAGTGAGTAAATGCCTCCTCCGCCGAAGAAATCGATTCCAAAGACTGAGCGTGTGCCCTGATAGAGCGGGATTCGATACTCCGCATCCAGCTTGGCGGCGAACTCTCCGTACCGCACTTCGACAATGTCTGTCCCGAGGAAGTTGGGCGCGGGGCGTCGATCGAAGTTCATGCCGAGCAATCGGGAGGGCAGAAAATCGCTCAAATCTCCAATGAAATACTGCTCAAAGAAGGGAGAAGAGCCGGAAAGAGCTCCACCGAATCCTTCCAACTTCAACACATGACGTTTCCAGGGTAACTTCCAATAATGTGCAGCGCGGGCCTCCAAGCGCTGGAAGTCATAGTCACTCCCTAGCTGCGGCAGGGAGCTTTCCGCGGACACCGTGGCGAGCCACCCCTGGGTTGGCAAGACGGGCTGATCCCGCGTATCGATTCTAAGGCTTGCGCGGAGGGTGGAGAGTAGGCTCGTGCCACGAATGATACTAAAATCGATCGGTTCACGCCGGGTTCCGCGCAGGTGCGAGGCCTCCAGCGGAAAGCTCGCGTCAACGCGTTCTAGGCGGTAGTTCAGCCAAAATTGAGTGATCAAACTCAAGTCTCGGCCGACGCCCAGCGTGCCCCCGAAACGATCGTAGCGGACTACTGCGTGGTCCGCGCGCTTGTCGAGTGAGGTGGGATCCGAATAGAGGACTTCAGCATTACCAAAGAAATCGCGAGCCTTCATGACTTGCAGCGAGCTCGAAGTCATCCAGGGTGAGCCTGCGAGCGCTGGCTCCACGAATCGAAGTTGAAGTGCAAATTGATCCTGCCCCAGAGCCAGCGCCGAACCGAGCGTGATCCCGCTCCCGGCGAGGTTCAGCTCTGTGACATCGATTCCAGCGTAAGCTGTGAGAGGCCGAGCGTTACCTTGGGTATCCGCGTCGGCTGAGACCCCCATGCGCACATCGTTCAGGATGATGGTGTTGCGCTCAGTGACCTCAACAACAAACACGACCTGTCCGCGCTTTGAACCTTTGCGCAGGGAGAATTCCACATTCCGGAAAAAACCAGTGGTTAACAGTCGGAAGCGAGCGAGCTCCACGGCTGGATCATCGACGTCGAGTACATCTCCCGGATGAAACGGGAAATAGCGCAAGATGACGCGCGTGCTGGTGCGGGAATTGCCGCGTATCTCAACCGACTGAATCGTGTAGCGAAGATTCAGATCTTCGGGAGCGTTCCGGGCGTCGGCAGCAACCCCGGAAACGGTAGGAAGCGGGGAGCCCGCAGGGGGAGCGGGAGCTTCGGGCGGAGTTGGAGCTTCTGCTGAAACCTGTGGCTGCTCCTCAGAGGTCGGAGCAGGGAGCAGAGGAGGGGCGGGAGCGGCGACTCCATCGGCGGCGCCGCTGATTCGAGCCGCGCCGAGCAGGCAGACTACGATTGTTGAAGCTACGCCGCAGGGCTTCCAAGGACCAAGCTTCACCGTAGGCAGGCTAGCCCCGATCCGCCGGAGTTCTCAATTACTTGCGACCGCGAGCCTTCTTACGCCCCGCCGGCTTGCGTCCAGCAGTGGGCTTGGCCTTCGCGACCGGTGCAGCCTTACGCCTTGGGGGCGTCGTAGCTTTGCTGACCGGGGCCGCCGTGCGCGCCTTCGCACCTCCACGGGTGTTCGCACGTGCTCCACCCGAAAAATACTTCGTAGCGCGCTTCTGTCCCTCGGTCCGCAGATCCCCCTGCCCAACCAACTTTCTAATCGGAAGCGTGAGTTCCTTGGAACTGATGCCAAGCGCTGAAGAGATCTGCTCGACGCCTTGTCCGGGATTTTCGCTGACGTGATTCAGGATCTCGCTGCTCATCGCCTCGATCTCATCCGACGAGCGCTTGCCCCCACGGCGTCCCGCAACCACTGCCGGAAACGAAGGTGCACTGCGCCCACGCGGAGCGCCCCGGCTCCCGCCTCGGGTGCGTGTCTCGACCGCCCCAAGCGTAGCGTAGACGGACTCGAGAGTCGCTTGGCGGACAAGCTCGGCGATCTCACTCACGAAGCCTTCGATCCGTGAACGGAGCTGTTGGTTGATATCGGTCATGTCGGCTGCTTATTCGCGTTATCGCAGTGCTGTCAAGGGTGCCAATGAGAGTGGCATTGGGCCTCTGGGAGGGGCTGCGTAGGCCAGGGAATGGTGTTTCGGTGGCAGCTCTTCCCCTTCCTTCGCCCTTCTTCTAATATCCGCGCGCATGAAGCGTCGCCGAATCGTTGGGTCCGTTTTAGTTCTACTCGTTTGTTTTACAGCGTGTAAGAAGAAAGAAGAGCCGGCGCCCGCGGAAGCTTCGAGCAGCCAGCCGCCCTCGGAGCTCAAGCTGGATATGCCGCAAAAGGCCGAGAATCCGACGCCGAGCCCGACAGCCGTGGCTCAGGGCAGCGAGGGGCTGCAGGTCGCGTGGCAAGTGCCCGAGGGTTGGCGGAGCGAGAAACCAAAGAGTTCGATGCGGAAGGCAACGTATGGCGTCCCGCATGTCAAGGGCGACAAGGAAGACGCGGAGGTCGCCGTATTCTATTTCGGGCCAGGCCAAGGCGGCACGATTGATGCGAATGCAGATCGTTGGATCGGCCAGTTCGCGAGTGTGAAGGACGGCGACTCGAAGCGGAGTGATCGCGAGGCCAACGG
Source organism: Polyangiales bacterium (assembly GCA_038251425.1). Classification (GTDB taxonomy): domain Bacteria; phylum Myxococcota_A; class Polyangia; order Polyangiales; family Polyangiaceae; genus JBBRRP01. The sequence continues at coordinate 16,166 of JBBSBI010000028.1, forward strand.
GATGCATCAGCACTTGGTTGAGGTCATCAAAGGCGCTTACGGCTCTGGAATGCCCGGAGACACAGGTGCCAAGGAGGGGTACGGCATGGTGGCGGCAATTGTGGAAACGCCGTCCGGTTCGTATTTCTTCAAGATGATCGGGCCGTCAGAGACCGTACAGGCTTCGCGCGCAGCGCTCTTGACACTGCTGGATAGTATCAAGCCCGTCCACTGAATGGAGCGAAGCGGCATGGCTGCGTTTCAGGCGGATAACGTGCTCGCCGCTTGGGTTGAGCGCGTTTTCCCCGGGGCACGCCTGCGACAGGTGCGGGCGTTTGGCGTTGATGATGCCGTGCTGAGCGGCGGGGCAACAAGAAAAGCGGCTGGATACGGCGATCCGGTGCGCTTCGGTGTGGAGCTGGCAGACGGAGGGTTGAAGCAGTTCGTTTTTCACACGGTGCATGCCGACGGTTTTGGGCACGACAGGCGTGCTGATCGTGCCGCGGAGATGCTGCTGGCTTTCGATACGCTAAGTGGCATTCCTTCACATGTGAAGGCTGTGGATGTGGGCGCCATCACCAACGACGGATCTGGGTTAACATCTCTCGCCAGCCACGCTGAGTTCTACCTGGTCACCGAGTATGAACCTGGCACGCTCTACGCCGATGAGTTGCGAGGGCTCGGCGCGCTCGGAGCACCCGCCCAAGTGCCCGCCGCGCTGGCACATGCAGCCACCTTGGCGCGCTACTTGGCCGATTTGCATTCGGTCAAGTTGATCGATGAAGCACGCTACGCCCGGGCGATTCGAGATACGGTGGGTTCGGGCGAAGGCATCTTTGGCATGCTCGACGGATTTGCCCCTGATGTTCCAGGAGCCCCCCGCTCGTTGCTCGACAAGATTGAAATACTTGCCGTCGGCTGGCGGCAGCGCCTGAAGGGCCAGCATCAGCGATTGTCACGAACGCACGGGGATTTTCATCCTTTCAATATTGTGTTTCGCCCCGACCAGAGTTTAGCCCTCTTAGATGCCAGTCGTGGCTGCGTCGGCGATCCAGCCGATGATGTGGCAGCCTTGGCTATCAACTATATATTTTTTGCGCTTGAGCGACCCAGCCTCTGGGTCAGCGTCTATCGGCCACTATGGCAGCAGTTCTTGAGGAGCTACCTGGAGGCTTCGGGCGATCAGGAATTACTCACCGTCATTCCGCTGTTCCTAGCTTGGCGAGGCCTCGTGGTGGCAAATCCTAAGTGGTATCCAGGCCTTTCAGCCCGAGCGCGTGAGCAAGTGCTGCTCTTCATCGAACAGTTCTTGTCAGCTCGGGAGCTTGACCTCGATTCTGCTGATCGGCTGTTTTAGGGGCTGGGATTTGCGCATCGCTTGCCGGCTACTCAACGCCCAAGCACACTTGCCGGAAGCTTATGTCGGGTGCCGTTGTCTGGATCACGGGGATGCCGTCCTCAGGGAAGAGCACCTTCGCGGAGCTGCTCGCGCAGCAGTTGCGAGAAGCAGGCGTCCCGTTGATCGTGTTGGACGGCGACAGCGTTCGCTCAGCAGTGGTTCCCGAGTTTGGTTACTCGGCACCGGAGCGCGAAAATTTCTATCGGACGCTGGCCAATTTGGCGGTCTATTTTGAAAGTCAGAAGCTGTTCGTGCTCGTACCAGCCACCGCTCACCAACGGCGGTTTCGTGAATTTGCGCGCTCCCGCGCCACGCATTTCTTGGAGGTGTTCGTGCGCGTGCCGCAGGCCGTCGTCGAAGAACGGGACGCTAAAGGTCTGTATCAGGCTGTAAAGGCGGGCGTCGTGAGTGAATTGCCCGGTGGCGATCTGGAGTACGAGGAACCGTCGGCCCCCGATGTGATCGCGGAAGGTGGGCTCGATAGCGCCGCCCGCATGCGGGTTGCCGAGCTCATGCAGAAAGCTAGGTAGCTGTGATTAGACTTTCAGCTCCATGCCCTCGCGGGCTCCAAAGATCACCAGATTGCTCCCGTGGCGTCGAGCCCGCTCCTCAGCGCGCTCAAGCTTTCGGTCGACGTCATCGTCCGTTTGCATCGGATCGTGGTGAAAGATGGCGCACTGCTTGACTCCCGCCTGAACTGCCAGATCCACGACTGTGTTGGTGCGCGCGTGGCCCCAACCGATACGTGTTGGATACTCCTCTTCAGTGTATTGACCATCAGCGATCAACAGATCGGCGTTGCGCACGAAGTCGACAAATTCGCTTGGCAAGATGCGCAGGCTCTCGGGGGAGGTGATGCTTAACTTGGGGTCCAGCCACAGATCCAGCTCGTTGTCCGTGGAATACACGACCTTCTTCCCGTCTTGCTCGAAGCTGTACGCATACGAAGTTCCCGGATGATGCTGAGAAATACAGCGCACCTTCACCCCATCGATCAGCTTGCCCTGATGTTCCAGATAGCCGGATTGAATCTTCGCCCCAAGATCACAGAAACTCACCGGAAAATACTCTGAGCGCATCTGTCCGGTCAACAGCTCGCGAATCCGCGTTTGGCCTGGCGCAATCTCATACACCGAGAGCACATTGTGATCGGCATAGGCCGGCACAAAGAAGGGGAAACCTTGAATGTGATCCCAATGCATATGGCTGAAAAATAAGTGCATCGGCGGAGGAGACGCGCGCCGAATCAGATCTTGCCCCAATTCGCGCAAACCGGTGCCGCCATCACAAATGAAGACGGATTCGTTCGTTCGCACTTCGACACAGGAGGTATTCCCGCCGTAGCGTTTCGTTTTGAAACCTGGAGTTGGGATTGAGCCCCGGGTGCCCCAAAAACGAACAAATAGCGACATTACCGGCCCTCGTGGAACAATAACACAACATCTCCAATTTGAAGCGTGTCCCCTTCGTGTAGTAGGGCAGAATGAACTTTGACCCCGTTCAGATAAACCCCATTTGAGCTGTCAAGATCACGGCAAGTTACCTCCGGCCCGCTCTGCACGAAAATGGCGTGCCGCCGAGAGATCAGTGAGCTTTCAATCGTGAAGTGCGCTTCACTGGAACGCCCCACGATGCTTTCTGGCTGCTCCAGAAGAAAGCGCGCCGGAGCTCCAGGGCCCTCACGTTGCTCCAACCAACTTGGCTCCACGCTTCGTCCGAGCGGATCGTGAATGCGGACGCCGAGGACGTTCGTGGCCTCATCTCGATGGGGGCGCTTGGTGGGAGAGTCCGTCACTGCGCCCAAGGATAACATCGAAATCGCGCCACCGGGGGCGGTTTTTCTTAGGCTTCTGGCTCGGCCCGGACGACGAGAACCGAGCAGGGCGCCTCGCGCAGAACCTTCTGGCTCACCGAGCCCAAGAGCGCCTGTTCAAGTGCACCTTTGCCATGCGTCCCCACCACGATCAGATTTGCATTCACATCCTTGGCAATTTGCACCAAACGCGCCGCTGGGTCGCCAAAATCAGCGATAGCGATGATGCTCTTTCGGTTGAAGAGGTTTTGGCGTTTGCTGAGCTGCTCGTCGATATAGCTTTCGAGGGTGGCTTTGGCTTCGGTCAGAAAATTCGTTGTGGCCTCGGCGCTGAGAGCTTCTGTCACCGCGGCCGGATAGCCTTCCGCGACCGCCACGACATGCACATGCGAGCCCGTGCGCCGCCGAGCCATGTCGAGCGCCGTCTGGAGGGCTTGCTCGGAAGGCCCCGAGTAATCCACCCCCACAACCACTTCGTACACCTTCACACTCGGCAAACGTTTCGTCTCTTTGCTGGTCATAGGCCGATGATTCAAGCGCGGGATGCATTCCCTTGGCAACAGCTGGCAGGCCGCCAAGCGCGCGATCCCCCTATGAGGCAGGCGAATAGTGCGTGTTAAGGGGCAGAGTTGGCGGAAGTGCCAGTGTTTCTTATGGTCAACTCACCATGGACTTGCCTGCACATTGCGTCACCCTCTATCGAGTGCGCACCCGTTTTGCTGAGACCGATCTCATGGGCGTGATTCATCACGCCGCGTTTCTCGGCTATCTTGAGGCTGCGCGCATTGAATACTTGCGCAGGCGCGGCATTACTTACCTGAGCTGGGCAAAGCAGGGCGTGCACCTAGCGGTCGTTGAGACTCGGATCCGACACCGGCGGCCTGCTTTTTTCGATGACGTGATCTCTGTCGAAGTTCGATTGGCTGAGCTGGGGCGCGTCAAGGCTCGCTTCGAATACAAGCTCACCGTGCTGCGCGGTTCTACGGCCGAGCTTGTCGCCGAAGGCGCGACGCTGCTGGCGTGCGTTGACTCCGTTCAAAAGCCTCGCCGGATTCCGCCTGAGGCCATTTTTACACTCACCGACGCCGAAACTGTGGGTCCTGAGTTGCTGGGGTAGTGGTGTCTCACGGGCAAGCTGGTAACGTGCCTTGAAGGATGGTCGAGGATCCAAAGAAATACCCCGCCATGCGTGCAACCATCATTGATGATGGTTGGTCGGCTCCCCGGGCTTCTGGCGAAAGCGTTGCACCTCCGGCTAAAGAGCCCGAGCCAGAGTTAGCAGCGCCCGGCGCGCCACCTGCGGGAGTGGTCGACGTGCCGACAGCCGCAGTGACGCAACCTGCCGCTCCGGTGTCAGAAGTGTCCGAGGTCCCGACTCTAGGGCAGGCCTTGAGTCGCCCGGTACGGCTCTTTGGGTTAACTCTTTCGTTGTGGACGGTGCTGGGTGCCGTGTTGCTCTCGGTAGCAGGATCGTCGTTCTTGCTTGCAAGAATGAGTGCTGCTCTGAAGACGGCTGCTCCGGGACTCCACGCGGAGCAGGTTTCGTTGGCCGCGCGAACCAATACACGTCCGGAAGGCCCGTCGGTTGCTCGCTCGGAACCGGCAGCGTCGACAGATTCTGCGACTTTGCAACGGCTCGCCGCCAAACAGAAGGGGGAACTTAGCATCGAGGAGGCGCTTGAGGTCACCGTTGCTGGTCGCGCCAAAGCCTTGAAGAGCGCGCAGCAGCTCGCTCTCAAGTTCACTCAGGAGCCCGCTCTCGTGAATGTTGCTGGGCAGCTCAAGCAATTCAAAGAATTCGCAACGAACGAGGGTACTTCTGACGTCACGCTGCGAGCCATGGCACGCCTCCCCGGAGATATTTCGGCTGATCTCCTGTATGATGTGTGGACCAGCAGCGCCGACCGCAGCTCCGCCACGTCGCTCGCTCAACTCTTGGTGTACAGCAAGGATGTCTTGCCCAAGGCGTCCCAAGCTTTGCGTGTAGCGTTGGACCTTCGGAATGCAGAGACCTGTGAACAGAATCGTGCGCTCCTGCCTCGGGCGATTGAATTCGGGGATCGCCGCAGCCTGCACTTGTTGGCTTTTCTGCAGAGGAATTATGGCTGCGGGCCCAAGCGTAAAGATGATTGCTACGCCTGCCTGCGGCATCGAAGTGAGCTTGAGAAGGCGATTCGAACGGTGAGAGGCCGCGCTGCGCCAAGCCTGTAGGATTTCGGGTTAGAGAGCCTTGGCGCTTTCGGAACGCTTCTTCAACGCTTGATTCATGTAGACGAAACCGCGGCCCGTCAACGTGAACGTGCGGCCGAGAAACTTTGTCAGCACTCCTGAGAAATCCTGCCCATGCACAAGCCGCGTGCTGCCGTCGGTTTGGGCGTGGAGTTCGAAAAAATGGTGGCCCGAAAAGAGCCACGGGAAGCCGAGCTGTCCGCGCCAAGCTAGCCGCTCTCTTGCCTCGCAGGCGGTGATGATCGGTCGGAATGTATGGGTGCTGCCGTCTTCAGGTAGCGCAAGGCAGACCTTGATGGCGCTCCCGAGCTGTGGATCTCCCTCGGCAGAAACGATGAAGGGGTTCCATTCAGGGTAACGTCTGAAATCAAGCAGGATGTCCCAGATCCTCTGCGGGGGGGCGAGGATGATCAGCTCGGTTCTCAGCTGCATAGGCGGCAGTCATTATAGCCTACTTGGCGACGATTGCCGATCCGTTCTTGAGTGAATTCGGTTATGCTCGGGGAGCCGTGCGGTTGCTGCTTGCCGATCTCACCCATGTGGGGCCCTTCAACGCCGCCAGGCTTTCCTTGGATGAAGGCGAGGGGAAAGCTCGTTCGCTGACCGTGATTCACGGTGCGGGTGGCGTCGGGAAATCGAGCTTGCTTCAGGCCATCGCGAGCACCCGACCTGGTCAAGTGAGCACGCTCCAGCCCGCTGCAAGCGAACGAGGCTTTTCGTTGGGGCATGAGGAGCGTGAGGCTCTTCCGAGCGCAACAACGTACTGGCTGCTCGGGCAGGATGACGCAGAGCGCCAGCACCCGTTGTGTCTTTCAAGCCCGAACACTCGAGTGCACGCGAGCGAAGAGCTTGAGCTGCTGAGGCGGCGTGAACAGTCCGTGTTCGATCGGGTTGCGAGGGAAGGCGGCTTTGCCTACCTGGCGATTCCAAGCAACCGTTGGTTCTCTACGCACCCGATAGCCATTAATGCGCCGCTTCGCACCGTGGCGCGCTACGACGTGCGGGGTTCACTCTCCTTCGAGGATCGGCTCGATCTGGCCAGAGAAACCAAACAGGCGCTCGCTTACGCCGAAATAGGGGCCGCGCTTCAACGCATCTCGGGGGCCGAGCATCCCGATCAAAGGCTGTTTGCCGCTGCGATGAGCCACGCGGTGAACACGCTCCTTGAGTCTGTCGGTTTTTCGTACCTGGGGCTGGATAGTCTCTCATTTGAGCCGATGTTCTCCGGCTCACAGCGCAAGGCCGTGCCCTTCGATGCCCTGCCGACGTGCGTGCGCCATTTAGTCGCCCTCGGAGCACTTCCCACCCGAACGCTGTGGGGAGCGTACCCGGGGCGCGATCCGCGTCGAGCGGAAGGGGTCGTCACCATCGATGAACCCGAGCTCCATCAGGACAATTGCGTCCAAGCCCTGTTGATGTCGGCTCTTGAAGAGGCCTTGCCGTCTGTCCAATGGCTCGTCGCTACGGCCTCGCCGCTGGTGGCCAGTTCCGTGGATGCTTCGGCGGTGATTGCGCTTCGGCGCTCGGAGGCGGGCAACGATGTCGAGCTCTTTAGCGGGTTTGAGGCTAGGACCCACTAGCTCGCGGCGGAGCTTAGGGCATATTCCTAGGGTTGTCGTTCGGTGGGATCGTGCTAGTCGCTGGCCAATGATTCGCTGGCTGTTTGGATTGGGTTTTGGGTGGTTGCTGTGGATGGCGGTGGGTTGCATTGCCCCTCGACACGGTTCGGTGCCAATAGGCGGAGCGACAGCACCGGAAGGCAATGCAGCCGCGACCGTCTTCGACGACGGTGACGCGGTGCTGCCCGCGCCAAGCACCACGGATGGTGCTCAGGGTAAAGAGTCGTCTCCGAGCTGCGAATTTCAACGCGTGGTGGTCGATCGTCAAGGTGGTGTGCGCCTAGACGGTGCACCGGCAGGCACGACAGCTTTGGTAGGCCCTCCGGCATTAGCGAGTGGGCTGTGGAAGCGTTTGGGGTCCTGTTTTTTGCAGGTCCGCGAGGGCATCGGCATGGCTCCGCACAACGTAGAAGTGCCCGAGAATGCTACGTTGCTCCAGACGGTCGGCGTTTTTTCGACGTTGGCACACGCAGGTTATCAGAGCCTCCACGTTCAGAGCGGTCCCGATCAGCTAGCGTTTCGGACGTCCGTACTGAGCGGCCCCCTTGGGGGCGGCGCCTCCGTGCCGGTTCCGGCGGACCGCGCCTCCGTGCCGGTAGTTCGTCAGGAGCAGTCGCCGTTCTCGATGCAGCAGCCCAAGCGGCTGTTATTGGTGCGTCTGGAAGGGCAGCAGTTTGAGTTGGTTTGGGCCGACCAGCTAACCGAACAATCCACAGCCAAGCATTTGTATCTTCCCTTGAGCACACCGGCGGTTGAGCTTCGTCAACGCCTGGCGAAGGAATGCTCCGATCCGCAGGTTACCTGTAAGCGGGTTGTGGTTGAGGCCGCTCCCGATACCCCACTTTCCAGTATTTTCGCGCTGGGCAACGCGCTGCCCAGCGGCTCGCGGGCACCGCTTTTGGAGTTTGCGTTTCTCGATCAAAGTGTGACAGGGCGGATGAAAGCCGCCGATTTGCTGGGCAACCAGTTGGATACCGGAACGATTGATCAAGCTCGGGTTCTTAGTCAGATCAATGCGCAGCTGCCAAAAGTAACAACCTGTTATCGGCGAGCGCTCACGCGCCTTCCCAAGCTGCGAGGGCGCCTGGTGCTCCGTTTTCAGATTGAGCAGGATGGGTCGCTCACCGACGTCATCGATGCGCGAACCGGATCCCTACCCATCGGGGCCATCCTGGGTCGCGCGGACACGGAACTCGCATCCACCGACGCGCGCTATGCCGGGGCCGCACCCGCGGCAGCGTCGATCCTTCAGGATGATGAACTGGCAAGCTGCGTGCGGGACATCTTCACGCCCCTGACTTTCCCCAAACCCGAAGCGGGTCCCGTGCTGGTCATCTACCCATTTACGCTTGAGCCTGGTTAACGTTAGAGCCAACCAAACGAGCGCCAAGCTAGGCCTCGAGCGCGATGCGAGAACGGAACTCTTCGCGACCTCGATACGGAACGGCGAGCTTGAAAAGTGCGCCCGCTCGATCGCTCTCCGGGGCCTCGGGGGTGCCCCCAGCGGACGTCACGTAAAGCTCATTCAAGTCTCGCCCCCCGAACGTAACACTCGTTACAAGCGGCGTACCCAGTTCGAAACGTTCCAGTGTTTCCCCGAGCGGTGAGTAACGCACTACCAATCCAGCCTCGATTCGCGCAGACCAAATACAGCCATCCTCGGCCACTGTCATGCCATCGGAGCGCCCTGCTTGTTTCACCGACGAGGCCGCGATTTCCTGCCAAATTCGCTGAGTGCTGACGGCGCCGTTCAGCCTATCAAAGTCGAAGCTATAGATCCTGCGCAGGCGCGAGTCCGTGAAATAGAACTTCGACAAATCTGGGCTGAATCCCATGCCGTTGGGTGTGCCGTGCCCTTCGGAAACCTGCGCGTAGCTGCCGTCCGGCTCGAAGCGCAATAGTTGTCCGTTGTTGACACCTCCGAAAGACATCGTTCCCGCGAACACACGTCCCTCGGGATCTGCGATCACGTCGTTGAAGCGGGTGGTCTCAAGCCCCGCGATACCCTCAAGAATCGTGCGGTCGATTTTCCCATGTCTAAAACTCACCACGTTGCCCCGATCGCGGAAGAGCAAGAGCGAGCCGTCCGCCTGAATCGTGAACCCTCCGACAGGCCGATCTTCGTAGCAGCAAGAACTCGTGCCCGTGTCAGGCTCATAGTAGTAAAGCTTGCCGGCGGGGATATCGGTCCAATACAGGCGCTGCTCGTCGCTGTGCCAGCGGGGGCACTCCCCAGTGGCGCAATGAAAGTGTGCAGCGAGTGCGAAGGTCATCGGGTGAGCTTAACGTTGCTCCCCAAGAGCTCACGGATCAATAGGGGATCGATGGCCGGTCGGTGGCGCCGCCCGCTATTGCTAGGGAGAGTTCGATGAGTCGCGACACGCGGTGCAGGAAGATGCGTTCGTCTCCAGTCTTCTGAACCGCGCCCAAGGCCGAGAACCGATGGGCTTGCTGATAGAGCTCCGTGGCTGACACGGCAGAGTGCAGTATCACGCGACGTTCGAGAGTTTGGAGCGCCTGCTGAAAGCAGCCGACCACATCGGCCGTGACCACTTGTTCACCGATCGTGAGGTCAAGCAGCACGAAGTCAGGCTGCTGTTCCTCCGCGAGCCGCAACGCCAGCGCAATATCTTCGGCGGTGAATGCGGTCGCCTCGAAGCGAACCAGCCGCTCCGCGCAGCTTGTCAGGATCAACGGATCGTCATCAACGATGAGAAACCGGCGGTCAGCGATCAGAGCTAGCTCACTCATGTGATCATTGAGATCGGCCGTTCGCTTCGCGATTTAAGCGTTCTCAAACTGGAACGTCCCGCCGCCTACTTTCGTCGCGTGTTGCCCGGCACGTGGGCACACGACCCGTGTTTCAGAGTGGGGCGCTCTGCTGCACTGCATCGCGGGGCAGTCTGCGCTCCGGTGCTGTCGTCTGTGGAAGGCGGTCAGCTGATGCTTTAGTGGGCTCTTGCCAGGGGAAGTTGGCTGCAACCGGTGGCGCAAGTGGCGAGGCTGGTCAGCACCCGCGGCGTCCAGTTCGCGGCCTGATTCTGCCAGTTGACATCCGCTGGGCGTGGAACGAGAGTGCGCCCGCGCCCCACATTCGGGCTGATCCGGGAATTAAAGGTTACATGAGGAACCTGATGACGAATAAAGTATTGGCGGCAGGCTTTGCAGCGCTCCCCTTGATTTGGTCGGCCGCTGTCGTGACGGGTTGTGCTGGCCAACGCGGCGCAACACAGCAGGCAATGGTACATGCCAAAACCAACCAGGCCGAGGGGTCGAAGGTGTACACCGAGAATTGCACTATTTGCCACGGTGACATTGGTCAGGGTGGCCCCGGGGCACCGCCGGTGATGGGTGGCAGTGCGCTACCCGTGAAGGTTCGCATCCGCCACGATTCCAAGATCGACACATTGAGAGCCGACGACCCACGGCGCAAACAATACGAAGAGAGCAAGGTTGCCGGTTCAGGCGAGCGCGAGCAGCGGATGCGCTTCCGGACTGCGCAGGATATTTTTGTTTTCGTTACTGAAAAGCACCCGCCGATGAGCGCTTCGCTGGATCCAGAGCAGTACTGGTCGGTTCTTTCTTTCGTTCTGGATGCGCATGGCTTGAAGGTGCCTGCTGGCGGATTGAATGAGAAAAACGCCGAATCGGTGTTGAACGAACGTTGAAGCGCGTTTTGCGATCCATGCAATCTCTTAGCCAATATGAGGGTCACCCCTTGCCACAGTTCGTCGCGTTAACTGAGGGTGGCCCAGTTGACTCTTCGACACTACCGAGCAGTGGTGTGTTTTCAGAAACACACCTTGGTGAGGTTAGGTGAAGCAGTTTCCGCTCGTATTTCCGCTCGCAGTGTGCGAAAATAATCCTCGCCTCATGCCCTGGCGGGCTCAGGTCAGGTTCCAACGTCCGGCGGATGCGGAATTGCCGGCAGGTGCCGTGATGTGCGAAGAAAGAAGGAACGAATGATTCGCGGCTTTCAAATCCCAATCCTTCTTGTGGGAACCTGTATTGGCTTGACGAGCGTGGCGCGTGTTAGTGGCGCTGTCCCTGCAGCCGCGGAAGAGCCGGCGCCCTCCGTTGGAACCGAAGCTGTGCCGTTGCAGGCTCCCCCCGGCGCGCCAAGCGATGCTGCCCCGGCTCCGGTGGCGCCCGCTCCAGCGGCGCCCGCCACGCCCCCCAACGCGCCGGCGATCCCCGCACCACCAGCGACGGATGCACCACCAGCGACGGATGCACCGGCAGCGACGGATGCACCGGCTCCAGCTCCTCCGGTAGTTGCGGCTTCGGCCTCAGTGGCGCTGCCCCAGTTGCCGCCCGCGTCCGACGTAGTTCCGGGTGAGTTGGAGTATCCCGGTTACGTGCCAGGTTATCGCCGTGTGCCCGGCGTTGGATTATCGCCTTACGCTCCAGGGGCGAATCCTCCGATCGGTGGAACAACGCCATCGTTCGGAGCCACCATCCGTCCGCAACAATGGAATGTCGATTTTCACGGAAATTTCATTTGGTTTGGATCGGCGGGGATCGGAACTGACGGCCGTACCGGTGCCACCACCTTTCATCTCCCCGGCAGGGGTGACGATGGATATGAAACACCGAATACTGAGGCCTATTTTGGCTTTACCGTGAGTCAGGGGCCCCTAGTGTCGTCTGTGAACTACAACACAGATCTGAACGCCTACGGATTTGAGATGGTCTACACTCCAGCGGTTGCTCCTGGCTGGCAGCTCGAGGTAGTTTTTGGTGACACGGGTCGTGGCTTTGGCGGTCCAGTAGGGCTCAACGGCACTGGGGTCCGAACGCGCACCGAATGGCAAGCTGACACGTATCTAGGGTTAATTTTTGAACAAGGAGTCTTGTTCGATTCACGCAGCGATAATGATCGGGGGAACTCGCTTCTCGGTCAGTTCTACAGCCTCTTCGCCGATTACGACGGGGTCTATAACGCGACCGTTGCGTTCGTCACACGGCGCTTCCAGGATGCAGAGCCAGTCAAGCAGATGGGAGACGGTCCGCTCATTCGGCTTTGGACCGCGGACCAGGTGGTGAATCAGGGCGCGTTGAGTCTCAGTTGGTTCGGCGAAGATTTAGGTCAGGTAAACTTAGGGCTCCAGTACACGAGGACCCTGGATTGGGCCAGGGACTCCCTAGGGTCCGGTCGAGGCGGCGGGGGATCATTGCTTGAAGACGCGCTGGGAGCCCGCAAGGCCGCACTAACAGGCCAGGCCAATTACTCGCTGAGTATCTTTCGTTTTCTCGATCCAAGTTTCTACGATCCCGACGGCAGAGATCTGAAAGTTGGCGTGAATTTTTCCTATGTGAAGCCCCTCGACCCGCTGCCAATTGTCGCGAAGTTGGGTGACTTTTACAGTGTGGGGCTGGGCGTCAGCTACCGGATTTTCGGCGGGGTGAGGGTTTGGACTGACTACAATCTGCAGGAGCCTTCCGTGAAGCTCGAGGACAACCAGCAGGCTACGCAGAAGTTTTCCAATGTTGAAACGAACGTGGAATTTAAGACGGCCCCGCTCAGCCCAGAGTACTTCCAGATTTCCTGGGCGCACGAGTTCCACGCCAAGGCTTGGAAACCGAAGCCCTTGAACCCTGGCGACACGGAAAGGTTCGAATTCCGAGCCGGGATGTTTTGGTGAGGTGGGCAATGAAAACGATTCATTCAGGAAGAACACAAACCGTGAAAGTCCCTGGCTCAAAAGGTAGGTTGCCGATGAAACGCTCCATGACAAGCGTGGTGGTGCTGGCGGGTCTCACCCTAGCAGCTCCACTCGCCGCACAAGAAGAGCAGGCGAACGAAGATTCCGTGCGCGTGACCCCGCCCCGCCTGAACCTAGATCCGGGGGCTCCCGTGAATCCGAGCGGTACGTTGAACATCAACAACGGCTACGAGTCGACACGTAGCGACGATTGGGTGTTCAATTTTCATGGGACGATGCAGTTTCCGATGACGTTTACGGTTGGCCCGCGCGATGGGCGCACGGTGGCCCCCGATCAGAGCGACACCGTTTTTCACACACCGGCGTTCTATCCCGGGAGTAACCCGAGCCAATTTGCTTGGACCGGTGCGATCCCGAAGGAATATCTTCAGGTCGCCATGACGTACGGGAGTCCGGCGGTTAAGGCGAGTATTTTGCTCGATCGTGACCGGATCACCGATGCGTTCGTCGCAGTAGATCTAACGGAGGCGTTGGGTCAAAAGCTCAAAGTCACTGTGGGCAAGTTCCGTAATCGTTATGGAATCATGGGCGAACACGATCTGGGACGCTACGGCACGCCATTGCTGGCACAGATTGATCAGTCGGCCGGTGAAACCGCCGAGGCAACCTTCGAATCGGGGGACATGGCGTTCGTTGTCGAGCAAGGGTTCGGTTTTGCCGGCGTCGACTCCAACGCGCCCACGCTCGCTTCGCATTTGCACGGCGGCCTTTCGTACGCACGTCTTTTACAGCTTAATCTTCACTACATCGATGTTCGAAACGTGAGCGACAAGAAGCCCGCAGCGGGCGCAAAGCCGCTTCCGATTTTCCCATCCGCAAATCTGATCGGCGCGGAAGTTAGATTAACAGCCAAGCAATACGGCCATTTTTACTTCGGAGTTGGCAAGCACACGTTTGCGAATACAGACCCTGACCAAACGGAGACAACGTATTCGCCGCTTGGTGGGGGCTATCGTGTTCTGAACACGGGCGGCCAAGGAATTGTCGACCAGTATCTCGGAGCCTCCCCGCCGCCGTCCAGGTCGTCGGGTAATGGCGGCCTGTTGGTATTGGGTAGCCAGTACGATCTGAGCTTGGCCAATCTGCTCTATCCTGAGCTTGAAGGCTACGGCCCGGACGTCTTCGGTTCTGTTTTTGGGATGTTCACCCAGGTCAACAGTGATAACGCGCTCGCCGACGGCAAGACCCAATCCAAGTTCGGTGTCGAAGCAACCTACGCTATGCTGTCTTGGTTTGGTGCCGGCATCCGCGCCGACGTCGTGGATTCCTACAGCTTGAATGGCGGCAAGTTGCCCACGGACCTCAAAGACACCAAGTTTCAGATGATCTCTCCGCGGCTCATTTTCAAGACCGACTGGAACAGCAATGATCAGCTCGTGCTTCAGTACAGCCGTGTGAACTACGGCCGTGGCACTATCGCCAATAACTCGCAGGGTAATCCAGATGCTTCCGTCTACCAGGACGAGAACGTCATCACTGCCTATGGCAGTCTGTGGTGGTGATCGCGCGGTAGGTCGTTTTTTCCGAATTGATTGGCAAGCCCCGGCGCCATCGCTCAAGGGTGTCGTCTTGAGCGTTACATTCGTGGTAAAGGCGCGTGATGTCGCGACTTCTTGAGGAGCTAGCAGCGCGGGGTTTGCTGTATCAGCAGACGCATGCTGAGGAGTTAGCCGCCCACCTCGCGGAGCCGCGACGCGTGTATGGCGGTTTTGATCCGACTTCCGATTCTCTGACGGTTGGCAACCTGCTGGTGTTGCAGTTGTTGGCTCGCTTTCAGCGCGCCGGACACACCCCTGTCATCATCCTCGGAGGGGGCACGGGCTTGATCGGGGATCCTTCGGGCAAGTCAGCGGAGCGCCCAACACTGAGCGCGGAGGTCATTCAGGCGAATGTTGAGGCTCAGCGCGAGATCTTCGCGCGGCTGTTCAACTTCGAAGGTCCGAACGCCGCCATTGTTTTGAACAATGCAGACTGGCTTTCGAAGCTTGGGTTCCTCGAAGTGCTGCGTGATATCGGCAAGCACTTCTCAGTCAACATGATGATCCAGAAAGACTCCGTACGCGAGCGTCTGCACGGGCGCGAGCAAGGCATTAGCTATACGGAATTTAGCTACATGTTGCTCCAAGCGTACGATTTTCTGCACCTCCTTCAGGAACACCAGGTGACGCTGCAGGTCGCCGGCTCCGATCAGTGGGGGAACATTGTAGCGGGCGTGGAGCTGATTCGGCGGGTTCGCCAACGTGAGGCATTTGGGCTGACGGCGCCGCTGATCGCCAAGTCGGATGGGACGAAGTTTGGAAAGACGGAAACGGGGGCCATCTGGCTCACTCAGAAGCGAACCTCCGCTTATCAATTCTATCAGTTCTGGCTCAACACGTCCGACGACGAAGTCGCAAAATACCTAAAAGTGTTCACGCATTTTTCGCTTGAGCAAATTGCCGAGCTCGAAGCAGCGCAAGCGGCAAATCCCGGCGCACGCTCCGCGCAGCGAGCTCTCGCGGATCACATGACGGAGCTCTTGCACGGAGCCGACGCGCGATTGCAGGCAGAGCAAGCGGCCGCAGCGCTTTTTTCAGGAGAAGTTCGCGAGCTCTCTGAGGCGCTCTTGGAGGAGATATTAGCGTCGGCGCCGAGTAGCTCGCACTCCCGAGATGCGCTCGCAGGGGAAGGTCTATCCGCTGTGGCTCTGCTCGTTGAAGCAGGTATCGCCACCAGCAAACGCCAGGCGCGAGAATTCTTGGCAAACGGGGCGGTCACTCTCAACGGGGCGAAGGTGGCTCCCGAGGCGAACGTGACACTCGCCGATCTGCTGCACGCTAAGCTGCTTTTAGTGCGACGTGGCAAGAAGACGTGGCACGTTACGCGCTGGAGTTGAACATGCCAACGTGGGATATCGCCGGAAAAACGGTCCTGATCACGGGGGGCAATTCAGGGATCGGAAAGGAAACTGCGCTGGCGCTCTCCAGGCGAGGGGCCCAGGTGCAGATCACGGCGCGCGTCTACGACGCGGGCGTGAGTGTGGCGCGTGCCATCGAAGCTGAGAGTGGCCATGCGGTCGGTGTTTTTGGGCTTGATTTGGCGTCGTTTGTGTCGATTCGGCGCTGTGCCGCCAAAATCGGCGAACGCTGTCAGGTCCTTCATGTGCTGATCAACAATGCGGGTGCTGTTCACACCGAACGCCGAGAGACCCGTGAGGGTTTCGAGATGTCTTTAGGTGTTAATCATTTGGGGCATTTCTTGCTGACGCGATTGCTCTTGGAGCAGCTCAGAGCTTCTGCTCCGGCGCGTATCATTAATGTCGCGTCTGCCGCGCACCGCCGCGCGCGGGGCGGGCTCGATTTTGAAGATATTCAGTCGCGTCGGAGTTACAATGGGTGGCTCGCCTATTGCCGTTCAAAGCTGGCTAACATCTATTTCACGCGGTGCTTGGCACGCAGGCTCGAAGGGACGGGTGTCACGGTGAATGCCCTGCACCCCGGGGTTGTTTCAACGCGTTTCGGTGCCGACGGCGACACACGGGGTCTGCTGCAGTTGGGGCTTCGGCTGATTCGACCGCTGGCCCTTTCCGCTGAGGCGGGCGCGAAAACGACGTTGTATTGCGCGAGCGAGCCACGTTTACGGGATACTTCGGGCGCTTACTTTGAAAAGTGTCGCGAAACTTCCGCCTCGGCGAGGGCTCAAGATCCACTTGCGGCGGATCGCTTGTGGAGCCTCAGCGAACACTGGATTGCGAACGGCAAACCTTAGCAAGCGGGATTAGGAAAATCGGAATCGGCAATCCGAATTGGGCAAACTGGAAGCCCCAGTAGATTCACGGCTCCGTGCCGCGCCCCGCGCTGCCACCGGACATAATCTCGTTAGTAGCTGGCCCACCTGCAGCACCACCTTGGTGAGCGCCGGCACTGCCCAAACCACTGGGAAATGTGGGAGATTGTGAACCCCCTGTGCCGAAACTTCCTGAAGGCGCTGGCGAGCCAGCTCCCTGGCCCAAATCGATAGCCGCCGAGCCGCCGGTACTTTCCCCAGACGTGCCGGGGACCGTGCCTGTTGGAGCCGCAGCGACTGAGGCCCGGCTACAGCTTGGCAAATCTGGCTGCGGATTCAGACAAGCGGGGCCAGAATCGACACACGCCCAGATCAAGGACGTGAGCAACAAGCTCATGCCGAGGTGAACGAGGCGCCTCATGGGGAGCTTAATCTACCAGGTAACTGCCGTTGTCGCCAGCGTTACGTTGAATGGGGTTCAGGCAGCAAGGGTCTACCTGGGTCTACCCTAGCCTACCCTTGATGGCATGGGTGGCGTCCACTGCTTGGCGTGGGGGTTAGGGCGCGTTCGGAGGCGGTGGCAGAGGCAAAGCCGCACCGAAGGCGTTGGTGAGCCACAGCCTTTGCTCGCTCACGATAATACCGATCCCCACCCGCTCCAGATCTGGAGAGAAGATGTTGTTAGCAAAACCGTCGTTTGGATGATTGCGCACCTCATCTTCGATGATGCGCTGCAGGCTGTCCTGCCAGCCTGCCAGCAGAGTCTCC
>JBBSBI010000029.1:0-32987 GCA_038251425.1 Polyangiales bacterium
CGGTGGGGCCCCGTTCGGATTGTTTTTGCGTGAGCCATAGGAGATAGGGATGCATGGATTTTTTGCCGGTCGCCCAGCAGCTAGAAGTCCTCCTTCGCGGCGTTTCGGACCTTCATGGTGAGGGCGAGTTGGAAAAGCGTCTGGCCGAGTCGCGAGCCAAATCTGTGCCTCTGGTAGTCAAGGCGGGATTTGATCCCACCGTTCCTGACCTCCATCTCGGGCACACCGTGTTGATGAACAAGATGCGCCAGTTTCAGGACCTTGGACACCGGGTGGTGTTTCTCATCGGTGATTTTACCGCCGCGATTGGCGATCCGACGGGTCGCAACGAATCACGACCGGCGTTGACCGAAGAGCAAGTGCAGGCCGCCGCTGAAACCTACGCGCAGCAAGCATTCAAGGTGCTCGCTCGTGCGACGGCGGAGGTGGCCTACAACGGGACGTGGTTTCGCAAGATGAGTGCGAGCGACATGATCAAGCTGTCGTCGAAATACACGGTAGCGCGATTCGGTCGCACTCAAGTGCGACATCGAACTCGGTGGGCAAGACCAACTCTTCAACCTCTTAGTGGGCCGAGAGCTGATGCGGGATTTTGCCTTGCGACCACAGATGGTCATGACCACACCGCTGCTGTTGGGAACCGATGCGCGCATGAACGCTGGTGTTCTATGCGGCGATAAGATGTCAAAGTCGAAGGGCAACTATGTGGCGCTAGAAGAAGTGCCACGCGAAATGTTCGGCAAGGTCATGTCGATTTCCGACGACCTGATGTGGGCGTGGTACGATCTGCTCAGCGCGCTGACGCCGGCTGCGCTCACGCAATTGAAGAGTGACGTTGCAGGTGGTCATGCGCATCCCAAGAATGCCAAAGAAAAACTCGCTCATGAAATCGTCGCCCGCTTTCACGGGGCCCCCGCGGCCGACCAAGCCCAATCCGAGTTTGCTCAGATCTTCACCAAGCACGGCGTGCCAGATCTCATGCCGGAAGTGAGCGCAGCAGCGGGTGCGCTTCTGGTCGATGTCTTATTGAGCTCGAACCTGGTGGCCAGCAAGGGCGAAGCGCGGCGCCTGATTGCCCAAGGCGGCATCGCCGTCGGCAGCGAAAAGGTGAGCGATTCTGCGGCGACACTGAGCTCAGGCGAGCACGTGATCAAAGTAGGAAAGCACCGTTTCTTGCGCGCACGAATTATCTAGATCCATGAACCAGGTCAAACCAGGCTTCTCTGGTCGATCTCGAAGAACCTGATAATCTGATGCTCACATGGCGACCACGATTTCAGCAACCCGAGCGGCACGGTCCTTCTTCGACGTCCTGTCGCGTGTGCACTACCGTGGTGAGGAGTTCCTCATCGAGAAGAGCGGCGAAGCGGTTTGCAGGCTCACACCGGTTCGCGTCGTTGCCCGCACGGCCCGCCAGCTAGCCAGCGTCGTTGGATCTTTGCCGAAGCCGGACGCGCAGTTCCTCAAGGACGTCGAGCGCGTGAGCAAACGGCAACCCAAGGCTCCCAAGTCACCATGGGGACGCTGATCGATTCGAGCATTCTCGTGGCTGCCGAGCGCGGCAAGCTCGACCTTGCCGAAAGGCTGGCCTCGCTGGGTGAGGACGCGGTGGCGATTGCGGCCCGTCGGCTATGACGAATCGAGCCGTATTGGCCTGGATCCGTGCGAGTGGCGCGGCCAAAGTGCCCTTCGATTCCCGGGCGCCTCCACTTAAAAGCTGAGCAATCTTAATAGTTTGGGAGCCGACACCAATTTCGGTTCCCGGCTGGCCGTGGGCCGGGCATAGCGTATGCTTTAGTTCGTACGAACGTATAACGAGGCTCCCATGATTAAGAAACTCTCCGCAGTTGGCAATAGCCTCGGGCTCATCATTGAGCGGCCAATCCTTGAGCTGCTCGACATCACGAAGGACACAGCCCTCGAGATCAAGACCGACGGTGAGGCGCTCATCATTCGGCCAGTCAAGCTCAGCAAGAAGGAGCGCATCCGCGAGTCGACGAAGCGGATGATCACCGTCCACGAGGAGACCCTTCGGAAGCTAGCCAAGTGAGCTTGGACGAACCGCTGTTCCTCGACGTCGATGACATGATCGAACTGCACGCGACGCAGCTCGAGATCTACGGCGGCTCGGCAGGCCTCCGGGATCGCGGGCTACTCGAGTCCGCCGTGGCACAACCGCAGACTTCATTCGGCGGCGAGTTCGCTCATGATGGGCCTTTCGCGATGGCGGCGGCGTACTTGTTTCACATTGTCAGCAACCACGCGTTCGTCGACGGGAATAAGCGGGCCGGGATGCTCTCGGCCGTGGTCTTCCTCGACGTCAACGGGATCAGCATCGACCATCCATCCGAGGCTCTCTACGAGCTGACGATGGGTGTGGCTGAGGGGCGCATCGATAAGCGCGCCGTCGCAGCAGAACTAGAACGGATCGCGAAATCAAAGGTCTGACGGGCGAGTGTTCCGCAGCGGGCCCGGAACCTACATTGGTTAGTCTCGACTCCAGTCTGGTCTTGTCGGCAGAGCTGGGTCCGCCTACCGTGCTCCAGTGCGAATGGACCGTGCTGGAGCGCAGCCGATGACGGGAGAACCTTGGGCCTCGGTTGAAGACGTGCTTGGTATTCGCGAGGAATGCGCGCGTCTCATCGGCGCCGGCAAGAAGGTGATTCTTCAGTGACGACAAAGGCCAATTCTTCTGCCGTCGTGACCGCGCGAATCGATCTTGGCGAGCTCGCTCGACGCGAAAGCGAGCAGACTGAATGGAAAGAAAACGTTGCCGACATCAATGACGTTGTCGCCACGCTCTCGGCGTTCGCCAACGATCTGCAGAACTTGGGCGGCGGTTATGTGGTGTGTGGGGTCAAGGAAGAGAAGGATCCTCATGGCTTCCCTCGCCTCCTTCGGTCGGGCCTGACCGCGACGCGCTTGAAGGAACTGGAAAACACCGTTTTGGCTCGCTGTCGGGATCGTGTTTCACCGCCGTTGGCACCTCTCATCGAGGAACTCGCCTCTGACCATCCCGACCGCCGTGTCCTAGTGTTCATACAGCCAGCGACCGGTGCTGCTCACACGTTCCGTCGAGCTACGGATGGAGCCAAGCACTTTGTTCGCGTCAGCCGCTCGACCATCGAGGCGCGCAACGGGCTTCTCAAGGATTTACTCGTTCGCAAAGGCGCCATGGAGCCATGGGACCGACGACCCTGCCAGGGCGCGACCGTCGATGACGTGAATCTGCTGGTGCTACACGAAGCGCTGATGCGGATGGACCTAAAACGCATTTCTGCAGAATCGCTGCTTTCTGACACTGAACAGTTACACGCTTTAGTTCCCCCGCTTTGTGTCAGGGAGGCGCTGACAGGAGCGTTAAGACCGCGGAACTTCGCGATCTTGCTGTTTGGCCGTTCGCCACAACGGTTCATTCCCGGTGCGTTTTCTTATTTTTCGAGATACCCCGGAAAGACCAGAGCTACCGACTACGCCGACCGTCGTGAACTGACGGGATCATTGTTTGAGCAGGCGCTGGAGTTGTCTCGGCTCGTTGCTGCCGAGGCGACGCTGTTGATGGACAAGACCAGCACTAAGCGACAGAACATTGATCGCTATCCTGAACGGGCGTTGAACGAGGCGCTGGGAAATGCTCTGGCCCATCGTGACTACGAACTTGCCGATCCGACGCGCGTGACGGCCTTTGCTGATCGCGTGGAATTTCACTCGCCGGGTGGCTTGCCGTTGGGTGTGACTCTGGAGCAATTGCGAACGGGCCAGTCAGGGCCGCAGTGGCGGAATCAAGCGCTGGCATGGCTCTTCATGCGCATGGGGCTTGCCCAGGGCGAGGGGCAAGGGTTGGCGACCATGCGGGAATTAATGAAGGCGGCCAGGAGCCCCGCACCCAAGTTTGACGCGTCGGAGGTGTGGGTGAACTGCACGCTGTTCGCTCACAAGATCTCCGCCAAGGTTAGGGAAGCGGTCTCGCGTGGGACGCGCGCAACCGTTAGTAGCAAAGCGGCGAAGCCTAGAAAGGCCGGGGCGAAGAAGGTGATCGTAGCGAAAAGCAAGAAACGAGGGACGCGTGGATAAGGACACCCTCACCGACACGTCTAACCTCGGTATATCAACATGCTGAAGTCTGAACTGCTGCAGATCATTGCCAACGGCGAAAACTCCGGCGTTGAGTTTAAGCGCGACGACGTGCATCCGGAACAGCTTGCCAAAGAGCTGGCTGCCCTGGCTAACGTTGAAGGCGGCCGCCTGCTGTTGGGGGTAGAAGACGATGGCAGCGTCCGCGGACTCACCCGTTCTGACACTGAACGCTGGCTCATGGATACCGTGTTCGGACGCTACATTCATCCTCAGATCTTGCCCTTCTATGAAGAGGTTCTCGTTGATGACGTGCGCGTCGCAGTAGTGACCCTTCGAGCAGGTACCAGCAAACCTTACGTGGTCCGGCACGGCGATCGGGTTAATGGTTCGCAACGATGATGAGCGCATCCTTTGCACGATAGCTGGGCTTGTGTTGTTTGGTCGCGTTCTACGGCGCGCACTTCCGCAAGCTGGGGTGCGCTGGATGGCATTCCGCGGAGACGATAAGCAATATAGTGCCTTATATGATTCGCTGCTGGACGGGCCCATCGCTCCATTGACGAATGCCGATGGTGCCATAGTTGAGTTCGGCCTTGTGGAGCGATGCCTAGAACGTATGCGGCCCTTCATTAGCGCGGAGCAAGAGGCACTCAGCGAAGGCGCTCGTCGGATTCGACACTTCGACTACCCCGAAGAGGCGGTGCGGGAGGCGCTGCTCAACGCCAAGCCCACCGAGATTGGACCCGATCACTCGAGGTTGAAGTGGTGGCCTACTCCGATCGGCTTGAAATCACGAGTCCTGGTGCTCTTCAAAACTCAATGACGATAGAGAAAATGCTCGCGGGCCAACGTTCGCCCCGGAACCCATTGATCGTCGATACGTTGCGTGACTACGGCTACGTCGATGCACGCGGTATGGGTGTTCGTCGAAAGATTGTTCCTCTTGCGCGCGCCAAAACGGGCCAGGATGCACACTTCGAGGCGACCGACGACTTTGTCAGGGTCACCATGCCCAAGGGCAGGTAAAACTGAGAGGAACTGCGACCCCGAGGCCGTCGAAGGCTGCGATTTTACCGGGAAGAAGAGCCCGGCACCCGAGTTCCTTGTAGGCAGCATTGACGAGACGCCGAAGCTCTGTACGTCCTGGTCGACCGCATTCCGATGACCGAGGAACGCGAGGAAGTGGGAAGCGCTGTGCGCGCGTTTTTGGCTCAGATCTAGCCGACGCAGCGGGAGCCTTAGACTCGCGGCTCAGGCATCCTGACTTGTATAGCTAGAAGACATACAGTACCATTTATTCATGCGACGTGCGGATCAGTCGGGCATCAGGGATGAAAGTCTTCTCGTAAGGGTGGACCGGCGCTCGAAGGCTTTGCTCCGCAAGGCGGCGGAGGTCAGGGGGCTCACCGTCAGCGATTATGTGCGCAGCCGGATCGTTCCGCTCGCCCGCCAAGATGTCCTCGAAGCGGACACAGGCGTGCTCAGGCTCGACCGAGAAAGCCAGATCGCTTTGTGGCGCGCACTGCAAAACCCTCCTGCCCCGACGCGAGCCCAGCGTTCCCTCGGCAAGCTCATCAAGTCGGTCCGCTGATCGGCGCGAACAGGCCCCAGCCCCCAGCAACGAGAGTGCGGATGGTCGACAAGGCTCGGGAGTTCCCGCCCACAGGTTTCCTTCTCGAGTTGCTCGATGGGCACCACCATCGCCGCCGGTTCTCGAGCGGCGACCGTCGCGTCGATGAATGGCTCGCGCGCCGGGCGCTGCCAGCTATGCGTAAGAACACCAGCACCACACGGGTTCTATCGATGCCCGACGGAACGATCGGCGGCTACTACACCATCGCGAACACCGCTCTCGACGTGTCCCTCGTACCGCCGGAGATGTTCGGTGGCGAATTACCCCGTCATCCGCCCCCCACATTGACGCTCGCCTGGCTTGGCGTTGACGAGCAGTTTCGCGGGCGTGGTCTCGGCACTCAGCTTTTCGCCCGAGCGCTCGCCGACTGCGTTCACGTCTACGACCTCGCTCGCTTCGTCGCCGTCATCATCGACGCCCTCACCGAGGACAACATCAACTTTTACCAGTCGCAGGGGTTCCTTAGTGTTCCTGGGATGACGAACAAGCTGTACCTGCCAGCGGCGACCCTCATCGCGATCACCAAGGATTAACCTCGGTCGGCGCTAGGCATTCGGCGCGCGGCGCGTTGGTTCCTGACGAAAGCATCCAATGCATCCGGATCGTCATCAGCCGGCCAGCGGGCTGCGGACGAATCGATTCAGCAGGACGGTCACCGATTAAGCCACTTTCCCGCTTCTTCTGCGTCAGAAGGTCAAGCTCCGCTCGCTCATGCAACTCATCAAAAAGCGACTCCAGCGTTGATCCGATTTGCTTCTTTCTCATGGTTTACCTTCGAAGCTTCGCTTCCCTCGACGCTTGAACGGACTTCGTAACCCATGGCGGGCAGTAAATCGAGGACGAGGGCCCGGGACCCGCAGGTTTCTGGAACCACCATCGACCTGGTGCGATGATATCGCATGGCACATGCTCTGAAGTTTACGGCGGTCGTGGCGGGCAAGACGCTGACGCACGCGGACCTGCAAGAATTTGCTGGCAAGCGCGTCGAGGTGATCGTGATGGAAGACTTGAGCACCGAGGCACTCACGGGTTCCTTTCCCACTTCCGAACCGGGCAAACGACGCTTTGGGACCCTGGCGGGCAGGTTAAAGGTCGCCGACGACTTTGATGCTCCGTTGCCGGCGGAGATCCAGCGTTAGTTCGACGGAGACTTCGAGGGTGAACAGGGCCAAGCCGGGGATCTCCCGTTCGGAATTTGGGATGGGTTGATCGTGGAGTTGCCCTCGTCACCGGAGCGCCGATAGTCACTCCGACAACTGAGCGCCCAAGAGCCCAGCCAGATACTCAGCCAGCGCGTTCACGTTGAATTGCCCATTTGCCCAATGTTGGTCCGCCTCCTTGAGTGCGGCGTAGTAGGGCTGTCGATCCTCGCGGATTCGCTCCGGCACCGTCTTTTTCCCAGGAAGCAGCGCACCGTGGCGGAGGCAAATCAGGTAATAGCAAGCCGCTCGTGCCGTCCTGCCGTTGCCCTCAATGAACGGATGAATTCAGTTCAGCCTCCACAGCACGTAGGCCGGCAGCACGGTGGGGTGAGTGTCGACATCCCAATTTTCGTGGACCACCGAAAGGAGCTGGTCGACCAAATTAGGGACGTCATCGAAGTGCGGTGGGATGTGATTGCCGACGTAGATTGGCTGCTCACGGAAGCGGCCACCAAACTGTGCAATGTTCGAGACAGCCGCCGAATTCAGGGCCCACAGCGTGTACTTGTCGAACGCCTCAACGCTCTTGATCAGCCCGATCTCGATGCAATTGGTCAGCAAGTCGTATTGCCGCAGCAGGTTTTGCTCCTGTACCCGCGCGAAGAGCTCAGGGCTGTCTGATTCTCGGACTGACATGACCGGGCAGTTCGCGGCTCAGGGCTTCAGCCGAATGTGTTGCGAGGCGAGCCGCACGGATTCTTTCGTGATGTACGACGACTCAGGGGCATTGCCGAACGCGAAGCTAATACGCTGTTCGTGAAGGTCCTCCTCGGACACTTCTTTTGCACGGGCTTCTGCGAGCAAGCGGGACAACTCCGGGTCCACCGCTAGATTCGACTGGAATTGCTTGCGGGCCGCCAAGCTCGAACCTCAAATATATGAGGTTTTTCGCCGAGTTGTGTCCCCATCGCCAAATTGGTCAGGAACCTGCTGACCAATTGCCGTGGTTCCACGTGGTGGCCTTACTGCCCAAGGTCTCCGACCCGGTCGAGCGCGAGTGGTATGCGGCTCGAACCTTGGATCACGGCTGGTCGCGCCCGGCACGCGTCGCACCGTTAGTCGCCGACTACTCTCTGGCCAATCTCGAAGAATCTGATAATCTGATACTCACATGGCGACCACGATTTCAGCTACCCGAGCGGCACGGTCCTTCTCCGACGTCCTGTCGCGTGTGCACTACCGTGGTGAGGAGTTCCTCATCGAGAAGGGCGGCGAAGCGGTTTGCCGGCTCACACCGGTTCGCGTCGTTGCCCGCACGGCCCGCCAGCTAGCCAGCGTCGTTGCATCTTTGTCAAAGCCAGACGCGCAGTTCCGGAAGGACGTCGAGCGCGTGAGCAAACGGCAACCCAAGGCTCCCAAGTCACCATGGGGACGCTGATCGACTCGAGCATTCTCGTGGCTGCCGAGCGCGGCAAGCTCGACCTTGCCGAAAAGCTGGCCTCACTCGGTGAGGACGCGGTGGCCCTTGCGGCCATCACGGCATCGGAGCTGCTGCACGGAGTTCACCGGGCCGCAACGGTAGCGCAGCGCTCTCGTCGGGAAGCGTTCGTCGAGCGGCTCCTTTCCTATCTCGATGTCGTCGCGTTCGATCTTGTGACCGCCCGCGTGCACGCGCGGCTCTCCGCGGAGCTTTATCGATCTCAGGTGGGCGCGCACGATCTCATGATCGGTGCAACCGCAATCGCTCTCGACTACCAAGTCGTGACCAGGGACATGAGGAGCTTCCCAAGGATCCCAGGCACGCTCTCCGCGTTCGCCAACGAAGAGAGTGACACAACGAACGCGCGGCGAATCAAACTCGGTGGCGGGAACCACCCACGCACACTGCAAGGTAGTAAGCATGCTTACTATCTTGTACTTGGCTCGAAGGCAGCACCGGCGGCCCGATCCGCTCTCGTCGCTTAGAACCCGATGCCTTTAGCGCTCATCGAGAGCGAGGTGGAGATCCATCCAGCACCCAGCGGGGCTTCGCCCCAGCTCCGTTTCCCCCTAGATTGACGCGATGCCTCGCCAACTAGACGGTTTCTGGGGAGCGCCCACGTCCACGATAGACTGGTGCGAGCCCAACTACGCGATCACGCGTTATGTGGCTGAATTCTTCAATACCATTTCCAGTTTGGCTATTGTGGCTGTTGCCGTCACAGGTATTCTTGTGCACTTCCGGCTCCTGGAACGTCGATTTCTGGCAGCCTTTGCGGCTGTCGCGGTGGTGGGCGCGGGCAGTGTTGCGTTCCATGCGACGTTGCGCTTTGAACTCCAGATGCTGGATGAGCTGCCCATGCTCTATTCGGCCTTGATCATGGTTTACATCTTGATCGAGAGGCAACCGGGGCGACGCCTGGGTGTTTGGTTCCCGTGGCTGCTCTGCGCGCACGGAGTCTTGATAACCCTGCTGACATCGCTCACCCACGGCCCGGTGCAATTTTACTCATTTCACATCAGCTTTGGCACTCTTGAGCTGTTCGCGCTTCTGCGCACGTTTCAGATCAGCGCTAGCCATGCAGGAACCAAGGCACGCCGGGTGTTCTGGCTTGGCATGTGTTGCTATCTGATTGGCATCGTCGTTTGGTTCGTGGATCTGCGCTACTGCGAATGGGTCAGCATTCTTCTGCCCCGAAGCGGCATCCCTTATCTCCAACTGCACAGCGTTTGGCACGTTCTGGTGGCTCTTGGCTTCTATCACTTGCTGGTGTTTTTGGCTTACGACCGCCTTGTCATGCTTGGCAAGCTCCCCTCTCTGACGAGGACGCGCATTGGACTTGTTAAGGTAACGATCAGTTAACACTATTGCGCTCGCGGCTGGAGCAAACAGACAATATCACGTCAATCTGCGAGTCTTTGTCGCAAAGCTGTCGACCGTTGAGGATATGCCTACGTCTTCACCAACAACAATGGAGTTTGGGCTCAGGGTGCCCGGCTGACGGGGCCACCCGGTGGCGGCACGACCGCACCCTTCGGAATCCCCTTGTCACTCAATGCCAACACCGCGTTCATTGGTTCGTCGCTCAATGGCACCACGCGAGCTATCGCCATCTTCTCCCCATTGCCATAGGTTCATCAGAGCATCGGCCCTGAGCACGCAATCAACGCGGTCGCGCCAGGTCGTGGTGTGGCTGACCCCACAAAGCGCAATTCACGTTTTTCGGAAGCAGGACACGCGCCAACCAACGCCGGATCACCAATGCCAGCCGTCGCGTCAATATAGCAGAATCCCGCAAGTCCTGCCGGAGGTGGGTTATCGCTTTCACAGCCCTGATTGCCCGCAAGCTGCTCGATCTCACACAGACAGAAGCTTTGACACGAGGCTGCGTCTGCGCACTGCCCTTCCTGCTGAAGTCGCCCGCGAACGACGTTTGCCAACGACTCGCTTTGAGGCACAGCTCCGACCGGACCCGCCAGACGACCCGCACCACAGCTGCACGCTTCACCAGGCTTGGGCAGGTAGGCCTCGACGACACTGCAGGGCACCGCACCCGTGGCCTTATTGGGCACGAGCGCCCGCGGAAGGCATCGCTGAGTGAAACTGTCCGCAAACCGATCCACGAGCGCATGCATTGCCGGGTTGTACCCATAACTCGAACTGGCTTTTTCAGCGCCGTTCAACGCTTTTGAAATCTTGGGGCAAGCGGATGCCACTACAGCATTCGGTCCATAGTCCTTAAGTACTTGGAGGATGCGGAGCCCCGGATACGCTTTTCCTGCGTGTTGTGTGGTCGACGCCGGGCCGCCGGTTGGTGGATTACAGAGTGGACTGTTGTTGGCGGCAACGCGCGCATGGATTGTCGCCAAGAGTTCCAGGCCGCTTGGGGGCGAGCCGCAGTCGCAGCCACCCGTCGTATTGGTGCAATCTCTTGACGCCTCAGGGAGATCAAAGATGCAGGCATACTGAAGATCGTCACCGTCTGCGTTATTGAATTCATGCCCGTTGATCGGATTTTCCTTCGGGTTCGTGGAAGTAGCAGGCGCCAACGCCGTTCCCGTCCGAGGGTTGATTCCGCTGCGTGGAGCCACGGACTCGATCATCAACGGATCCTTGGGGTTCAGGCCCGTGACCGGTGTGCCCAGAATGTCATTCCAAACGTTCCTCTTGCTGAGCTCGTTAGCGGTCAGGTACTTCAGCCCAGTATTTGGAGACAAACTCGCGTCATCAGCGATGTCCTGCCAAGGAACACCCACGATGCCAGCCACGAACACCCATTCTGGTCCGCGCACGAACGGCGCATTGCCCTGGAGATCCGTATAGATAGGATTTGGCACAGTCTTGGTCTTCAACCCTTTGGGATCGGTGCGATCAGGAATGACCA
Source organism: Polyangiales bacterium (assembly GCA_038251425.1). Taxonomy (GTDB): domain Bacteria; phylum Myxococcota_A; class Polyangia; order Polyangiales; family Polyangiaceae; genus JBBRRP01. The sequence continues at coordinate 11,217 of JBBSBI010000029.1, forward strand.
GACTCGGCTCCCTAAGGCCCAACACGTAACGCTCGGTTGGATACAGCAGATCCAAACCGAAGCGCTTTTTCTGGTGAAAACAGCGCAAGTTGAGCGGATCCTTGGCCGCCTCGAGCGAGAGGGAATTCGCGGGTGGCGTTCTCTGACACTGCGGATCCGCACCCAAGGGATCGCAGCCCATAGGTGGAAGGGCTTCCGTGCTTGCACAAGACCGACAGCAAGGACTGTTCGGCGCACTTTCACAAATTGATGTGGGACGCGGGAAGTTGAAGCGCTTCGGCACACCGCCTCCCTCAATCAAACTGGTACCGACGAGCCAACCCAAGCCTTCGTCCACAACCGAACAATCGTTTTCATCCGTCAGCATGATGATCGCCAACAGCGAATCTGCGCGGAGGAAGGCCTTGCGCTGATTCAGAAGGTCCATATCCAGCCCCGCCTGGACTGTCGTTTGGGTTGCAGGGTCTAAGCTAACCGTCATGTACGGCTCGGGTTCGATGAGGAACCGATACCAGGACTCAAGCTGAGCTTCGAAGCCGCAACCGCTTTCACCCGTGATCGCTACCAGGTCTTGGAAATTCTTGATGAGCGTATCGGCGTTGGCTTCGCCCGGTGGGGCGTGCTGAGCGGTAGGATCCCACGCGAGAAAACCGAGGTTATTGTAAGTCGGGGTACCCTTTCCACGTGCCGTAACCCCTATCAAATGGGCGGCATCGTTCTGCTCGGGGATTCTGGAACATTCCATGCTGCCGTGCCCACCTAAGCTCGAGGAGACAACACCAATATGGATGTCAGTGACGGGGCTGAACTCGCGCGCATAACCAACTGGACATGTTGCGAGCCCCGACATACGCATACTCGGATTAACGCTGCTGATGCAGTCCGGAAGCATGAGTCGTGTGAACAACGCGGGCACCGAGTCCTTGAGCAAGCGTTGTTTGTCGGCCATGCTCACCGAGTTATCCAGCGCAAACAGCAGGTCGACTTTATCGACGGTGCTGACTTTGATCGTGTCTACGAACAAGCTTGTCGCTTGCGGCTGAGCCCCGCTGCCGCCGAGCGCGCTTGAGCCACCAGAAATACTATTTGAGCCGCCAGAAGAACTGCCTGAGCCACCCGTTGCGACGCCTGGCGTACCCCCAACACTCGAGGAGCCGCAAGCATCTCCACACTCGGTGAAGGCGTGGCCGCAGCTAGCGGCAAAGAAACCGGCGACAGCAACTAGACAATTCCGCACCCACAAGTCTCTAGTCTTGAACATTAAATCTCCTCCGATCAACGCCGCAACTTAGCCCGATGTCGATCGCTGCCGCAAGATAGGGTAGGTGGAAGTCGGCTGCGCGGGTAGCCACCCTAGGGCGGGCCTGCTAAACGCTCCGAATCAAGGAGCAAAATGAAAGATTTTAGCCAGAAGATCCAATGTGTTGCACCCATTGGAGATCAGTGCGGAGAAGCCGCAACTTGGTCACCCAAGGACAACGTTCTGTATTGGACTGATGTCAATCGATTCCTCGTGCATCGCTTGGATCCGAAAACCAATTCGGTTCGGAGCTGGCACTTTAATCAACCCTGTGTCGCGCTGTTCCTGACCAACCGCGCCGGCGTGTTGTTGCTCGCCATCGGCTCAAAGCTCCTCGTCTGGGAACCTGCCACCGACAAGCGCTCCGACCATGGCTTTGGGCTCGCAGCTTGGCCAAAAGTCAGATTGAACGATGGTCGACCCGGGCCCGGCGGTGAGCTTTGGATCGGATCAATGGCAAACAACGTGGGCGAAGACGGGACGCCCGGTGAGGTCGTGGGCGCGCTCGGAGAGCTTTACCGCATCGACGCTGCAGGCCCACCGCTTCGCGTTAAAGACAACATCGGCATTTCCAATACGGTCTGCTTTTCTCCGGATCGAAAGCATTTCTATTTTGGAGACACCGCTCAAAATGTGATCTGGCGTTACGACTATGACCAGCAGACGCGCATGATCCGTAACGAAACAGCCTTCTTCGAGGGGTTCGAGCGCGGACGGCCGGATGGATCCACGGTCGATGCCGAAGGCTATCTCTGGAACTGTCGCTTTGGCGGCGGTTGCATTGTGCGCGTATCTCCGTCGGGCAAGTTGGACCGAGTGATTGAAATGCCCTGCACCAACATCACGACCGCGGAATTTGGCGGAACGGATCTATCGACGTTGTACATCACAACTGCCGGGATGATGACGAGCCGCTACGAGCGCCTCGCCGGCTCGCTCTTTTCACTTCAAACCGATGTTCCGGGCGTTCCACCTTTGACCTACAACATGGATCCTTGAGATGCGCATCCCCGATTCGAAATTGCAGGAAATCGAAACCCAGGGCTTCACGATCGTCGAAGATTTTCTGGATGCCGAAGCGCTCGGCGCAGCAACCGAAGCGCTCTTTGAAGTGTTTCCGCGCCCGAAAGACTACTTTTCAGCGCCCGAGGCCTACGAGTCTTTTTCGCGAACTCAGTTTTCCGGCTTGCGTCTGTTCCCCTACCCTTCGTGGGCCCTGAATCGATTGGCGGTCAATCCAGATCTGGTGGATGCGGCAGAACGCTTCTGTGGCACCACCGATCTACACCTGTATAAAGTCGAACTCTGGGCCAAATATGCTGGCGCCATCGATTACGACCAGGCACACCACCGAGACTACGGCAATCACACCTTGGTCGTTCCACAATCGGCGAGCTCACACCGCCAGATGACAACATTCATCCTGCTTTCGGATGTGACGGAAGCCGACGGCCCCACCAAAGTGGTACCCCAAGAGTACGGGAAAACTGTGCCTCTGGTGCCGAGCCAACTGCCGATGGGCGAAATGTTTGACAAGGAAGTTTCCGTGACCGGCAATGCAGGTTCTCTTTTCATCTACAAGACCGACATACTGCATCGCGGTTCCAACTTCACGGCGCCCGGGCGATCACGATTTGCACTCCTTGTGGACTTCATGCCCCGTGGGCTCGCGTGGACCGGTAAGATGGCCTGGCCCGATCGAGTTGGCACACATTGGGACGACGCCATGCTCAGAATGACCCCAAAAGAGCGAAGCTTGTTCGGTTTTCCGAAGCCAGGTGACAGCTATTGGGACGCACAAACCCTGCGCGATGTTGGACTCCGCTACCCCGGAATGGACATGACGCCTTATCTAGCCGTTAGCGAGTGATTCCTGCGGACGGCTCGCGACGGACGTCAAAGTCGGGCTCTGGACATCCGTGGTCATGGAACGCAGCCTACTCAAAGTCCCGCCGCAACCGGGCTTCGGCGCGCGATTGTTCGCGGCGGCCTCTGCATGGTGCTCGGAGTGTGGTTGGGATGTCACCGCTTTCACATTTCTAGTTCTCACCTGGGGACTGACCTTAGGTAGCGATGCGCAGCGGCGAGCGGCGGCAGAAGATCCAGGGCGAACGCTCGCTGTTGGCTTCGGATTATTGGCGGTTTCAGATGTGATGGTTTCAAGCGCGCAGATGCGCCACACCAAGCTTTCCCACGCTCTCTGTCATTCGTCTACGACACTACCATTTGGCGGTCGCGATCAATCTGGTCACAGGGATGTTTGCTAGCTAGATTACGCGGTGTGCCATGACGAGCGGAGAGAACGAGCAGGCCCTCACGGTCTGGATTTTCCTTCGCGCCCTGGCGTTGGTCTACCTGTGTGCATTCCTGTCTCTCGCGACCCAAATCTTGGGATTGGTGGGAAGCCATGGAATCCTGCCAGCCCATGAGCTGCTGCAGGCGGTGGCCAACAGCGAGGGCCTCAGCCGCTACTGGGACATGGGCTCCCCGAGTCCTTCCACCACGTTTCCGTGTTGGCAATGTTCGCCATTGAGGGTCTTTGTGCCTTCCTCGTTTTTGCCCCGCGACTCTTCCGGCTGTTTGGAGCGCTCGCGCTAGCCTGTCTGCAGGTCTTGATTCTCTTAACTGGCAACTACGGGTTTTTCAATCTCTTGGTGCTGGCACTCTGCCTGCTCTTGCTCGACGACAGCGTGTGGCCTCGGTGGCTCCGACAGCGCTGCCGAGCAGAAGACGATCACGTTCCTTCCCGTGCTCGCCGCATCAGCTCGCGGAGCCTAGCCGTGCTCTTGTTTTCGCTCAGCGCTATGCCACTTTTGGGCGCATTTTAGCTGAATCTACGGTTCCTCTGGCCCGTGCCGCAACTTGTCCAAGTGCTCGCTCCGTTTCGAGTCGTGAACCAGTACGGCCTGTTTGCGGTGATGACAATCTCGCGCCAAGAATTAGTAATTGAGGGCAGCGCTGACGGCACGTATTTTCTTGCCTACGAGTTGCAGGCGAAACCTGGCGACCCCAGTGAACGCCCCAAGTTCGTGACGCCACACATGCCACGCTTAGATTGGCAACTTTGGTTTGCCGCTCTAGGAAGCCTCCCGGATGCGCCCTGGGTAAGTTCCTTGTGTCAACGCCTGCTTGAGGGCTCGCCTGAGGTGCTAGCGCTTTTCCAACGAAATCCATTCCCTAAAACCCCACCGCGCTTCGTGCGCGTGACACTTTACAACTACCGATTCACAACTCAAGCTGAGCACCAAAGAACGGGCGCTTGGTGGATCCGGCAGAAGCTTGGCCCTTTTTCTCCGGTGTATCGACCAGACGGCTACGGTTGGTGAGACACCGGTTCCCCACGCACAAGCAGGCTTAGTGTGCGGCGCTGCGTCTCAGCTGCAGCCTTGGTTGACGAGCGCTTCGCTGTGCCTCAGCGGAGTGACAAACAGACTAAGAGTCTCTTCGGTTGGGACTGCCATCAGGTCATCGACGCCGTACCCACTTGGTGAACTAAGGGCAAACATGCTGCTTCGGGATTCTGGCCGAGGTAGATCGATCACAGCGTGACAGGCGTTCGACCGACAGGCTAGCATTCGCCCCCTATTGAAGATCCCATTTAACAGACCCTCAATTTCAGGCGATGAGTTGAATAACATTCGCCAGGTGCTCGCCGGCGGACACGTCTCAGGCGATGGACCATTCACAGCGCAGTGTCACGCCGCACTGGAGGCGTTGACTGGTTCGAAAAAGGCACTGCTCACCACCTCTTGCACTCATGCACTCGAAATGACTGCACTGCTGCTCGACATTCGTGCCGGGGACGAGGTCATCCTGCCTTCCTTCACATTCGTCAGCACCGCAAATGCGTTCGTGCTGCGGGGTGCACGTCCGGTCTTCGTAGATATCCGCCCTGACACATTGAACCTCGATGAGCACCTCGTTGAGTCCAAGATCACCGCAAAGACTCGGGCAATCATCGCCGTGCACTACGCGGGGGTCGCCTGCGAAATGGAGACACTCCTTAGGATCGGCGAACGCCACCGTGTGCCCGTCGTTGAAGACAACGCACACGGGCTCTTCGGGACGCTCCATGGACGCCCACTCGGCAGTTTCGGAACCTTCGCCACCCTAAGCTTCCATGAAACAAAAAACATTTCCTGCGGAGAAGGTGGCGCGCTTCTTATCAATGATCTGTCGTACTTGAACCGTGCCGAGATCATCCGCGAGAAGGGCACTAACCGCAGTTTATTTTTTCGCGGGCAGGTCGACAAGTACGGTTGGGTGGACCTTGGCTCAAGCTACCTGCCCTCCGAGATCCTGAGCGCGGTCCTCTTCGCTCAACTGACAGCCCACACCAGCCTCCAGGCGCACCGCCACACGGTATGGGATCGCTACTTGGCGGAGCTCACCGATTGGGCGGGCGAAAATGGAGTCGTGCTACCAACAATACCCCCTGGGTGCGAGCATCCGGCACACCTCTTCTACATGCTTCTTCCGACGCTTGAGCGACGCCAAGCGTTTATCGCGCATATGAAAGCGGTGGGGATCATGACACCGTTTCATTACGTACCGCTGCACACATCCGCTATGGGTCAGCAGCTTGGTTCGCGCTCGGGAGATTGTCCGATCACTGAAAATGTCAGCGACCGGCTCGTTCGGCTGCCACTTTTCGGCTCTCTCACGGCCGAGGAGCAAGCGTTTGTGATCGAGCGAACGAAGGCCTTCGCCGTTTGAACCGATGCCGCTTCAGGTCTACTTCTGCCAACGGTGATACCAAACGCTCACAGCATGCGGGAGGAATCCCATGCGCGCGTAGAGTCTCTGCGCGCTAAGATTACGCATTTGCGTGACAACCTCGACGCGTTCCAGGCCGCGTTCTTGAAACCACCGGAGTGCAGCGGCCGTGAGCGCTTGACCAAGGCCTTGCCCACGAGCGGCTTCGCCAACTCCAACGAGTCCAATGACGCCAGTTGTGGCGTCCCGGACCTGACACGTGATGTAACCACAGGGCGCTCCATTTTGGGTGGCGACGAAAACGCCCTCAGGCGCCTCTCGGAAGGCCTTTTCCAGCCAAATTGAGTACATCTCGTCGACCCGCGATCGGGGGAATTTCGTATCGAAGTAAAACCGAGTGTCGGTGTGGGCGTTGCTTGCGATCCGCTTTAGAGGATCGATATCCGTTGAAGTCCCTTGCCTTACGGACGGAGATCTCGCGACAGGAATATCAGTGCCTAACGTCCGAGACAGGGTCAGCCGCACGTCCACGACTACAAACCCCATTTGAGCCGCGATTTCAGCTGTCTCTAGATCGTTCGGATCCGCAAGCAAATAGACGCACTGAAACCGATCCGCTGCACCCGCCAGCGACACAGCGCCCGCCGCGGAGACCAGGGAACCCTGGACTCGCGCAATGGGGAAACCGAAGTGCTCCGAGTCCCAATCAAGCGACTCAAGCATCCTGCGCGCCCGAGTCGCTTCTGACTGCGTAGAGCGGCTTATCCATCAGTCGAAAATGAATTCTAGCCAAATATTCGCCAATGACTCCGATCGCGAACAATTGCGCGCCAGCAAAAATTGAGACCACTGAAGCTAGGAACGGAAAACCGGGAACGCTCGTCCCTTGGACCACGTAACGCAAAACAACGTAGGCGAGCACAAAAAGCCCAAAACCGAGAGCCGCGAATCCAACAAAGCTCGCGATTTGAAGCGGTAGAACACTGAACCCGGTCACCATGTTGAGTGCGTGAACAACCAATTTCCTTAGAGTATAGTTGGATTTACCGAACCTGCGTTCGTCGTGGCGGACAAGGACCGATGAGAAGCGCGTCGTGCCCCAGGTGAGGAGCACGTCAACGTTAACATACGAGCCACGGTGACCCGCGAACGCAGCGGTCGCTTCACGGCGAAAGGCTCGGAACGCGCTAATCCGGCGGGCTGTATCAGCACCCATCGCGCCTTTGAGAACAAATTTGGTAACTTGCGAAGCAATATCGCGTGCCAATCCGTGCTGCTCCTGCTCGGGGACCCCATAGACGACGTCGAACCCCATCGCCAATTTCTCGAGGAGCAGGTGGATCTCGGAGGGTGGGTGCTGGAGGTCGTCATCCATCGTGACTACCACCGGGTGGCGTGCCGCACAGATCCCAGCAACGAGTGCGTTGTGTTGGCCGTAATTGCGCATCAGCTCGACCCCACGCACGTTGGGGTACTGGGCCACGAGAGCCCGGATAACATCCTCACTCCTATCGCTACTCCCGTCGTTCACCAGAATGATCTCGTGCGCGGAAACTAGCTCCGATAGTACAGCTGACAAATCCACAAGGAGACGCGGCAGAGACTCCTCACTGTTAAAGACTGGAATGACGACGGATAGCGACTTCACGAATCCCTGACCGTAGACGCTTCGCATGCGCCCTTCAATCCAGACAAGCATCCGTACTAGGGTCCAAGCCCATGAATTGGCTCCTCGACCCGCCCGCGCACGTGAGAGCTCTGGCCATAGCTGTCGCTGCGTTGGCCGTGCCCGCAGTCGTCCTTGAGTACTGGAAGCCCGTTCGTCGCTTCGCCCGGCCGTATTCTGGCGGCGTTTTGGTCGTGGCCTGCCTGTACGGCCTCGTCCATGCAGCCCAGTTTCTTCTGGCCCTGCGCCCGCAGCTCCAGGGAACAGATTTCTACTACTTTCTCTGTGTCGCACGAGACGCGCTGGATGGCTTCGCCGCAACGGATAACGTCTATGCCTATTTCCCCGGTCTTTCCCGATTCTGGCAGTTAGTCCTCGCCTCAAGCGAACGCTCACTCGCCGCGGCACAGTGGGCGTACCTCGCAGTGCTGGCAAGCAACGCAGTCCTCCTGGGAATCACGGTGAGAAGATGTGGTCGCGGCTGGGCGCTGCCGGTACTCGCCACGCTAGGTTACGTTTGGATCTGTGCTCGGGCTGAGGGTGGGTACGCAATCGCCGAACCCATCAGCTCGTTGCCGATCTTGCTTGGAGTGGCTATCTGGGGAGGAGAATCCCTGCGCGGACGGCGCGGTCTGCTCCTCGGAGCTGCCTTGGGTGCGGGGATCGGCTTGGCCGCGTACGTGAAGCAGCAGGGGAGCCTTCAGTCGTTAGGCTGGGTCGGGCTGGTTGGGCTCGCGTTGTGTGCGGAACGTGAACGCAGGCACCAGCCCCTCGCGCTCGCTCTCATTCCGGGGATGGCGGCGCTTGCCTTCTTGGTCGGTATTCTCGCTGAAGGGCACGGGCTCTTTCCTCTGCGCGCGGGCTTGCAATCGGCACAAGGCTATGATCCGAACGGTAGCCTACGGGCCAATCTCGAATCAGCATTTCACCAGCTGAAACCACTGGTGATTGCTACGTGCATTGCGGGCAGCATGCTACCTGTATTGCTGCTCCGAGGGCGTCAAGTATGTTCTGAGCGCTGGCTGAACATCACAGCTTTTTCGAGTGCCGCGGCCTTGGGCACGCTGCTTGAGTATACCAAGCGCGGCTACGCGCACTATGCGCTACTCACCGCGCCTTGGATGCTCCTAGGTTGCGTTGTGGTTGCCGCAGCTCTGAGCGAGCGCTATAAAGAAGTTTTCAACCGCCACCGCTGGTTGAAATTTGCTGCGCTGTTTGTCGCGGCGCTGCCCTTTGTCCGCGCAAAAGAACGGGGTAGTCAGATGTTCTTCCTTTGGCCGCCGGCGGTCACCGTCGATGCCCCCGATCTCGGCCATCCCTGGCTCAAGCGCGACATGGCGGAGGACATCGAACGTCTGGCAAGCCTCGTTCACAGCGGGGAAGACATCCTGATCTTGCCTCCACGCCACAATGAGCTGCACTTCCTCTTGGGTACGCAGTCGCGCTCGTTTGCGCTCGGGTACGGCTGGGGAGCTCTGCATGTCAACGCTGAGGCCACCCTCGCCTCCAAGACGCTCGCCGCAGTGATCGTGCTCCGGAAGCAATCGGAGACGGACCGCGAGACGTGTGTGATCCACGACTGCCGGCGAACCATCGCGAGTCTCCCAGCTAACGGTTTCCGCCGTGTGGCCACGCTCCGCACCCTCACCCTCTGGAGGAGAGATTGAGTCAAGGGGCGCACGAGCGTTGGGTGTGCCGTTGCCGACAGGCAACCGCTGGTCTATAGACCGGCCCGCATGAAGGTGCTTGTTACCGGCGGCGCCGGCTTCATCGGTTCGGGCTTTTTGAATCTGTCGGTACCGCGCTACCCGCAGCATCAGTTTTTGAACATCGACAAACTGACGTACGCGGCGAATCCAGCGAACCTTCTGGGCATCGCGAGCGCTCCCAACTATGCGTTTGAGCGGATTGATATTGAGGACAACGCCGCGGTTCGAGACGTATTTGTGCGTCACGTGCCCGAGCTCGTGGTGCACTTCGCTGCGGAAAGCCATGTTGATCGCAGCATTCAGGCTCCACGTGCCTTCATCCGCTCCAACATTGAGGGCACCTTCAACCTGCTCGAAGCAGCGCGCGAAGTTTGGGTTGGGGCGGGTGCTCGGCGCTTCCATCACGTGAGCACCGACGAAGTCTACGGTTCGCTTGGAGAAACAGGACTGTTCACTGAAACCACCGCGTATGATCCGTCCAGCCCTTATTCCGCGTCGAAAGCGGCGAGCGATCACCTGGTGCGCGCCTACCACAGAACCTTTGGGATCCCGATCACGATCAGCAATTGCTCCAACAACTACGGGCCCCGTCAGTTCCCGGAGAAGCTCATCCCGCTCATGTTGCTGAACGCGCTCGAAAGAAAGCCGCTCCCGGTTTATGGTCGCGGGTTGAACGTTCGCGATTGGCTGTATGTGGACGACCATTGTGAAGCGATCTGGGCCGTGATCGAACGCGGCCGCGTGGGCGAGACGTACAATGTCGGCGGACACAACGAGATCCGCAATATCGACGTTGTCGAGCGCTTGTGCCACCTCATCGCCGAACAAACAGGCACGCCGCTCGCCGATCTCATGCAGCTCATCACCTATGTCGCCGATCGCCCGGGGCACGATATGCGCTACGCGATCGATTCATCCAAGCTCACTCGCGAGTGCGGCTGGAGCGCACGCGAAACCTTCGATTCGGGCTTAAAGAAGACAGTGCGCTGGTATTTGGAGAATCAAGCTTGGGTCGAACAGGTTCGAACCGGGGAGTATCGAAAATGGATCGACGTCAACTATGAAGGGCGTGGCGAAGCACCATGAGGCAAAGAACGTTATGATCAAGAAGGGCATCGTCTTAGCCGGAGGCAGTGGAACACGGCTGCATCCGCTGACCAAAGCCGTTAGCAAGCAGCTGTTGTCGATCTACGATAAACCGATGGTTTATTTCCCATTGACCACGTTGATGCTGGCTGGCATTCGAGACGTGCTGTTGATCACCACACCGGAAGAGCAACGTTTGTTTCACGTTCTGCTCAACGACGGCAGCCAATGGGGCATGCGCATCAGTTATGCCGTTCAGCCAAGCCCGGATGGGCTGGCGCAGGCATTCTTGATTGGCAGCGACTTCATCGCGGAAGAGCCCTGTGCGCTCGTGCTGGGGGACAATATCTTTTATGGCCACGGGCTGATCAGCATCCTCGAGGAAAGCGCTCAACACTCGCACGGTGCCACCGTATTTGGGTACCACGTGAAGAATCCCGAGGAGTTCGGCGTGGCCGAATTTGACGCCGACGGCAGAGTGCTGGGAATAGAGGAGAAACCGCAGAAGCCGCGCTCCAACTACGCCATCACAGGGCTCTATTTTTACGACTCACAGGTGACGCGGCTCGCGCAGGCGCTCAAGCCCTCCGCCCGCGGTGAGTTGGAGATCACGGATCTGAACCGCCTGTACCTTGAGCAAGGAGAGCTACGAGTTCGAAAGCTCGGGCGCGGGATAGCCTGGTTGGACACCGGCACTCCCGAAGCCTTGCTACAAGCATCGAACTTCATCCAAACCATTCAGGTACGTCAGGGGCTGCAGGTGGCTTGCCCAGAAGAAATCGCCTTCGGACGGGGCTGGATCGACGCGGCTCAAGTGCGCTTGCTCGCTGAACCGCTGCGGAAGACGAGCTACGGGCAGTACCTCTTTCAGCTCCTCGAACGGGAGTCGACATGAAGAGTGAAATGATGACCGAGAAATCGGCACTTGTTGGCCTATCCTACGTGGGAGCGACAATTTTGCTCACCGTCTACGGTCAGCTGATCATCAAGTGGCGAGTGGGCCTGGCAGGAACTTTACCGGAAGACGGCTTAGGTAAGTTGGAGTTCCTGTTGCGGCGCCTGCTCGACGTTTGGGTGCTTTCCGGCTTTGTTGCAGCCTTTTTGGCTTCGCTCACCTGGATGGCCGCAATGACTCAGCTGCCTCTGAGCTATGCCTACCCTTTTATGTCCTTGGCGTTCGTGCTCGTGATGCTGGCTTCTGCACACTTCTTCGGCGAGGCGGTGACGACGCAGAAGCTAGCCGGAGCGCTGTTGGTGGTGCTCGGGCTTTACGTGGCCTCCACCGGTCGAAGCTAGGCGGAAGGCCAACAACAGAAAAAGAAGCGATCAGCAGATGATTCGGCGCCGCGCCCGCGCAGAAGAGGTTGAGAATCCAAAGTGGTCCCAACCTTGTCCGTGACCTCTATCTCAAAGTCGAAGACAAGATAGTAAGCATGCTTACTATCTTCCATGGAACGAAATGGAGCTGCTGCCGCCAGCCAACCTAAGGTGCTGAAGTACAGCGCAGCGCGACACGGCCCATCAAAATTGCTTGAACACATACTGCGCAAAAAGCCCAGCGAAAACGACTCCCAGCAAGGCCAATACGGCGCCCATGGCTTGAAGCAATCGGTTCAGCGAAGAAGCTGAAAAACGCTGCTGATAGCGCACCAAGAGCTTCAACAGCACGCCAAACCAGGCAGCAATGCCCACGGCCACACCCGTCGCAAACATCAGCGCTCGCCCAACGCCAAAGTCTACCAGATTGGACGCTCGCAGAAGCGTTACCGCAGCGAGCCAGGTTGCGATGAGGGTTGGATTGAAAGCTGTGATTGTCAGACCCAGGAGAAAACTGCGCCTATCACCAACGGCTAGGGGCGAGGGCTGGGGCTCAGCTTCCGTTGGGGGTTTCCGTTGCCAGAAACGCACCCCCAAGGTGATCAGAAGAATTGCGGCCAAGCCACGGCTCACGGGTTCGATCCACGGCAACCGCGCCAACAGCTCGCCAAACCCCCAGAATGCGAGGTACGCGTACACACTTTCCGCGAGTGACGCACCCGCTGCCAGGAATAAGCCGTTGCGTACCCGACCCTCCAAGCCGTACGCCAGGACCAGCAAGCTGATGGGCCCAGCCACAGGAATTGAACCCAGGAAGCCTAAAAGGATACCCAATAGCGCCGCGGTCAGCATTTAGCTCTCGCAGTTTGGGCGCGCTAAAACGCCCGAAAAGGGCTCCAGCTCGAAGGGCTCCGCACCCCGCCGTGTCAAGTATCGGTCGCACACCGCAAACAACTCCTGATCAGTATTCGCGCGTCGCATATCGTGAATGAACATGCCAGCGGGATCGACGCTGGTTCCCACAAAATTCAGGAAACGCTTGGTAGCGTTGACTTGGGCGCTCGCGGGCATTCCATCGATATACATGGCGCAGTAGAGCTTCTCAACGTAGCCGCGAATGTCGAGGAGCGACACGGGGGTGAGCGGCAAGCCTTGAAAGAGCTCTCGGCATTGGCGAAAAATGAACGGATTGCGGATCGCATGCCGCCCCAGCATCACGCCGGCCGCGCCCGTCTCCGCTAGCACCCTGGCCGCTTTCTCGGCGGAAGTGATGTTGCCATTGGCGAGGACTGGGCACTTCACCACACGCACCGCGTGGGCGATCAAATCGTAGTGAACATCGCCGTTATAGCGTTCCATCACGGTGCGCCCGTGGAGGCTCAACAGGTCAACGGAATGCTTATTGATCAACGCCAGAATGCTGTCGAAATGTGCGTGCGATTCGAAACCAACGCGCATTTTGACAGTAAAGAGTCCGCGCGTCGCTGCACGCAGCGCGCCCAGCACTTCATCGACTTTTTCGGGGTCGCGGAGCAACCCCCCACCCACATTGCGCTTGTAGATGGCCGGAACAGGGCAGCCCATATTCAGGTCCACGCCCGCAATCGGATACTTGACAAGCTCAGCAACCGCGCGTCTCATCAAGCTAACATCTTCACCCATGATCTGCGCGAAGACGGGCCGCCCGGTTCGATTCTCCGTGATAGCCTGAAGAATCGATTTCTCCAGGTTCCACGCGGGATGAATTCTGAAATATTCCGTGAAAAAATAATCCGGCGCACCGTACTCGGCGATCACTCGCATGAACGGCAAGTCCGTAATGCGCTGCATGGGTGCCAGCGCCGTGAGCGGCAGCCCAGGGAGCACACCTGCGGGAAGCCGTCGATCAGCTGGCGGACGAGGCTGGAGAGTGAAGGCAGAAGCTAGATCCACTGGACGTTGCGGGAGCGACTAGCATCATTCCAGAACGGGATCGAGAGGTTATCCTGTAGTTGCTGAAACGAGTTCGGTCTCCCCCGCCGCTATCCCACACCTACCCACATGCATAAACCCCGGTCTTTTGTGCCTGCTGCCGAGGCCGAGTGCTTGTTCAGATGAATTTGATGAGCTATAGGCACTGCGGATTCTTCAAGGGCTCCACGCCGGGGTTTTGCTGTCATGACTTCATCACGCGCTTCATTTCTCTTTCTTCTCGCTGCCGTGGGTGGCGCTTGTTCCAATACTGGTCCCGCTGTTGTACGCGGCGGAGGCGTCCCATTCGCAGGGAGTTCAAACGACGGCTCCGGCGGACGCACTGGCGGGGCGAATTCTGGGGGTAACACGATGGTTGGAATGGGAGGCAAGCTCGCGAGCGTCGGGTCAGGTGGGGTGTTCGGCGCGGGCGGTTCAAAGATTGCTTCGGGCGGCACAGGCGTCGGCGGTGCAAACGCGGGCGGCACCGGCGGTGCTGCCCTGGGCGGTGCCACAGCAGCCGGAGGATTCGGGCCCGTCAGCCTGACCACCGGCCTGATCGGTCACTGGAAGTTCGATGAGGCAACAGTGGGTACAACCGCCATGGATTCCGTGGGCACTAACCACGGCACCTTCAGCGCTTCGAAGCCGACGCTAAGCACCGATGTGCCCGTGCCGCTAGCGGGAAAGAGCACAGCGGCTTTGGCCTTTGACGGTGCTGCGAATGATCTGGTCTTGCCGGCCGCAGCGGCCTTCACCAATTGGTCAAACGCGGTAAGTTTCTCGATTTCTGTTTGGGTCAATGTGGCAACGTTCAAGGGCTGGGTGGGGATTATTGCCAATGAGCCTGCTGCCCCGAACTACTGCGGACTGTATATCAGCTCTGAGGTTCAACCTCCGAACGCTGCCGCAATTCTTGACGGGTTTGCGTTTGAATCCAACGAGCTCATGCCTGCCACGGTAGCCAAGCTGGTGACTCTCAATACGTGGCACCACGTGGCGATTGTTCAGGACGCGGCGCGCGCGCAGAGCATTTACGTGGATGGGGTTGCGGCTCCTGCCACTCGCCCGCCCCAGCACTGTGAGGGTACGAGCCCCTTCCATATCGGCTCGCCCGACGGAACAGGCGGCTTTTTCCAGGGTAGCCTGGATGATGTCCGATTCTACAATCGTGCACTTTCTCCCGCGGAAGTCTCGGCACTCTACGCTGGCCAACAGTGACCAGCCCATTCCCGGTATCGCGGCTTCTGCAGCTAACATCCGAGCCTGAGCGGCAGCGCATGCTCAAGGCCGAGCGTCCGCGGAGCCTACCGATAGCACCACAGGCTCCTGTCGCACGCCGCAAGCTTCCCCTGGCTGATAGCGTGCGCCCCGTCGACAAGGCCTGGCGCCCTATTTACGCGGTCTGGGAGATCACGCTCAAGTGCGATCTCGCCTGCCGACATTGCGGCTCTCGCGCAGGCAAAGCTCGTGAAGATGAGCTTTGCCTGCGCGGATACCTGCCGCGCCGGTTGCACCTGGACAGGCTTTACGGCGCTGGGCAAAGCAGGCAACAATCCCTACTGTCACCATCGAGCCTTAGAGATGGATCGCAACGGCAAGCGCGAGCGCCTGGTGCTAGCCAGCCCGGCCCACGGCGAACCCTTCGATCACGGACGCTTCGAAATCATCGAAGAGCCCACGCTCGACTCCCCCAGCCTTTAGCGTCAGCCCTCCCGTAAGCATTACCCGCCTCCTTAGAGAAATTCTTTCATGTCCCAACACCTCGTCCTCTGCCCCGAATGCGCGCGCCACGTTCGCACCACTGAAGCCAGCTGCCCGTTCTGCTCGGCGCCTCTCGATCTAGCTGCAAGCCCCGCACCAGTACTTCCAGGTAAACGACTCAGTCGTGCTGCACTCTTCGCTTTTGGCGCAACGCTAGCTGCCAGCACGCAGGTAGCCTGTGGGGACGACACGGTTGCGGGCTCCAACGCAACGGGTGGCAAATCCTCAGGCGGTGCAATCGCAACGGGTGGTAGTAAGTCAATAGGTGGTGCCGCCGCGAAAACAGGTGGCGCACCGAGCGCCGGTGGTACTCAAGCGAGTGGTGGCACCAACGTGATGGCCCTGTATGGCGCAATACCGGCGCCAAGCGGCGGAGCCGCCGCGACAACGGGCGGTACGAGTTCAGCGGGCGGAGCGGCAGCAAGCGGTGGCTCAGATGCTGGCGGAGCAGCGGGTTCAATCCAAGCTCTCTACGGTGCAATTCCGGCTCCTCTGTACGGCGCTGTGCCTGCCCCCTGAGCGAGCACCTCGCTGACTCATGTCCGAACCAACACCCGAATCGCCTTCGAACGCCCCTCCCAGAGAGGTGCGTCCAGCTCGCCCTTCCGTCTACCAGAACGGCAGGTTGCGCTATGAAGCACGCGGCCTCAGTGTCACGCCCTTCACGGACCTCTATCATTTCCTCATGCGGAGTTCGTGGTGGAAGCTCCTGCTTTCGTTCTTTGCCATCTATTGCTCTGCTAATGGGGTATTTGCCGCACTTTACTGGTGGGGCGGCGACGGCACGATTCTGAACGCTCGCGCGGGTTCCTTCGCGGATGCCTTCTGGTTCAGCGTGCAAACCTTCGCCACCATAGGTTACGGCGTGATGTCACCGGGCACGAGTTTCGCCCACGCGTTAGTCACGCTTGAATCTTTCTCAGGCATGCTCTCCACGGCGCTCGCAACCGGGATCCTGTTTGCCAAGTTTGCCAAACCGGTGGCACGCGTTGGGTTCAGCCGACACGCCGTGATCAATTCCCGCAACGGCGAACCCTGCCTCATGTGGCGCCTGGTGAATCGACGCCAGAGTGCACTCTTGGATGCTCAATTGAAGGCCCATGTTCTGATCGATGAAGTCTCGAGTGAGGGGCAGCGCATGCGGCGAGCCGTGCCGTTAAAGCTCGAACGCCACGAAATGCCCATGTTTATGCTAGCCTGGACGGCCATTCATCGCATTGATTCCGACAGCCCCCTGTTTGGTCTCGATGCCGCCGGCCTCGAAGAACGAATGATTGGCCTCATCGTCAGCTTCGGAGGCGTCGACGACACGATGGTCCAAAACGTTCACACCCGCCACACGTACACCCCCGCCGACATTCGTATCGGCTTTCGCTTCGCCGACATGATCGATAACAGCACGCCCGGACGCCTGATCATCGACCACGCCCAGCTCGACGAACTGGTGCCCGAAGGCCCAACCCAACCCCAAGCGTAACGCCGCTCCCCCCATCGCCAACGCCACTTCCCCATCGCCAACGCCACTTCCCCATCGCCAACGCCACTTCCCCATCGCCAACGCCACTTCCCCATCGCCAACGCCACTTCCCCATCGCCAACGCCGGTGCGCCCCCAGACTGCCCCGGCCCGCAACCAACCCGGACCCTGCTCCCAAAACCGATCAAGATAGTAAGCATGCTTACTATCTCTCGCCGCAGAAATACCCCTCCCCTCCCAGCTAGCCTGACGCGGGATTGACGGCGCCGCACTTCGGCGCTTGTTTTGCGGCCCCATGAACCAAAAGGCACAACAATCCGAAAAAACTGCCATCAGTCCGCGCCGAGATCAGGATTTTCCTGAGTGGTACCAGTCTGTCGTGCGCGAAGCCGATCTCGCCGAGAACTCGGATGTGCGAGGTTGCATGGTGATCAAGCCTTGGGGCTACGGCATTTGGGAGAGTATTCAGCACCGTCTGAATCGCATGTTCAAGGACACGGGCCACAAGAACGCCTATTTCCCGCTCTTCATCCCGCTCTCGTATCTGGCGAAGGAGGCGGAACACGTGGAAGGTTTTGCCAAAGAGTGCGCGGTGGTGACGCACCATCGTCTGGAGGCAGCTCCCGGCGGAGGCCTGCGTCCGGCCCCAAGTGCTGCGCTGGTCGAACCCCTGGTAGTGCGCCCCACTTCTGAGACCATCATCGGCGCGAGCTTTGCCAAGTGGGTGAAAAGCTACCGAGATCTGCCGATCTTGATCAATCAGTGGGCCAACGTGGTGCGTTGGGAAATGCGACCTCGCATCTTTCTACGAACGGCGGAGTTTCTCTGGCAAGAAGGGCACACCGCGCACGAAACCGAAACTGAAGCGCGCGAAGAAACAGCGCGCATGCTGGAAGTGTACGCTGAGTTCTCGCGTGACTATCTGGCAGTGCCGGTTTTCTGTGGTGCGAAAACCGACGGCGAGCGCTTTCCAGGTGCCGTCGAGACACTGTGTGTCGAAGCTTTGGTGCAGGATCGAAAGGCGATTCAAGCTGGCACGTCGCACTTCTTGGGCCAAAATTTTGCACGTTCCAGCGGCATTCAGTTTCTGTCGCGCGAGAACAAGGAGGAGCACGCTTGGACCACTAGCTGGGGCGTGAGCACGCGGCTGGTGGGCACGCTGATCATGATGCACGCGGATGACGACGGCATGGTGGTGCCTCCCCGCGTCGCACCCACTCACGTCGTTATTTTACCCGTCACTCCCAAGCCAGAAACTCGTGATGCTGTGATTGCAGCTGCGCGCGAGCTAGCAGCCCAAATCCACGCACAAAATTTTAACGGCGCCCCGATCGAGGTTGAAGTTGACGCCCGTGATCTTCCTGGTGGCACCAAGAGCTGGGAGTGGGTCAAGAAAGGCGTCCCCGTACGGCTGGAGCTCGGGCCACGTGACCTTGAGAAGGGTACGGTTGCACTCTGCCGACGCGATCAATCACCGAAAGAAAAGGCATTTCCAGAGCTCGCCAGCGTTCCTGGCACCCTGCCAGGTCTCTTGCAGGAAATCCAAGATGGCCTGTATCAGCGGGCGTTGGCGCTCCGCGATCAGCACACTGTGCGTATCGATTGCGAGAAAGACTTCTACGCATTCTTCACTCCACAGAATCCGACCAAGCCGGAAATCCACGGGGGCTTCGCCCTAGCTCATTGTGCCCCCACGAGCGAGCTTGAGGATCGCTTGAAAGCCGATTTGAAGGTAACAATTCGCTGCATTCCACGCGATTTGAGCCCGGAAGCAGGAACCTGTATCTTCACAGGTCAACCGAGCACGCAGCGTTTGATCTTCGCAAAGTCTTACTAAACTCTCGCAACGTCCTACTGAGCGCGCGCTAACGCCGACACGCTCACGGCTTGCCCTGAACTTTACAACGAACTAGAATGTGAAGCTTCTGCCACCCACAGGGAGCACCATGTCGAACGCCCTATTGTCTCTCGCCCGACACACCTTTTCCCTTCTGCTCTGGCCCGCGCTGCTTGTCGGAACGAGCGCTTGCTCTTCCAATGACAAAAACGCAGACGGCGGCCTGCTCGCTGCAGGGAACGGGAGCGGGGGCAGCTCCAATAATGGCAGCGGCCCAACTGGAAGTGGCGCAAGTGGCAACGGTAGCGCTGCCAACGGCAATGGCGCTGCTAACGGTAACGGCGCTCAGCAGGGCGGCATCGACGTGGGTCAAGGCGTAGGCGACCCAGCGCCGACGGACGGGATGTGCAACCCAAAGCTGATCGGAACCTTGCGAGATTTTGGTCCGGAACATCCTGATTTCGAAGACCTCAACCCGGGGCTGGTCAAAGGCCTCGTGAAGGGCAGCTTGGAGAATGGCGTGCCCGTTTTGGCCAATGCCGCGCCCGGCGGCAAGCGGGCAGTAACGAGTGCGCAGAGCTTCTCGGAATGGTACAGCCTCGGCCACGACGCCAGCGCAACTTATCCGTTCGATCTTGATTCCGGCTACCTGAAGAAGACCGTCGACGCATCGGGGCGCACCGTCTACGAATCGTCAGCATTCTTCCCGTTAGACGGCAAGCCCTCCATGCAGCCCGGCTTCAAGGATCAAAAAGGTGTGGAGCGCGACTTCCACTTCACGTTCGAGCTGAACACCACGTTTGTGTACAACGGAGGCGAGGTCTTCGCTTTCAGTGGCGACGACGATCTCTGGGCCTTCATTGATGGCAAGTTGGTGGTGGACATTGGCGGCGTGCACGGCGTGGAATCCGATCAAGTGGCGCTCGACACGCTCAAGCTCACCAAGGGCCAACAGTACTCCCTGTCTGTCTTTCACGCGGAGCGCCACACAAGCGCCAGCAATTTCAAACTGACCACCAGTATCACCTTCACCAACTGCGGCGTTATTCTCAGGTAAAATTAGCAACGTCTCAGACTGAGACGCTCCAGATCCCGAGGGGCTAACCCCCAAGGCGAGAGCGGCCGTTCCTTTGGGCGACATGAGCGCAGAGCCTAAGCGAGCCCCCAAACCACCGCCACTACCAGCAGGTCAACGCCAGATCTTCGAACAGATCCGGGAAGATCTCTGGTTCGGTGACGCGGATCCCAATCGAACCGAGCTATCGGCGTCTCAATCGCTCGCCGCGACAACAGGCAAGGCGCTCGGCCTTAAGCCATTCCCGGTGGTCGCACAGCAAGTGATTGGCCTGCTCTCCAATCCTGACACCGCCGTTGGCAAGATTGCGTCGACCATAGAAAGAGATCCCGGGCTCGCGGTGAAGTTGCTCCAGGTCACGAACAGCGCACTTTACCGCGGCGCGATGGACATCACGAACATCTCAGACGCGGTCACTCGCCTCGGGCGGAATACGGTGATGGAAATCGTCACCGGCGTTGCAGCGATGGGTCTCTTTTCAGATTCTCAGGGCAGTGGCCTATTGATCAGGAACCACAGTGCACGAGTGGCAGCGATCGCGCGCGTGCTGAGCTCCGAATGGCGGTTCAAGCGTGTGGATAATGTCTTCATTTCTGGCCTGCTACACGATGTGGGAAAGCTCTTGATGATGCAGGTGGGCGATATTGACTACACCAAGCTCGATCAAACAGCGGTGAATACGCCCGATGAAATCCACCTCCACGAACGAGCTCAACTCGGGTTTGACCACGCTGTACTGGGCGCACATGTGCTCGTCGCTTGGAAAATACCCGACTCTATTGCCAGCGTCGTGGCACTCCACCATCAGCCGGGTCGCGCCTACGCGGGCGATCCGGACAAGGCCATCGCGGTTGCCATGCTGCGCCTGGCCGATCGAATCGAGTACCAGCTGCTGAAGAGCTCCGAACTCGACGAAGCGTACATCCGCAACCTCGCAACCGAAGATGCGGCCTCCTACGCGCAATACTCCGCAGATGTCCTCATCGCGATGTGGCCAAAGTTTGTTGAAAGCGCAGCCGAGATCGTCTCGATCTTGAAGTAGCTTCGCGAGAGCCTTAAGGCGCCCGCCATATTGCAAAGTAGCCATCAGAAAGCCCACCACCCGGGCTCGGTTGAAGAGCATCAATGCCCAACATGGGAGTCGCCGTTGTGGGCATCTTACTCGTTTCGACAATGGTCACAGCCATTCTCCCGCCGCCCGTCGCCACGGCGACGCCATTGGTCCCGCCACCCTGAGGTCCGTCAAAACCCGTCCACAACAGGCGTTGACTGAAATCTGAAGCTACCATCAAGACAAAGCCTCCGCCCGCATAAGCACCAAACGCCGGCAAGCCATTCACCGTCTTTTGGGCCGCATTCTCGATACAACATGCGGTGGCCCCAGTGAGCAAAATGTTCCCCTTCTCGTCGGCGGTGATCGCGATCGGGCGCGCCGCGTTGCCCTTATCCCCTTTGTCTGGTGGCAGGCGGGTTACCAGATACTGCCCCATCAGCAGGGTGCCGTCGCCCGGCTTGAATCGCGCGTAGTAAGCAATCGGCGCTGCGCCATTCAGATTGTAGGGATCGTTGTATTTATCGAATTTCGTTACTGGCGACATCGTTGCCAAGTCTTGCGGCATCCGACGGTGCACCGTATTCCCGCCGTGGCTTTCACCAGCGTAATACAGCATGCCATCGCGACCGAGAGCTACAGAGAGGCCGCGAGAATCCGCGCATTCATTGACCGCGCCCACCTCGGTGTGATTCCAATCGTAGGCTTTCCAGCTAATTTTCCCATCAAACTGATAGGCGCGCAGGAACGGGATCTGGAGCTGCGTGCAGGGTGCACCGTCGTCTTGCTTGAACCCGACCACAAACACGTGCTTCGTCCCACTA
>JBBSBI010000030.1:0-32812 GCA_038251425.1 Polyangiales bacterium
AAGTCAGTAGTACCAAGGAAAGCGACCGAAATCTTTCTCGCGTTTCTCCAGAAATGCGTCGCGACCTTCGGCTGCTTCTTCGGTCATGTACGCCAGGCGTGTGGCTTCGCCCGCGAAGAGCTGTTGGCCCACTAGGCCATCGTCGATCAAGTTGAACGCGTACTTCAGCATGCGCTGCGCGGTGGGGCTTTTGGCATTGATCTCGCGGGCCCATTCCAGCGCTGTGTCTTCGAGCTTTTCATGAGGCACAACGGCGTTGACCATTCCCATCTGGAATGCCTCCTCGGCTGAGTACGTGCGGCCCAGGAAGAAGATTTCGCGTGCCCGTTTCTGCCCGACCTGGCGCGCCAGATACGCGGAGCCGAATCCGCCATCGAAGCTGGCCACGTCGGCATCCGTTTGCTTGAAACGCCCGTGCTCTTGGCTGGCAAGACTCAAATCACACACCACGTGCAAGCTGTGTCCCCCGCCAACGGCCCAGCCCGAAACGACGCAGATCACGACCTTGGGCATGAAGCGAATCAGCCTTTGAACTTCAAGAATATGAAGCCTGCCGAGGCGCGCCAGATCGACTCCCTCTTCGCCTTCATATTGATAGCCCGCCTTGCCCCGAATGCGTTGATCTCCGCCTGAACAGAAGGCCCAGCCTCCGTCTTTCTCCGAAGGGCCATTGCCTGTCAGAAGCACGCAGCCAACATCGCTCCACTGTCGCGCGTGTTCGAGTGCCGCATACAGCTCATCAACGGTGCGAGGGCGAAAAGCGTTGCGAACCTCTGGGCGGTTGAGCGCGATCCGAACCGTGCCGTGTTCAAGAGCGCGGTGATAGGTGATGTCGGTGAAGCTGAACCCGTCGACGGCTCGATAGCGTGTTGCATCGAAAATTTGAGAGACCATGTGCAAAAACTCCGGCTGAACACTAGACAACCACGTCCTGAGCGTCGACCTTTAGCTAAGTTCTCGTGCACGGTTCGAGTCTAAAACGCCTGCTAGCCAGCGGTAGCTGAAAAATCAGGCTGTTGATTGATGCTCTGGAAGGATAGAGTGAAGCGTGCTGCGTCTCCCTCTGGTGCGTGTTGGCTTAGTGCTCTGGCTTTTCGCTCCGAGTGTGTTTGCCCAGCCGGGGCCTCCTCCGTCGGCAGTGGCGCCTTCGTCTGAGACAGCTCCGGCGTCTCCCCCTCCGGTTGCTTCTGGTGCCCCGGCTCCCGAGGCTCCACCCTCACAGGTTCCTTACTACTACGTCCCCCCAGTGCAAGGGATGACTGGTGCGACCGCCCAGCCACCACCACCTCCGCCACCTCCGCCGCCCGAAGATCTCACAGTTTATCGTCATGACGGATTCTTCGCCCGCGTTTCGCTCGGTGTTGGGTACGAGAACGCCCACGTGGATCCTAGCTTAACGCCAGAAGGTTCTGTTTTGCAGCAGTTTGGCTCGGGCAGTGTGAATGGCCCCGCGGTGCATTCCGAATTACTTTTGGGTGGCACGCCCACGCCTGGCTTTGTCGTGGGGTCGGGTTTGATGAATTGGAATCTCCGGAAGAATGGCAGAGTTATTGGGTTTTTAGTGCTGCCCTTGTTCGCCAATTATTACTTGGATGCGGAGGGGCCGTGGTTCCTGCAAGGGTTCGTCGGCATTGGTAGCGGGACGCTGGGAGGTCGAAGGAAATCCGACGGAACCTCGCAGGGAGCAGCGGGGCTCGCCGTCGGCGCCGGGGGAGGTTGGGAAACCTGGGTTGGTGAACAGGGGAGCTTGGGGCTGGCGCTGCGCTTCGTGTACGCAAACATGAGCAAAGATGAAGAAAAAGAGCGCTATTCCTTGCGTTTTATTGTGCCCACCCTGAGCGGCAATTTTACGTTCCACTAAGCTTTGGCAATCGCCCGAGATTCATTAGAGCGAGTAGTGGTACGTGGCGGTGATGTCCACGCCACATAGATTCCCCGATGTCGAATTGCCGCTGACGGGGCAATACATGTAGCCGCCCTCCAGCCCCACGCTGCCAGCTTTGAGATCGTACAAGGCTCCGCCGAGGCCACGCATGAGCGGGACAGTGTTCGATTCCGTGCTCCGGCCGATGCTGCTTGAGGAGACCTCGGTGTGTCCGAGCACGATACCGACACCCAGACCGGCATACGGCACGAAGCGACTGATTGGATGCTCATAGGTTAGGCGCGTCGAGATAGGAATGCCCCGCGCTTTGATCGTGACTGGCTCAACCGAATCCGAGCGAGCATTGCGTTCACTCGAGAAGCGTCCTAGCTCAGCACCGAAAGCGAGCCCGTCGGCAAGCGTTCTGAGTTCTATCGTCGCACCCACGGAGAAGAACAGGGAAGAGACTTGTCCAAAGTTGGAGAGATAGCCCGCGCGAGCCAGCAGGGTTGCGCTGGTGTGCGCTGGGATATCGGTGTTGGGTCGAGCTTCCGCGATGTCCAGGACGGCGTTCGCGGAAAGGGCTGGAGTTCTAGCCACTTCAGCCATGAATTGAATGCGGGTCCCACTACTCATCACGTCAGCACCTGGCGTCCACTTTGAGGTAAACGTGGTGGCATTCTCACGGATCTGTTCTGAAACGGTACCAGAGTCTGCTTTGAAGCGAACGGTGACTGGCCTCGGGGTGCCCTTGCCAGGGTAAGTGAGCTTGAGAGTGAGGCGAATGGCTCCGTCGCCCTGCCGATACTGGCTGGTGCTCAGGCTCAACTTTGATGACGTTGGGGCCTCGCCGGGAACCGGTGTCATGCAGCTCACAACGGAAGCCGGGCTCTCAGGCAGCAGCGCAACGAGTTTCAATTGCGTATCGGCGTCGGTTCCGTCAGGGACGGTGATTTCGGATTCAAAGTATCCCGGAACGATTGGTATCGGTTCCGTGAGTGTCCCAGTGCTTGTCGTGAGTTTCCCTGGGAAATTCCCAAGTGCAGATCCATTCGGAGCAGTCCCGAAAATGAGGACACGTCCAGAGTGTTCGGGGCACACTATGTGGAGGCGGTTGAAGTCCGGCGCGCCGAGCGGGAGCTCGGTCTCCCGGGCATTTCCAGCCGAGTCAGTGGCGGTGACGCGGGCTTTTGCGACGCCGGGTGGCGCTAGCACGGTCAACCTCAATTTCCCCTTGGAATCAGCTTGGAGCGGGCCGAATGTTTGCTTGCCGACCGTCACTTTGACGGTCGCTCGAGGTTCGCTCTTGGTTTCAATACTCGGGTGCCCGAACAGATCAAACTGATCAAAGACCAATCGGTTGCCGTCCTCTGCACTCGCTACCACCAGCACGCGTTGCGGAAACCCGCCCTCTGGTGGAGAGAACGTCGCTGTCCAAACGCCAGCTCCGGCCGCAGCCAAAGCAGAAACACGTCCAACGCTGACGGACAAGCTCGGTTTCTCTTCGATTCCCGTGATGCGAAGGATCGCTTCCGTGTGTTCGCCGAGGATGAATGCTTGCGGCAACTCCATGCCGATCTCACCCTTCGTCTTCCGGTAGGTGAGCACCCGAGCTGGCGGAATGAGACGGAGCCGCGCGGAGCGAAGTGTCGGGGAGAAACCGGCGATGGTGACGTCCAGATTCGCCGTCCATTTGTCCACGATGTGGGGCGGTAGATAGCTGAGCTGGGCCATGCCTTGGGTGTCCGGTTTTACACGAATGGTGCCGGCGTTCACGCTTGCGCGCACAAGTGTGGCGGGCACACTCGCCCCGTCCGCCGTCTTTATCGGAATGATGACCTCGGTCACGCCGTCGCCAACCACGGGCAACGTTGTCTCGATCTCAAACTGGGCTGCGCTCGCCTGAGCGTTGTAGAGCACGCAGAAAAGTGCGCACAAAACGGCAACCCAGAGCGCCCGGGGTTCGGCTTGGCGCTTCACCATTTGACCTTCCCACTCACGTTGGGCGGTTGTGAATCCACATCAATCTTCGGCAGCTTTTCGGCAGCCTTTCGGCCCTGTGTGTCCTCGACCTCAACCTGGATCACGTTCGGCCCCTCGTTGAGTGGTACTCGGTGTTCGAAGTGCCCGGCGGCGTCGGCGGTGGTGCGTTCACCATTCAAACTCACGACCGCGCCAGGGCTCGTGGAGCCTTGTACGGTCGTCTCTCGGGTGCGAACCTGAGGTGGCACTCGCCCCAGCTTGAGTAAGAGCGACGAGGGGATCTTGACCGGAACAGCAGGCGCCTTGCCTGGCTCCACGAACGTCTGCTCGCCGGCACGCACGGCGACTTCTTCACCCTTGGAAGAAACGCTGGTGGTGCCGGATTTGGACATCACCGAGACGCCGCCGACTCCCCGCTTCATGACAAAGAATTCGCCTTCGGAGGTTTCGGCCTTCACGTCGCTTCCTTTGACCTCAACTCGGAGCTTGCCCCCCGCCGTAACGATCGAACCAATTCGCCCGTCGTCGAGTATGACGCGCGACAGTCTCGCTGAGACTTCTGCCACGGCGAACTCTGTTTCTTCCGCGACATCCATCACCACCGACTCACCCACCGCGAGCCGCGCTGAGGAGCCGACGCTCGTGCGAACGACACTCTTCACATCCAAGTGCTCTCCCACTCGAAGGTCAACCCAATGGCCCGAGGCGCCCTTACGCTGCACCTGGCCAAACACCTCGGCGACGACGGCCGCGGCCTGATTTGACTTGGCTGCATTCTGGGCGAGATGGGCTTCGGAGAGTGGTGCGCTAGACACGTTCGCGGTTGGAAACAGGGCGCGTTGGAGACCGTACGCGCCACCGAGTGTGAGGAGCGTGAGGGCAATGGCCAGCAGGATTCGAGCCTTCATGCGACAGCCTCCGCCGGTGCTCTGGATGGGAAAGCAATCGTCACCGTCGTGCCTTCATCCACTTCGCTTTCGATTGAAATGCGCGCGCGGTGATCTTCGATGATTCTTGCTGCAATCGCCAATCCCAGGCCGCGCCCTTCGCGCTCCTTATGTGTGCTGAAGAATGGATCAAAGACGCGGTCTACATCTTTGCCGTCGATTCCGTGCCCGTTGTCCGAAATGGAAAGCTCCACGTTCCCTTCTTCCGAGAGTCGAGTCCGGAGAATCACGCGCCCGTCATCGGCGCCACAGGCTTCGATGGCGTTGGTGAGAATTTGCAAAACCCCGCGCTGAAGCTGCATGAAATTCCCCCGGATCTTGGGAAGATCACGCGCATATTCTGGGAGGAACCGAATCATGGATGTCGAGGGGTCGCGTTTTACTAGACTCAACGTGGCATCGAGTAAATCATTGGGCGAAACATCGCTGAGGTTGGTCAGGCCTTGTCCCTTGGTCAGGCGTTGCAGTTTGGAAATGACGTCTCGGATATGGAGCGCTTCCTTCTCTGCGCTCTCCAGCAGTTCGACTTCTTTTTCTCGAGTTTTGTCGCGCCGTGCTCGCATCAGGAGGAGTTGCGATACGCCGAGTACGCCAGTGAGGGCATCGTTGACTTCTTCGGCGAGTCCAGCGCCTAGGGCACCCACGGCAGCCACCCGCTGCGATTGGAGGAGTTGTTCGTGGGCCCGGATAAGATCGCTCGTGCGTTCCAGAACGCGAGCTTGGAGCTCCTCGTTGTATTTTCTTATTTCAGCGTCACGGGCCGCGATTTCTCCGCTCATGTGGTCGAAGGCATTGGCTAGGGCGCCGAATTCATCCTTTTCTTGCAACCGGATACGATGCGAAAGTTGTCCTTTCGCGAGCGCTTCGGTGCCCTCCATCAAGAGCGCCATGGGGCGTGTGATCCCCCGAGCCAGGAACGTGCCAGCTCCGACCGCAATCAACAGGCTTGTAGCGATCCAGAACAACGTTTGGTTGCGGATGTTCCGACTTGATCGGAATGCTTGCTCAGTTGGCTGCTGCGCAACCATTGTCCAGCGAAGAGCGGTGAGTGATGCTGCCGCAAGTAGCTCGTGTCCTCCGACGTTGTAGCGCCCGGTGGACAGGGTGCCTGAGAACAGTTCGCGAAGGCCTTTGATATCTGGTGGAGCGTTGAGCGCGTTGTGGCAGACCAGCATCCCACTTGGGTCGAACAAGACCAGATCGAGTTGACTGCCCCCTACCAATTTACCGCAGAAACGGCGCAACGAGAACGCTACCACCAGTGAATCGCCGGCCTGCGAAATCGAAATCCGTAGTGAAATAAACGGATTCGGATAGCCAGGGATCCGGAAGGGTGCACTGAACTTCGACGCGCCACCTTTGGTGCGAAGGCCTTTGGCTTGGGCTAGAAGTGCGTCGTAGCCTCGCGGCTGGATCGCGGGGTGACCGGCCGTCGCGTCGGCGTCATTGGGGAGCTCCGTGTACGCGCCTCGGCTCTTTGGGTTTGAATTGGGGTCGAGCAGGACGACCGCGGCTACATCTTCGGAGGTGCGATAGGCCACCCACAGCGCTGCTTCACGCTCTTCTTGCGAAAGGCTCGGCCAATCGATGCTTTGGCTGGCGAGCAATTCAAAGCTTGAGCGTAGGTGTTCCAAGTAGGCGTCGCCGGCTTGGGCTGAGAAAGTCGCTGTCTTCTGCTGCCCTTGGGAAACTTCTGCGTCGAACGCTGCTTGATGCACGGAGAGCGCAGAAACAGCCGAAACCGTTAACGGCACCAGAGCCACGAACAGAATGATCACGATGAGCTTCAGCTTCAGCGTCATTCGGTTCTACCTCCGGGCGGCTTAGCATTGCGACTTGCCGGCGGGAGCATTGAGGGAAACTTCGGGGGCAAGCTCCTGTCGAGCATTTGGCGCACGAGAGCCAGTAAGCTGTCGTTGTCGAAGGGTTTGAGCTGAAGGTCCATCCGATCGCTTCGGCTGGCACGCTCTGCCAGCCCCTGGCTCGCGAAACCAGTCAAGAAGATCACTCGGAGATCGGGCTGGCGGGCGATGAGCATGTCAGCGAGTTCATCGCCGGACATGCGCGGCATCATGACGTCGCTGAGCAACAGATCCACATGGCTGTCCTCGCGTTCGTGCAGTGCCAGTGCTTCGGCTCCGGATTTGGCTTCAATGACCTTGTAACCTGCGCCATCCAGAATGCGAGCTGCGGCTCGCCGAACCGCTGCGTCATCGTCGACCAATAGGATCGTTTCGCCGCCGGTAGATCTGCTGGTGACCTGAGCGGGGACGTGTTGGGCCGCGGATTCCTGAGTCGGCGGCAAGGACACAACGAAGGTTGTCTGAGTGCCTGGTTCCGAGGAAACGCTGATACTGCCGCCCGCCTGTTCAACGATACCCTTGACTGTGGAAAGCCCAAGGCCAGTTCCACTGCCGGGGCCTTTGGTCGTGAAGAACGGGTCGAAGATCCGTTCAATATACCCTGGGTCAATTCCGACGCCGTTGTCGATCACGCTGAGAACGACGGCGCCCGCTCCTTGAACTTCGTCGGAAGGCTCGATGAACTCAGTGCGGAGAATGACCCGCCCTGTGTCCGAGAGTGCATCGCGTGCGTTGACCGCAAGATTGATGACGACCTGTTCGAATTGCGCGCGATCCACACGAACCATGGGCAAATTGGCGCCCAGCTCTGTAACGAGATCCACATGTTCGCCGAGCGTGTGCCGAACGATTTTTTCGATCGCACGGATCACCGTGTTGATATCCACCACCTCCGGCGTATGCACTTCACGTCGACTGAAGGCGAGCAGCTGCCTTGTCACGGAAGCCGCCGAGTTAGCGGCCTGGAGGATCTGCTCAACGTCGTCCACCTCACGACTCAGGCTTAAGGCATCGCCGCGCTTGGAGAGCTGGTCGCGCACGAAGGAAGAGTAGTTGATAATGACGGCGAGCAAGTTGTTGAAGTCATGTGCGATCCCGCCAGCCAGAAGCCCGAGCGCCTCCATCTTTTGAGCTTGCCGCAGTTGAGCTTCAAGTTCTCTGCGTTTTTGCTCCGCACGAACACGTTCACGAACGTCGCGAATCACTTCGATGGTGAGCCCGAGGCGCAGATCCCCAAACGTGCCCTCCGATACTTCGACGGCTAGCTCAGTCCCGTCAGCCCTGCGATCGAGCCGCGCAATCACACCTTCCGGACGAACGCTGGTACGGGAATCAGGGGCTTCGTCGTCGGACGTTGCCTGGTTAGACGCCGGATGACGGAATGCGGCCACATTTTGGCCGATGAGTTCAGTCGTTGGGCTTCGGTAGAGGCGTGTTGCTGCCTCGTTCACTTCGCGAATAATGCCTGTTGCTGCCTCGTACACGACAATCGCATCAGGCGAGGCGGAGAAGAGCTTGCGATAGCGCTCTTCACTCTTGCGCAGTTCTTCGTGCAGCTCCTGACGCTCCCGACTTAGGCGCGATTGATGCTCGGCACGGCGCACGCGGACTTCGACCTGAGCGATGTCCTCGAACGGCTTGGACAGATAGTCGTGGACTCCAACCTCGACGGCTTCAATCGCAGCCTGCACACTGGGAGAAACGCTGGTAAGAATCACTTCCAAATTTGGAATAGTCGTGAGCAGCTGCCGGGCGAGTACTATACCGGATCCATCGGGCAGATCTCGATCCACCAGGGCGACATGGATGGGACCTTTGCTCTTGGCGAGCCTCAACGCTTCCTTGGCTGTGGGTGCGCCGATGACTTCTCGATCTTCGTTGCGCAAGAGTTCGAGCAACAGCTCACGTACGACGGGCTGATCATCCACGACGAGCACGCGCGAACGCCCAGCGCGCTCAGGAGCGGCAGGGGGAGGCGGCAGCGTTGATGGGAGGTCGTCGGACACGTTGGATATCAACGGCCAAGGAGAGACAGGCTTCAGCGGCGGAAGTGGTCAAAGTGCGCTGAAACACAGGAACTTTTGCGGAGCCGGTTCAGCCGAAAGGCCGGCCACGTCGCTGCCTGGCCTGCGTTCGGGGTTTCCTAGGTTCTGGCTTCACGTGCCTGTCGCCTAAGGTGTGTTAGGGTGTTCCTCAAGTTTGAGAAAAAACTAGCCAGGGATTCAGAAAGCAATGTCGCAAAGTTACGGATACGCAAATTTAGGCCAAGTCACTGGGCGTTCAGCGATCGAGGAGCGAGCCCGCTTCATCGTGCGCACTTACAACCATCTTTTCGGTGCGATTGTCCTGTTTGCGGCGCTTGAGTTTGGCGCTTTCCAGCTCAATCTCGCAGTTCCCATTGCCCAGGCCATGCTGGCAGCCGGGCCGCTCGTGATGATGGGTGGTTTCGTGCTGGTGAGTTGGCTTGCAAGCCGCGCGGCACATTCCTCACAGTCCAAGGCGGCGCAGTACGGAGCGTTGTTAGCGTTCGTTGTTGCGGAGGCAATCATCTTCCTGCCGATCCTGCTGCTCGCGAATAACGTGGCTCCGGGAGCGATTCAGTCGGCGGGCGTGGTCACCATTCTCGGTTTTGGTGGGCTCTCGGCGATTGTCTTCAAGACACGTAAGGATTTTTCATTCCTAGGTGGGATGCTGCGTTGGGGCTTTTTGCTCTCGATTGTGCTCGTTATTGCGGGCGCGATCTTTGGGTTCCAGCTCGGGACGTTCTTCAGCGTCGCCATGATTGGGATGGCCGGTGCGGCAATCCTTTACGACACCTCCAACGTGCTGCACCATTTTCCGACGGATCGTTACGTTGCTGCAGCGCTTCAGCTATTTGCGTCTGTCGCCATGCTGTTCTTCTACGTGCTCCGCTTGATCCTGTCGTTGCAGCGCCGGTAAACCTTCGCGCGGCTGGAGCGTCACTCTTAGGTATCGGTTAAGTATCGGTGGCAGAAACCAGTGCGCGATCTTGTCATCAACGCGAAGCTCACGATCCCGGCGTCGGAGTTGTCTTGGACGGCGGTGTGCGCCAGCGGCCCGGGAGGCCAAAATGTGAACAAAGTTGCCACCAAGGTCGAGCTCCGTTTTAACCTTGGTGCGACGAAGGTAATTTCGCCTGACGTCCAACAGCGGCTCCGGGTGTTGGCTTCAGGGCGTCTCGATGCCGAAGGGCGGGTGCGCATCGTGAGTCAGTCAGCACGTTCCCAGCCCAGGAATCTTGAGCTAGCGCTCGCTCAACTGGCCGAGCTGATCCGCCATGCCCTCGTTGTGCCGCGTCGTCGGCGCCCTACCCGTCCCAGCCGGCGCTCGAATGAGGTACGGCTGGCCGACAAGAAGCGTGTGGGGCAGAAGAAGAGTACCCGCCGCGATTCCGGGGACTAGCCATAAATGCGGCCTTGCAAGGAGGGCTCGTGATAAAGTCTGAGGGTGGGGCGCTGGACGCGGCTGACACTGGAGAAGGCTTCTAATCGCCATGAATTAACGGCAGAGGAGCGATCTGTCCTGCGCTACTTGCCGGCGGCGGGTGATCTCGCTGATCTTGCCGATCTGAGCGGCATCGAAGTGAACGATCTGGCAAGCTTGCTCGCAGGGTTAGAAGAGCGTGGGCTGGTGGTTGAGAACGCGAGCGAGCTTCCCGAGGGCGTGCTGCCTTGGGAAGGGGACGTGATGCCGCTCGGATCGGTCAGCGTTTCGCCGGAGGCTGAGACAAGTTTGGAGGTGCCTGAAGCGCCGCAGAACGAGCACTACGCAACCGATTGGCAGCGCCTGTACACGCGCGATTTTGCGCCGCTGTCACAGGATGAACGCATCGCCACTGCTGAACGCGGGCGCGGGGCTGAGGTCTGTGCGTGGTGCTTTGATCCAGAGCCCAGGGTGATTGCCGCTTTGCTTAAGAACTCAGAGTTTGGGCCCACTCACGCTCGCTTGCTCGCTCGACACCACAAGAATGCCCGTGGGCTTGAGCTCCTCGCACGGAATCGAGGCATGCTCCTGGATCCGGAAGTGCAAAGGCGCTTGCTTCAAAACCCGCAGAGCCCGGCGGAAGTTTTGATGCGCCTGTTGGGAGGCAAGCCGCTCCGAGAAGTGTACAAGCTCAGCGTCGATCACGATTTGCCTGAGCGAAATCGCACGCTCATCCGCGCCGAGCTGCGTAAAAAGTTTATTCAGGTTGAGCCCGAAGACAGAGCGGAGCTCGTGTTGCGAACGGAGGGTCGAGTGCTGCTCTTGCTGACGGGTTGCACGTTCGATGGTCGCACCACGCAGATCCTGTGCTCAAAGAGTCTCGTTTCGACGCTGTTGATTGGAAATCTGGCGCGCTTTAGCGCAACCCCGCCACCGCTGCTTGCCAAGCTGTTGCAGAATCCGGTCGTGAGACGCCAGCCGCAGCTCCGCACCCTGCTGCTCAAGCACCCAAACTTGCCGAGCGACGCCAAGCGCGGATAGCCCGAAATACTCAGCACTCCTCTGTCCGAGGTGACCTACCACGCCCAATTGTTCTCGCAGTTTTGGGGGGAATCGACACCAGTTCCAACACTTTCAGACAGGGCCTATCCCAAAAGGGAGGACTGGCCGTAACAGACAGAAGACCATGGCAGTGCCACCACCCCGCCGCATCGCCAACATGTCCCGCCGCGAAGAGTGCGAAGTCGGGCCGAAGAATCTGAGTGACCTAACCCTGATCCACGATCTCTTGTCCGCCCTGAACGACCCCTACGCACCGAACAATGTGATCGCTGATCTCGTGTTCAGAATCCCGGTTCTTTCTGCGCGCTGTTTGCGGAGGGCTAACCACGCGGCGCGGGTCTTGAAGCGCGATGAAGTGAGCCAGGTTCTCACCAAGATTGGGAATCGAGGTCTGGAGGCTGAGCTACTGCAGCTGCTGGAGGACCTCACCACGCTGAAGGCAGATCTGGACGCTGAGGCAAAATAGCCGCTGAGTTCTTGGAACGCCGCCAACAGATCAGCGCAGGCTCGCGATGAACTCCGGGACTGCGCCCACACCTTTTTCATCGACGATACGGATCGTTTGACTGCCGATCACGGCGATGTCCGCCTTGCCGCGCAAAAAATCCACATCTTGCTTGGATTGCACACCGAAACCCACAGCCAAGGGCAAGTTGGTGGCTGCATGGCAGCGCTCCAAGTATTGATCCAGCTCGTGCGTGAAGCTGGTTTCGCTGCCGGTCACTCCCTTGCGGGCGACCGCGTAGATGAAGCCTGAAGCGTTGTCGGAAATGAGCTTCAGCCGTCCGACACTGGTGGTGGGTGAGTAGATGAAGATGGGGGCGAGCCCTTCGCGTTTCATCGCTTCCAGATAAACGGCGCCCTCCTCGGGAGGCAGATCAGGAACAATCGCTCCGACAATACCAATCGCCTTCATCCGCGCGGCGAACTCCGCGACGCCAAACTTCCAAAGGATGTTGTAGTAAGTCATGAACAGGAACGGGATCTGAAAGCGCCCGCAGACGACTTCAGCGAATGTTAGGCACTTTTCGAGCGTGGAGCCATGGTCCAAAGCGCCTTGGTTGGCGTGCAGAATGACCGGGCCATCCGCCATGGGCTCAGAAAATGGGATCTGCAGCTCCATGAGCTCGACCCCCGACTCCACCATGGCTTCCACGAGTGCGAGGCTCTGCTCGAAGCTGGGATAGCCCATCACGATATGTGTCATGAGCAGGATGCTTTTTTTTTCGCGTTCCTTTCGGATGTAGTGTTCAAGCACGGTACTGCTCCGCTTTGGCAATAATAAATTGCTCCCACTTGGGATCTTTGAAGGCGTCGGCGATCGTGAAAATATCTTTATCGCCACGCCCGGATTGATTGATGAGAATCACGTCGCTCGGGTCGAGGCTGCCAGCTTCCTTGAAGGCCTGGGCAAATGCGTGTGAAGACTCCAGCGCGGGTATCAAGCCTTCACGCCGGATCGTGAGCTTCAGGGCTTCCACGACTTCCCGATCGGTGGCCGCTTCAAAGCGGACGCGGCCCGTTGCGTGCAGATGGGACAAGATCGGGGAGACGCCTACGTAGTCGAGGCCCGCGGCAACACTGTGCGTTTCATTCATTTGGCCATCAGAATTCTGCAGAAAATAGGTCTTATAGCCCTGCGCCACACCGATCGTGGCATCCGAGCTAGCCAGGCGTGCGGCGTGCCTTCCCGTTTCAAGGCCTTCACCGCCAGCTTCCACTCCCACGAGCTCCACTGCGGAGTCTTCTAAGAAGCCACTGAAAATCCCCATCGCATTCGAGCCCCCGCCGACACACGCATAAACACGGCGCGGCAGCTTACCGGTGCGTTCCAAGATTTGAGAGCGCGCTTCCTGCCCAATGATGGACTGAAAGTACGTCACCATTTCCGGAAAGGGATGTGGGCCACACGCGGTGCCGAGCACATAGTGGGTTGAATCCATGTTGCCCACCCAATCTCGGAACGCTTCATTGATTGCGTCTTTCAACGTGCGCGAACCCTCCTTGACCGAGACAACTTCTGCACCGAGCCGCTCCATCCAGAACACGTTGGGTCGTTGGCGCTCCACATCGACTTCACCCATGTAGATCGTGCAATCAAAGCCCAGCTTGGCTGCCATGGTGGCGGTGGCCACGCCATGTTGTCCGGCGCCCGTCTCGGCGATCACGCGTTTTTTACCCATTCTTTGCACGAGCAAGCCTTGCCCCATCACGTTGTTCGCCTTGTGGGCGCCAGTGTGATTTAGGTCTTCGCGCTTGATGTAGATTTGGGCGCCACCAAAAAATCGGCTCAAATTTTCAGCGAACGTGACTGGCGTGGGCCGACACGAGTAGCTCGACATGAGCGCGTGGTACTCCGCCCAGAATGACGGATCGGCTTTGGCTTTCTCGAATTCATCGATCAGTTGTTCAAAGGTGGCGACGAGGATTTCCGGAATGAACGCTCCGCCAAAATCGGAATAGTAGCCGCGGCTTTTCATCGGACGAGAGCCCTTTGCGTGAGCGAAGCGTGGATGGGATTAAAGAATTTCATGGGTTGGATGGGAGTGAAGATTTTTATGGGTTGGGTTGGATGGCTTGAGAGAAAGTAACGCGATCGGTTCGGCAATAGAGCTCTGAATAAAGCGCGCCCGGAGCATTGGGAAAATCAAGGCTGCGCTGAATCAAGAGCAGTGGCGTGCGCGCCGAAACCCCGAGCTTCAGTCCCCACTTTTCGGGCGGAGGGGCGACGCGAAAGCTCTGTTTTCCGCCGTTTGGAGTCAAAAAGAGGCGCTCCTTCACGATTTCGGAAAGCGAGGCTTGGCGGAGATCAACACTTTCGATCCCTGCGAAAACACTCGACGAAAGATAGAAACGCTCGAGCAGCACCGGCTGCTTTTCCAGCCGGCCCATGCGCGAAAATTGGTACACCATGCTTCCTTTGAGGGGATGCTCAGCCTCAGCCGTGAACCGCTTGCGGCGGAGGGGCTCGACCAACTTCACCTCGAGCTTCAGCCCCTGCGCTTTGAACGCCGCGACGGTTCCGAACGCGGAGAACACATCCACTTCGGGCGGGCTCTGCAACACGAACGTGCCCGAACCGCGACGCCTCTCAATCAGGTGCTGCTTCACCAGCGTTTCGGTGGCTTGCCGAACGGTGGGGCGCGCGATCTGAAAGGCGCGGCTCAGCTCTGGCTCGGAAGGCAGCCGTTCGCCAGCCGCATAGCGACCCTGGCGGATCTCCGAAGCCAGCTGCTCAGCAAGCTGCCGATAGAGAGGGAGCGGGGAGCTAGGATTGAGCATCGACTTGAGAGACCTAGCTTGGTGCCCGCCTGTCAGGTTGTCAAGACAACTTGCCGTGCCGCAGGACGGGCACTCAGGTTGGGCGCCGCTTGACCAGGCTCGTGCCCGGCGAGCTCAGTACGGCTTCTCGCCGATGTAGTTTCCCGGGGGATCGTAGTTGCAGACCCAGAATTCCCAATTGGGGGAACCTTGAAAGGGCGAATTTTGGCTACACCGTGTGATGCCGCAGCCAAGCTTCGTGCTGCCCGCCCAGACAATTTGTGTGTAGTGGCCACATTGTTGGTTCGCGGCGCACGTGTTGTTCGCGTAGGAATAATTGGGGCTTTCGCTGGCCCACGATGTCACCACATCCTTGGAAGCGATCACATTGTTTCCAGACCGCGCGTAGATGTTTTCGCCGTAGGGGCCTTGGCTGTGCATGAAGTGACAGCCGTCGGCCCAGCTCTGTGCCACAGCAGATATACTAGCATCCCAGACTAACGTCACTAATGGCACGGCAGGGGCTGGATTGGCAGCCGCCCGCACTTCATTGTGCGCTGCCGTGATCCCGGCAAGAAGCCCAGGCTCGGGCGCAGCCCCTTGCGTGGAACCGCCCAATGCCGAAAGCGCACCGCCCGCTGACTGGCTGCTTCCACCTGCCGCATCGGTGCCGCCTGTGCTCTTGCCACCTGTCGTGGCACCGCCGCTCGGCGCGCCCCCTGACGTCGCACCCCCGCTCGAAGAGCCCCCGAGGTTGGATTGTCCTACGCTGCTAACCGTCGCAGACGGCCCCGACGTTCCGTCGTCGCTCGAACAGGCCACGAGCAACGAGAAGCCTACCAAAGAAGCGCCGGTCAATAGACGTTGTGAGAGACCCATAGGCCAAAGAATAACCTGGGTCAGCGCTGAACGCGACCTGAGCCATCGCCGCCCATCAACTTCTCGACTTCATCACGCTTCACGTAGTTGTAATCGCCGACGATCGTGTGCTTGAGGCAGCTGTTGGCCACTGCAAAGTTGATCGCGCGTTCGGGTGAATCACCTTGCACGAGTGCAAAGATCAGCCCTGCGCCGAAGGAATCCCCGCCGCCGACCCGATCGATGACGGTGATCTCATACTTGGGGCTGAAGTAGGCTTTTTTGCCGGTGTAGAGCATTCCACTCCAGCCGTTCTCAGAGGCCGAATGGCTTTCCCGCAGCGTGATGGCGACGCCTTTGAAGCCGAAGCGCTCGCAGAGCTGCTCCGCCACGCTCTCGTAGCGTGCGTGGTCCAACTCACCGGACGTAACGTCCGTGCTGCCAGCTTTGATGCCGAAGACATCATCGGCGTCTTCTTCGTTGGCGATGCAATAGTCTACGTTCGGCATGAGCTCGCTCATCACGCGTTGGGCATTCGCTCGGCTCCACAGCTTCTTCCGGTAGTTGAGGTCGCAGCTCGTCGGTATGCCGAGGCGTTTGGCGGCTTCGAGCGCCTGACGGCAGGCTGTTTGGCAACGTTCAGACAGTGCGGGCGTGATTCCCGTAAAGTGAAACCAGGAGGCATTATCGAGAAGCTTCGGCCAATCGAGCGATTCGGGAGCTATCTCCGCGATGGAGCTGTGCTCGCGATCGTAGAGCACAGTTGATCCGCGTTGCGAGGCCCCTTTTTCGACAAAGTAGGCGCCCACGCGCTTGCCGCTGCGTTGAATGTGTTGGGTATCGACACCTAAGCCACGCAGCTGATTGATGCAGAGCTGGGCAATGTCGTTATCTGGTAGTGCTGTTACGAAACACGCAGGCTGGCCGAGTTGAGCGAGCGCCGCGGCCACGTTGGCTTCGGCACCGCCGAAGGTGACGTCTAACGAGTTGACTTGTAGTAGCCGGAGGTATCCGGGTGGGCTCAGCCGCAGCATGACTTCGCCAAAGGTAACGACGGGTTTCATTCGAATAGGGCCCTTTCAAGTCCGGGAAAAGTGGAACTGGCTTAGCACGGTTTTGAGCCGAATTTGGCCTATAATTGCAGGCGTCGGGGCCGTTAGTGGTCGGCCACTCTGGGGTGCGGTACACCCCAACCGATGATGCGCTTTGAAATCGACCCTGCCGCCCAGCCCTTGAGAATGCCCTGGAAGAAAGGGATCGCGGTCGGGCGCGCGTATGAGCTGCTCCGCGAAGATCTGTTGAGCCATCTGCGAAAGGCGCAAGCCGAGATCGGGTTCAACTATTGTCGTTTCCACGGCTTATTTCACGATGATATGGCCGTGGTTCATCGTAAGCCGGATGGGACGCTCGTCTACCAGTGGCATCAAGTGGACAAGGTGTTGGATGCCTTGTTGCGGCTTGGCTTGAAGCCGTTCGTTGAGCTCAATCCGATGCCGAGTGCGCTCGCTTCGGGTTCACAGAAGATGTTTTTCTACCAGATGAATGTCACCCCGCCGAAGGATTACAAAGAATGGGAGGATTTCGTCTACGCTTTTGCTGCCCATTGCGCAGCTCGCTACGGCATCCAAGAAGTGCGCTCGTGGTACTTCGAGGTTTGGAATGAGCCCAATCTCGGGGGATTTTGGTCTGGAACCCAGGCGGAATACTTTGAGTTGTACCGAGCTTCAGCCTACGGCGTGAGGCGTGTGGACCCAGCGCTGCGCATTGGTGGCCCCGCCACCAGTAAGGCGTCTTGGATCACGGATTTTATCGACTATTGCAGCAAAAATGAGGTACCCGTCGATTTCGTTTCGACTCATCTCTATCCCCAAGATGAGTACGTTGAGTTCCCTGAGCCCGGCACGAGCCCGCATGCGCCCGGCAGCTTCTTCAAGCACACGGTGCGCAAGGCGCAGGTTGAAGTGGAAGCTTCAGTCTATCCGGAGCTGGAAGTGCACTGGACGGAGTGGAACGCGATGTCTGCGGATGCCGGAACTTCCGTGCAATGGCTGGATAACCCCACGAACGACAATCTCTTCGCCGCGTCGTTCATCGTGGAAAATTGTCTGGCGCTGGATGATGCCGCCGATTCCTTCTTCTTCTGGGTGGTGAGTGATGTGTTTGAAGAGGCTGGGTTCCCACTCAGCCCGTTTTCTTGCACCTACGGGCTGCTCACCGTGCATGGTATTCCGAAGGCCTCCTACAACGCGTTTCGATTGCTGAGTCGGTTGCGCGGGAATCGCATGGAATCCGCGCGCGATGGGGCAGGCCTCGCCAAAGGCCACACCCTTTTTGCCACGCGTGAGGCCGAGGCCACGCACATCATCGCTGCCAATCATCGCCCGCTTGAGGTGGCCGAACAGCCCGAGCTGAGGCATCAGGTGAGCGTTCCGGCGCATGGGACGAGCGAACATCTGGTGGTTCTGGAAAAGATCCGCGTTGGTGCCGGAAGTGCTTGGGAAACCTGGGTGCGGATGGGGCGTCCGCAAGAGTTGTCTTTGGCCCAGGAACGCCTGCTCCGGCAGCACGCCGAGCCGGAAATGCTTTGCTTACGAGTACCGGCTAACAACGGGTTGGTGGCGTTTGAAATTCAAGCGGGCCCGAATGAAGTGGTTTACGCCGAAGTCCGGGCACTCGGGGCGAGCAGTGTAGGGAAGGGATCGGCGGCGGCCGAGAGCGCGCTCTGGGATAAGCTGATGGGCGAGAAGAGCCGGTAGATGAGAGCTATTCGGCTTTCAACGCTAACACTGGATTGATGCGCGCCGCGCGTTGCGCGGGCATGATGCCAGCGAAGAGTCCAGCGACAGTGAGGAGCGCCACAGCAATCAAGGCAACCTTGAAATCCACCGTCGGAGCAGAGAAAGCTTCCGAAGAATCACCGA
This sequence comes from Polyangiales bacterium, assembly GCA_038251425.1. Classification (GTDB taxonomy): domain Bacteria; phylum Myxococcota_A; class Polyangia; order Polyangiales; family Polyangiaceae; genus JBBRRP01. The sequence goes on from JBBSBI010000030.1 coordinate 18,203, forward strand.
TCAGTCGCCCGGCAATCTCCAACACCGCCACGGCGAAGACGAGCCCCGCGTAGCCGGCCACGGCCGTCAACGTGAGCGCTTCCTGGACGACCAACGAGATAATAGAAAACGGAGTGGCTCCGAGAGCCTTACGGATCCCAAACTCGCGCGTACGCTCACGAACCGTAATGAGCATGATATTGCTCACACCGAGCATTCCCGCAAACAGCGTGACCGTCCCGACAAACCAGATAAAAAAGCTGATCCCGAGAAAAAGATTGTTCACGCGGGTGAAATCTTCTGCCGAGTTATACGAGCCGAGGCCCTGTTCATCCTCGGGAGAGATCTGATGCACACGACCTAGGAGCCGGCGTGCCCTTTGCTCAACGTCCTTCGCGTTGGCGTCAGCTTTTAGCGTCATGGCGAACCAACCCACTCGATTCACTTGGTTGAACGCGTACTGAAACGTGGAAAATGGCAGATAAATCGTGGATTTGAGCTGCTCGGCTTGTTCCCCACCGGCGTCGCGTTTGAAAGTGCCAACCACCAGGAAATACACCGACTTGATCTTGATGTACTCGCGCAACGGGGGCCTATTCCCAAACAAGATCCGCTGCACATCGGTCCCGATAATCGCAATCTTGCGCTTCTCAGCTATATCGAGATCATTGATGAATCGCCCGCTGGTGATCGAGATGCCTTCGACGCTGCGCACGGCCGGGTAATCGCCCATGATGGTAAAATTTCCGGTCTTCTCCTTGAAGTTCACGTTGGCGCCGTCGCGATAGCCGCCGAGTTGAATGCGAGGTGCCAACTGTTCGATCTCTGGCAGCTCGCGCTTGAGCCGAGCAATGTCTGCCGTCTCAAAGCGCACGCGCCGACCAGCTTGAAAGCCGTGGTACGCCAGGCGAGTGCGTTGCGCCCACACGAAGACGGCGTTGTTCGCGAACCCGAGCAAATTCTTCTTAACGCCACCTTCGAGCCCGGTGCCGAAGCCCAGCATGATCACAAGCATGAAAAGCCCCCAAAATACGCCACTTGCCGTCATCAGCGTGCGCAGCCGGTTGCGCCGGAGCGTCTGCCAAACTTCTCCCCATTTGTCGCGATCGAACATGGCTCAGCCGTCCCTCAAGGCTATGATCGGGTTGATCTTCGCGGCATTTCTAGCCGGGAAGAAGCCAGCCAGCGCTCCCGCTAGGATAACGATGGCGGTCGCGATCAGTGCCACTTGAAGATTCACTTCGGGCTCCCGCAGATACTTGTTGTCCGGCAGGGTGCGATTCACCACTTCCACAAGACCTACCGCGCACACCAACCCCAGATAGCCCGAGAGGGAGGTGATGAGCAGCGCCTCTTTCATGATCATTGCCACGATGCCACTCGGTGCGGCTCCTAGCGCCTTTCGAACGCCAATCTCTTTGGTGCGTTCCTTCACCGAGATGAGCATGATGTTACTCACGCCCACGAGGCCTGCGAACAGGGTTCCAATCCCAACGAGCCACACGAAGAGCTGCAACCAATCGAATATATCCGCAATTTTTCGGTATGTTTCCAGGTTGTTCGTAACGGCAAGTGCGCGATCATCTTCAGGAGAGATGTCGTGTTTCTCGCGCAGCAGCTTCTTCACTGTTTGTTCCACACGCTGACTCGCGCCAAGCTCCGTGGTGTTAACGGTGAATGAAAGGGCGTGCAGGCGTTCGCCGCCGCTGTAAACAAGCTGGGCCGTGCTGACGGGCAGAAAAATCGTGGCGATTTCGCCTTGCGAGCCCGGGCGCGTGTAAACCCCTACAACCTGGTAGTAAGCTCCGCGCACGTTGATAAATTTTCCAATAGGATGGCTCGCTTCGAACAGAAACTTGGAAACGTCAGCCCCGATCACAGCAATTTTTTTTCTGTCGGCGATATCTTCGTCGTTCACAAATCGCCCAAGAACCATCTGGGTTTTCTCGAGGTACTGGTGATCGGGGTGCACACCACGGATGTCGAAGCGAGCCGAACGGTTCTCATACCTCACCGCAAATTCTCCCCAAAGGTGAAAGCGGCCACTGATGTGATCGATCTCCGGCACATCTCGCTTGAGCATTTTGAAGTCGGCGTTCGTCAGACGGACGTCACGCCCTGGGCCACGGCCCATGAAGGGCAGGCTGGTCTTCCGTGGGCGGATAAAGATCGAGTTGATGGCGTCGTCTCGAAAGTCATACAGCGCCGCGTTCCGAAGCCCTGTACCAGCCGCGAGCAAAATTACCAGCATGAAGATGCCCCAAGCAACGCTCAACGCGGTGAGCGTTGTACGGAGCTTGTTGTGGCGCACCGTATCTAGGATTTCTTGCCAGCTGTCCCACGACATCAGAAGCTTCCCTCTAGTTGTCGACGCGACCGTCTTTAAGGCGGATCAGGCGATCGGTACGGTTGGCGATGTCGGTCTCGTGAGTCACAAGTACGATTGTGATCCCTTGCTGATTGACCTCACGCAAGAGATCCATCAATTGGTAGGACGTTTCGGTGTCGAGCGCACCGGTTGGCTCATCCGCAAGAATCAGCTTGGGAGTGCCAACAAGAGCCCGTGCGATGGCCACGCGTTGCTGTTGTCCGCCTGAGAGCTCGGAGGGCAGGTGATTGACGCGGTCAGTTAACCCCACACGTTCCAAGAAATCGCGCGCCAGCTGCATGCGTTTTTTGCGTGGCACTCCTTGGTAGTAGAGGGGGAGAGCAACATTTTCGAGCGCTGTCTTGAAGGGCAAAAGATTGAAGGATTGAAATACAAACCCGAGAAATCGATTCCTATATTGCGCAGCCTGGCGCTCGTTCAGCGCTTTCACCAGCTTGTCATCAAGGAGGTATTCGCCGGAGTCGTAATCGTCCAAAATTCCAAGGACGTTAAGTAGTGTGGACTTGCCTGAGCCCGATGAGCCCATGATCGAAACGAACTCTCCGCTCTTCACCGTGAGTTCAATATCCTTCAGCACATGAAGCGAATGATCGCCCATGTTGTAGCTCTTGTTGAGCTTCTTGAGCTGAATCATGACACCTTGGTAGTAGACACGGCGGCTTACGCCAAGTGCAGGCAAGCGGACGGCGGGGTGAGGCGCAGGTCCGAGCGCATATCGGGCCGTTCCAAGCGTTCCCAGAGCCAGTTCTGGCGGTGTTGCTTCCGAGGGACAGAGCCGGTCGAGCTAACAGCTAGGTGACGCTTGCGCGCTTTCTTCGTAGTGTTTGGGTTCGGCTTCGCCCCAGGGAGTCACTAGCTAAACGTATGTCGATCCCGAGTGCCCAGCGTCCTTTACCCGTCGATCATTCGCGAGTGCTCCGCCGTTTTCGGCGCGGACGTGTGAAGCCGTTCGGGGTAGCGTGGTTTGGTATCACTTACTTTTGGGGCCATCTTCAACATTTTCTCGCGAGTGCGATAGCCACCGAAGACGTAGATTCGCGCGACTGGATGTGGGCCGATAGTCCCGATGGTCTCTGTGCACGCGTTGCTCAATTGCTGGGGAGTCGGGGCGAAGGCGACTCTTTGGTTGAGCGCCTCGATCGTGATTTGTGGATGGATTACGTCGCGGATACCGGAGACGATTGCTCGGTGAGCGAGGCTGTCGCTCGGTTGATCTTTGCCGACTACGAGCTACCCGATCCCGAAAACGCCGGAGCCTATCTGCTCGCACCGCGTGGGGACATCCTCATGTTTGGCGGGGACACCGCCTATCCTGTCGCCACGGTTGACGAGATCAACAACCGTGTGATTGTGCCATTTAACCGGGTGCTTCAGGCGGTCGACGACGGCAAAAGCCGTGTGCTCTTGGGGATCCCGGGCAACCACGATTGGTATGATGGGCTCGACGGGTTTGCGCGCATGTTTCGGCGGCGTTCTGACGAAGACGCGCCCGCGGTGAGGCCTTCGATGCTCAATATCGAGAGGCCACCGTTGGGCGTGGCAGCAGATTGGGCACGTGAATTCGTGCGCGGCGGGCAGGTCGAAAAACCGAAGGCCCTCGTTCTCATCGGATATGAGGCCGCGCAGCGGGCGAGCTATTTTGCATTGCCGCTCACTCCCGAGCTGCAGTGGTTCGCGGTCGACCGACAGCTGAAGCATATTGATTTCAGGCAACGCAGGTTCTTTGCGGATGTTGGGTCCCGGATGCATCAGTCTGCGACGCTCTTGATGTTACCGGACCCGGTGCGCGCCTTTGGCAGGCTGAGTCGAACGGGGATAGGCATGCTGCATGCGCTTCCGCTTGATCCGGACCAGGATCGTTGTCTGGTGCTCTCCGGCGATATTCACCATTATGAACGCTGGCAGGAGGGCGAGAGTCAGCACGTGATCGCTGGTGGCGGAGGTGCTTTTCTGCATCCACCGCTGCTCTCAGGTGATCGACCAGCGCCTGCCGACGTGGAGTGGCCAAGTGTTGCACAGTCACGGCTGCTATTGCGGGTGGTGCCCTGGAAGATCTTGCGAGGCCAGTCGGGAGTTTTGCCTCATATGGTCTTTGCGTTGATTCACCGACCGATTGTGAGCGCCTTGTTTGAGCCCGATCCGGCGCGCACTCAGCTGGCTAGCGTGTTAGGTGCGATTGCCAGCATTCTCTTGTTGGCGTTTCTAGGTGGGATTCGTCGCACCCAGAAGCGCGGCTGGGTGCTCGGGATCGCAACGGTGCTCGGTCTTATTGCCACGGGCGTCCCGCACGCGACGGTATGGGCAATGTTAACTTGGGGAGCCATGTTTCCGGCTTGGTTGGCTCAGCTGGTGGCTTTGGCCCTATCAGTCCTCATCGGGACGTTCATTTTTGGCGCTTACCTGGCAGCGTTGACGCGTCTTGGGTTAGAAAATACGCAGGCGTTCACGGCACTCGATCACCCAGGCTTCAAGCATTTTCTGCGTCTAAGAGTGCGCGCGAATGGCGAGGCCGTTGACGTGTTTTGCTTGGGCTCTGCCGATCCACTCGGCAGCACGGGTGCAGAACTCGTCGACCACTTTGTCTGGAAGCCGCGCAATCCAGCTTCGAAACGCAGGAACACCAGCCATCGCGCTTGATGGGGAGGTTACGATCAGTAGCCGAAATCGGGTGTATCGGAACGCTTGGGGCCAGGCTTAGCGATAGGTTTTACAATAGGCTTAGCCGTCGGCTTGGGACGAGAAGAAGGCTTAGCAACGGCAGGCTTGGTGGCAGCGGTAGCGGGCTCAACCTTCGGCGCTTCTACCGGTTTAACAGGCTCGGCTGCGACGGGCTCCACGCTAGGCGGAGGAGGCTCGGCAGGCTTCGTTGCGGGCGGCTGAGCCGCGGGCACGCTCGGCCCCGGCGCTTTTGCGCTTGCTGCTGCCGCTGCTGCGTCAGGCTCCTTGTCCGATGAGAGGGCAAAAAAAGCGCCTCCCCCAACGAGCAAACAGGCTGCCGCGACTCCCCCGTAGAGCAGACCTGCGTTGCTCTTTTTGGGGATGCTGAGCTGCTCCTCCGTCGACCACGTGCCGGCGCCTGTGGTGCTGCTCATGGCGTCGGGGGCGATCACCACGGAAGGCTGGCTTGCGTTGCCGAGCGCTACGCCGCCGGCAGGAGTTCCGCCCGGCACAGCGTCGCTGTGTGAGCCAAAGGCTTCACGGGTTCGGCCCAAATGAGCTTCGGTTCCACCGGGTGGTGGAAGGGACACGGCCGCGCCCGACTTCTGCCACTCGAGAAGTGCGTTGCGGAGCGAGATGCAATCTTGAAAACGCGCCTCTTTGTCGCGCGCCATGGCTTTGTGGATCAAGCTAGCAAAGCCGGGATCCAAGTCCGGCACGATCGTTTCGGGTTTCGGAACTTCATCCAAAACAATCTTGAAGAGCAGCTGATTGAATGTGGATGCTTCGAACGGCACCTTGCCCGTGACGGCCTCGTACATCATGACGCCGATTGCATAGACGTCGCTTCGGTGATCAGCTTCGGAGCTGCCGCTCGCCTGCTCCGGTGACATGTAATAAGGGGTTCCCATCACGGAGCCCGTGCGCGTCATCTTCATTTCGCCGCCGAGCGGTTGGAATTTTGAAATTCCGAAATCGATGATCTTGACGAAATCTTTCTGGCCCGCCTTCTCCCTCAGGACAAAAATATTATCGGGCTTAAGGTCACGGTGGATGATGCCTGCGGCGTGCGCAGCTTGAAGGCCCGTCAGCACCTGCGTCATGAGCGGTGCCACCTGCTCAGGTGTCATCCGGCCCAGCCGGCGAATGCGATCACTCAAGGGTTCGCCCTCGAGGAACTCCATCACCATGAAGAAGTCCCCATCCGGCAGATCACCGAGGTCTAAGACTTCAAGAATATGGTCGTTCCCGATTCGGCCGGCGGCTTGCGCCTCGCGCTCAAAGCGTTGAACAACTTCCTTATTGGTCGCAAGTGCTGCGTGGAGCACCTTGATTGCAACACGGCGGTTGATACGAAGGTTCTCACCCTCAAACACAGCCCCCATACCGCCCTCACCGATGATTCGGATAACGCGATACTTGCCCTGGACGAGATCACCTTCTTGGAGTGCCATGCGCTCTAACCCACCAAGCTAGCAGCAATCGCCACCATTCCCTCTGGTTCTTTTTGGCGTAGGCGTTTTTTAGAATCGGGAAAGGTAGACAAAATCTCGGAAGTCCGCGATTTCCAGCGTCATCGGGACGGAAAGCGTGGGGAAGGGTGGGACTCGGCCGAGCGGACGAATAGGGGCCGCTCAAACGTTCGGACCCAGACCGTTTCGGTCAGTGGGGTGTGTGAGGTCGCGTTAGGTGATGTTTGCGCCAGCTAAGAAGAGCTATGGGCGCCAAAACAATCACTGCTGCCAAGAGTAAGTACCCCGCGCTCATTGGGACGTGGGCTTCATGCTCGTTGGGGAGTTGGGTGATGAGCACTCCGAGCAGTGCGGCTACGAAGTGCGCCCAACGGGAGACCTCGCGCACTGCTTGAGGGTGACGAACGTCGTGAGCAGCCACGTGGAGGAGTACACCTGCGGTTAATGCCGCGACATAAGGCGTCGGGTCGGAATTGATGGTGTTAACTTGGCTCCATACTGCCACGCCAAAGATGCCTGCCAACGCGAGCCAACATGCGCGCCACCAAGCAGAGCGTGTTCCCAGAACCGTGCGGCATTTGAGAATTACGACGGACTCCACCGCGATCGCATGCGCACTCAGCGCGATCAGCACATCGGCTCTCAGGCTATCGATTCGCGCGAAGGCGCCGAGGCCAACCCCGTCCGCGACGCGGTGCACGAGGACTCCAGCGAAGGCCAATTCGAGGCCAACTCGGCCCGGGCGGCCAAACTTTGAGGAGGAGAGCCGTTCAAGTAGCATCGGGGCAAACATCGCAGCGCCCACGAGGCCAACCGCGAGCCAGCCGAGAACAGCGAAGGCTTCAGGAACGAGACTAAAGAGCGCCACCGCGAGTGCGGCAGTCCAAGCGAACGTTCGGAGCAGGGCAGCCAATCTGGAATGGACGGGCAACAGCGTGACCAGCGCAGCCAACGCCACCTGCCCTACCGCTATAATAGTCGCCAAAAACATGGCGGGCACGCATAGCAAAGAGCGGCGGACACTGCAAAAGCCCAGGCGAACTCGAGACGAATTGCCGTCAGCATGGGGTTTCTCTGTTTTTATGCAAGCCCCAAGTGCTCCCAAACTTGTCCGTGACCTCTATCTCAAAGTCGAACACAAGATAGTAAGCATGCTTACTATCTTCCAAGGAACGAAAGGGCAGCTCACCTGGCACGCCTGCGGCGCGGCGAGCCTCAGCGCTTCAGCACGTCCGCTATGGCACTACAGAGAGGATCGATGTTTTGGCTGGTGATGCCCGCAACGTTGATGCGCCCCGAACCCACCGCGTAAATCGCATAGCGATCGCGAAGCGCTTGGACTTGCTCCTGTGTCAGTCCAGAGAACGAGAACATGCCACGCTGCTTGGCGATGAAACTGAAATCTTGGCTGACGCCGAGCCCTCTCAGCTTCGCCACCAACTCGGTCCGCATGTCGCGAATTCGCTCGCGCATCCCGTCGAGCTCCACCCGCCACTCACGTGTCAGCGCTTCATCTTCAAGGACGGTGGAGATCAAGGCACCGCCGTGCGCCGGTGGATTCGAGTAGTTCGAGCGAATCGTGCTTTTGATTTGGCTGAACGCGTTCTCAGCTTCTTGGGTGCTGTGGGTCACCAGCGTGAGCGCACCCACGCGTTGGTTGTAGAGGCCGAAATTCTTAGAGAACGAACTCGCGATCAAGAGCTCGTGTCCGCCATCCACGAAGGTGCGCACCGCTTGTGCATCTGCCTCAAGCCCGTCGCCCAGGCCTTGGTAGGCGAGGTCGAACAGCGGCAGGATGCCTTTGGCTTTGAGCAAGTCGCTCAGAACGCGCCACTCTTCGAGGCTTGGATCGACGCCGGTAGGGTTGTGGCAACACCCGTGCAGGAGGAAAACATCGCCCGGTTTGGCTTGGCTGATGCTCGCTTGCAGGCCGGCGAAGTCGAGCCCATGTGTGCTCGGATCATAATAACCGTACTCTTCGACCTGCATTCCTGCCGCACGAAACACACCGAAATGATTCACCCAGGTGGGCTTGCTGACCCAGAGCTTGGCCTCGGGAAACGATTGGTGAAGGAAGTCCCCAGCAACACGCAGAGCGCCGGTTCCGCCGGGACAATGCGCTGTCTTGACGCGACCTTCAGCGACAGCCGCTGAAGCCTTGCCGAGAACCAATGTCTGGACCGCGCTGGCGTAGCCCGGAGCGCCTTGAATTGGCAGGTAGCTCTTGGAAAGATCTTTGGCTGCTAAGAGCTGCTCGGCTTTGCGAATCGCACCAAACGTTGGGGTCTTGCCGGCGTCATCTTTATAGACACCCACGCCCAGATTGATCTTGTTGGGGTTGGGATCCTGGTTGTAGGCGTCGGTGAGGCCGAGAATGGGATCGGGTGGAGCAGCTTTAACAGTTTGAAACATGCTCGCTCGGCCATAGCCCGAAGCCGGACCTTTTGCCAACCACGCGGGCTTTTGCCAGTCTTTAGTTGGGGCGTGGTGTGTTGTAGGGCGGCAGAAAGCTATCCCAGCGTTCACGGCGGACGAGGACTTCCGGCAGCGAATAGGGTTTTGGTTTCAGTGCCAAAAGTGCCGCTTCATCGACGAAATCGATCAAGTGGGGCGCGAGATAGCGCTCTGCGTACGCTCGGTACACGCCCGACGTAACGAAGTGATCGAAGAGCTCCGGATCGAGGTGGTTGTCTTGTTTCATGAAACCCATGATGCGCATGGCTTCGCTGAGCGTCTTAGCCGGTTTGTAGGGGCGATCGGCGGCCGTCAAGGCTTCGAAGACATCGGCGATGGCCAGCATGCGTGCCGGGATCGACATTTCTCCAGCAAAAATCCCCTTTGGATAGCCGGTACCGTCCATCTTCTCATGATGCCCGCCGGCGTATTCTGGAACGCGCGTCAGATTCCGCGGAAACGGCAGTGCGTTGAGCATCTTGATCGTTTGGACCATGTGACCATTGATAATGAGACGCTCCTCGGGTGTGAGCGTGCCGCGGGACACTTGCAGATTATCAACTTCGTTCTTGGAGAGTAGTGGTACGGAATGTTCGCTCATCGAAAAAGTCCTCTGCGCGATGGCTTGGATGCGCGCCTGCTTCTCCGGTGAGAGGAACTCACCGCCTCGGTTGGCCAGTTCGAGAAAAGCCAAGTCTTCCGTGAGCGCTTGCAGCTCTCCTTCGTAGGTGTTTTTGGCTAGAAATGGGTCCGGATCGCCCTCCGCCTGCCGTTCGAGATAGCGGATCTTGGCGTCCCTTTTGAGCACCTCAAAGCGAGCGCGAATGATTTCGATGCGATCAAAAATGGTTTCAAGCTTGGTGGCCTTGTCCATCACGTGGACGGGCGTCACGACTTTCCCGCAATCATGCAGCCATGCTGCGATGCGCAGCTCGTACCAATCTTCCTCGCTCAGCTTAAACTCCGCAAACGCTCCCGTCTTCGCCTCGCACAGGGACTGCGCGATCATTTCGGCAAGAACAGGCACGCGCTCACAATGGTCGCCCGTGTACGGGCTCTTGGCATCGATCGCGGCAGCAATCAGCTTGATGAATGATTCCAGAAGCGCCTTCTGACCGTCCAGGAGCAGCTGATTGTCGAGCGCGATCCCGGCCTGAGAAGCGAGGGATTCCACGATCATTTGATCATCAAGCGGGAAGGGGACCACCGCGCGGGTAGTGCGATCTCTCGCGTTCAAGAGTTGTAGAACGCCAATCAAAAGGCCTTGATTGTTGGTGAGCGGGATCGTGAGGAAGGATTGGGAGCGGTAGCCGTTGCGCTCATCGAACGCCTTGGTTCCCGAGAAATCAAAGCCGTCCGCGTCGTAGGCATCAGGAATATTCACCGAGGTGCGAACCGAGCCTGCGTAGCTGGCGACGTTCTTGTGATTGGGCGCGCCTGTCAGCGGATCCTTCATCGGGATCGGCGGCAAGTTGATGGGCTTGCCGGTAGTGCCACCGAGCGCCAGACCGAGCGAATCGTTGCGCAAGATGGCGAAGCGCAGTTCGTCTTTTTCGCTCTTGAGATAGAGCGTGCCGCCATCGGCGTTACACAGCTGCTTCGCCTCCAACAAGATCATCTCAATCAGACGGTCTTTGTTTTGTTCGGCCGAGAGTGCAAGCCCGATGCGGTGCAGAAGCTCAAGGCGTTCGAGCCGCTCGGCAATTTCTTCAGGAGAGTTCGAGACAGAATAGATGTCGTGAAGGCTGGGGCGATCTGCGGGTACCATGCTGCTCCTCGGGCCAAAGGGATGGCCTGTGCGGGCGCCTAACTTTTCGGAACCCACAAACCAAAACAGTATGGCGATACGCCCGGCCCGGGGCTAGTGCGGAGGGCGGAACGGAACCGGCGAGGCCAATCGCAGCCAGGATCTGCGAAGTGGCGTTGAGGAATACCCGGCGGACCACCACCGAACGAGCTGCCGCCTCCTCGCTCTCGGGGGTGTTTGCTTTGTTAGAAGTGAGCACGTCAGAGCGCCATTTCTCCTTTTCTGGGAGATGGCCTGCGGTCGCGATGCGCGGATCGAAACCTGAGGTGGTGGGCTGTTCATGTGATATTATTCGACCTAGGCCTGCCGGCCAATCTGTTTGACGCATGGCGAGACGGCATCTACCGACCTGGGCTAGCGCCGGATCGAGCTGGCAGTGGCAATGCGCGCTGCCGCGTTGCCTGGTCGCATCGAGTGCGCTACGTCTCGCTCTCACTGTGAAGCAAAGGAGAACCATATGAAGAGAATCACATGCGTGATCGCGATCGCCGCAAGCTGCCAGGTGAGTTGCTCTGGGAGCGATAAACCGATGACGTCGACGACCGCGACGGTGAATGGCCTGGCCCCGCCTGCCGCAGGCCAGGGGTTGCAAGTCCAAATGCTTTCCGACCTGGAGCCAGCTGTCGAAACCGAGCGTTGCAGGTTCTTCGCCGTTCCCCCGGGCGGCCTCTATGTCAATCGGCAGGAGGTGAGGTTTACGGCTGGCAGCCACCACGTCCTCTTGTTCAACACACCTTACACGAGCATTCCTACGAAGGATCGCTTCGGCACGGCAGTGGACACTAGCGGCGTTTTCGATTGCGGCGCACAGGGACCGACGGCGCACTGGGAGGTCGATGGAGTGGCCGGCGGCTCGCAGACCGCCAACGGTGCACCCATCGTGGGCGATCTGCCAGCGGACACGGCCGTCAAGCTTCCCGCAGGCACGGTCTTGCTGATGAACACCCATTACCTCAACGCCACGGATAAAACACAACACACGGACGCGCGGATTAACCTCTACACAATCCCAGCCGAGCAGGTGAAGCAGGAGGCCGGGTTCATCTTCTTTTACAACCCGTTCATCAAGGTTCCTGCGATGGGCACTGCGGTTGCGAGCGAGGTCTGTCCAGTACTGAGCGACATCAGCCTGGTGAACGCGCAGAACCACATGCACAAGCGCGGGGTGGGCTACGAAGCGAACCTACTCGATTCAAGCGGGAGCAAGCTGGAAGAACTCTACAAGGGCACTGAGTGGGAGGAGGTCGTCATGCGCAAGAACACTCCGCCGAAAGTGCTCAAGCAAGGGCAAATGATCCAGTACCACTGTGAGTATAAGAACCACGAGGATCGCGTCATCACCCAAGGGTTGTCCACTAAAGACGAAATGTGCATGCTGATCGGACTCTATTACCCGCGCAACCGTCAGTTTGAATTGTGTGGCTTGAACGGCAAGTGGGAAGGTGCGTTCCTCGGCGCGCGCTGGATCGGCAACGGCACCAAGGGCGGCATGGAAACCTTGGGCTGTATCATGGCTGCCAAGGACCCTGAAGAGGACAAAGGCGAGAGCTTCTACGGTTGCGTGGTGGACAGCTGCCCCAAGATCAGCACGGAAATGTCGAACGCGGCGCGCTGTTTGACGGTGAACACCACCGATCAGCAGAAATGCACACCGCTGCTAGGCGCGTTGGCAGCAGCTAAGTGTGAATGAAACGAGTAATGAGCATGGTGTTGTGCTCGGCTGCGCTGGGCGCAATCGGATGCAGTGGCGGTGAATCGGGTTCCGCAGAGGGCGGGACCCCGATTGCCGCGACGCTGCCGGAGATCGAGACTCAGATCTTCGCGCGAAGCTGTGTATTCAGCTCGTGTCACGGAAAGGACACTCCGCGCGAAATGTTAAGTCTCGTGGGTCCGACCTACGACGTCCTGGTGAACCAGCCCTCGAGGCAGGTCCAGGGGAGGGTGCTCGTTAAGCCCGGCGATCCAGAGGGTTCATACCTCTACGAGAAGATCACCCACCCCACGCCTACGTCCGGTGACCGCATGCCACAGCTCCAGCCCGCCCTTTCCGCCGCCGCGATCCAGGCTGTCCGCGACTGGATTGCACAGGGCGCGCCCAGGTAGGGAGTTACAGACCCCCCGAGCTCGCCCCCACGCGACCTGTGACACTCGCGCTAGCTAAGCGCAGCGCGAGCTCGACGTTCTGTATGCCATCCACTTGAACCTGGGCGGGTGTGCAACTTGCGTTGAAATCCGCGTGGGCGCTGCAACTTGCGTTGCATTCCGCGTCGACACTTGGCGGCCTCACGCTGCGCTCGCAGTGGCGCTTGCCAAGCCAGCAGCAGTTTGTTCAGCGAGCAATCGGTTCCGCTCATCTCATCTCAACGCACCCACCACAACTTTCCCACCGGTGATTTCTTGATCTAAGGTGGCGGTGGTGATGCCCAGGGCAGCCCCGATGGTTTTCCCTGCAGCCGCCAACGTATCCTCGAATTTGATATCGCCACTCCCATCCGCGATCCCCGCACCCGTGATCGAATCAATGCTGGTTGCGATATAGTCGCCGTTGCGCGGGGCCGTGCCGCCAATGATCCCGCCGTGCACGTTCTTTCCGATCACCACGGTCGTGTGATGGTTTCCCCAGTGGTCCCGACCTTTCGATAAATCTGGCCGAAAGTTGCGCCCGAAGACCCCGAAGGAAACGAATGTCACTTTATCTTCAAGACCGTTCAGTTTTAGCGCCGCGAAGAACTTCACGAGCGCGGCCATGGCTTCGATGTGTCGAGGCCCCTCTGAAAGGCTGAGCTGAGGATCGTTGTGGTTGTCCCCGCCAAAATTGAGGCGCACGGCCACCACAGGCGATAAGTTCATCTTGATAATGGCGATGGCGGCTTGCAACTGTCCATCAGCCTCGTTGTTGGTAATGTTTGCCAGCAGATCTCCGACATCTCCGCCAAGCTTTTTGGCGTCGCTTCCGGAACGCGCCAAGCGGTCAAGGTATCGGAGTTGAGCCGGAGTTCCGTGCTGCTAAAATTGGGAAACTTCTTGAGCACCCAGAAATCTGGCTCAGCGTAGCCGCCATCATCGAAGCGGCGGTTCGTGTCCAAGAAGAGCAAGGTGGCCATCAGGGGCACGTTGAGCTTGAATCTTGTAGTGGTAGCCACCTCCGTGAACGAACGACCTTCTTGCACGATACCAAGGGCCGTGCGCGCGAACATCTCCTCCAAGGCGACCTTCAACTTGGGGGCTTCGTTGTAGGTAATGTAGGCATACATGCTGAAGCCGAGCGCGTAGTCTTTCATGTCTTGATAGCTGAAGGGGCGTTGCTGGAAAACATCAGCGAAAATGCAGCATCACTTTGTCAAACTGCGGCGTTCCCATCCAAGCATCAGCTAGTGCGGCGAACCCGGCAGAGTCTGCGATTTTTCCCAATTCATCGTCCGTCAGCGCCAAGCCGGTCAATAAATCTTTGGCTTTGGCAGCTCCGATTCGCAACGGGAGCGGGTCAAATTCTGGGGGTATTATCGGTGAAGGGGCTATTACCGCGGGAGGCGCAGCATCTGTGGCGCGCCGAGCTGGAAGGCTACCCTCGCAGCCTTGGGCACCGAGAAGGAGCAAGGCGATGAACCCTGTTTTCACGCGAATACGCATACCAGGCTCCTCGTTGACGGGGACACCGTAACGATAGGCTACTTCGATCGGGACTTCCACCTCTAATGGGCGATCTGGATCGTCTGCAGCAGGCTATTTAGGCCTGTGGCGGGATCCCAGACGTTCATGTTGGCCAGTCGAATAGCGTATTCAGGACGCGCTGCGAGCGAGCTAGCGGGGTCAAGCAGCCCAAGCCAGACACTGTACGAGCCGGTGGCTGC
>JBBSBI010000031.1:0-32663 GCA_038251425.1 Polyangiales bacterium
AGGATGTTCCGGGTCGTCAACTCTCGTCGACCGACGTAGCTGAGATCATGCACCAGCACGATCGCTCCTTTGGCCTCTGAACCCTGCTCGAATAGCGTGACGCTGAGATGGAGCCGCCCGGACGGAAGCTCCGGGGACATTGTCCAAGAGGTAGCTCCCTTTCTGGCTTCACTCCTCATCCGCTCCAGAACCGACCTGCAGGAGAATTCAACGGGGTACGACTCGGTAGCGGCCAGCAACTGCCCGTCTTCGCTGCACGCAGCAGCTCCCATGATCCGCTCGTCCCGCGTGATGTCCGCCAATGTTTCGGTTAGACGACTGCGACTCGTGTGCCAGTTGTCCGCAAGGCTTTGCCGCGCAGAGCCCACGGCAAGCCGGGAGCGAAGTGCGTGATCAGCCTCAAACCAACTGCGCATGGTCTGCGTGAGCACGAGGTATCCACCCACCGCCAGCAGGCTCAGGCCCACCAGCAGAACCCCCAAGAATCGACTCGCTCGGCGCATCAGCGTCGCGTACCATATAATACTTGGATATCCAAGCAGTTGCTGCTAGAGCGCATCTATGTCCCTCTCCGACCTAGGCTTGATCGGTAACTGCCAACTTTCCGCGCACGTAAGACGCGACGGGGCGATCGTCTGGTGTTGCCTGCCGCGCTTTGACTCGCCGCCGATTTTCGGCGCTTTGCTCGACGAAGAGCATGGAGGTGCTTTCTCAATCGGCCCGCCCGATGGCCGCATGGGGGTCCAACGCTACCTCACGAACACCAACGTCCTCGAAACCACGTTTGAGAGCGACGACGGTGCTTTTCGCATACTGGACTTTGCACCGCGGTTCTTGCAGTACGAACGGAGCTTTCGACCGACGAAGCTAATTCGCATTGTCGAGCCACTCTCCGGCACCCCGCGAATTCGAGTTAGCTGCGATCCAATCCTCGGCTGGTCGCGCCAACGACCCAAGCGTGAGCACGGCTCTCACCACATTGCCTTCGCCGGATACGAAACCGAGCTGCGACTGACCACCGACGCGCCCTTATCCTATTTGGACGAAGGCACCTTCGCGCTGTCCGAACGTAAGCACTTCGTCTTGGCATGGGGTGCACCTGTCGAGGAGCCGTTAGCTCCACTGTGCGAGCGATTTCTAAGCGAAACCGTGAAATACTGGGAGCTCTGGGTGAAACGCTGCAGCATTCCGCCGGTCTACCAAACGGAGGTGATCCGTTCCGCGTTGGCGCTGAAGCTCCATTGTTTTGAGGATACAGGTGCGATCGTTGCTGCGCTCACGACCTCGCTGCCCGAAGCGCCCGGCTCGGGGCGAAATTGGGACTATCGTTATTGCTGGTTGCGCGACGCCTACTACACGCTCGGTGCTTTTCGTCTGCTTGGGCACTTCGAGGAGCGCGAGCAATTTCTTCACTTCTTGCTCAACATAGCTACGGCAACGCCGGATCTCGATCTGGCGCCACTTTATCGCATCGACGGCAAGACGGATCTCACCGAGCGCATTGAGGTGGATTGGGCCGGCTACATGGGTGAAAAGCCTGTGCGCGTGGGCAACCAGGCCGCGCTCCATAAGCAGTACGACGTTTTCGGCGAAATGGTGCTGGCCTTGGCGCCGCTGTTTCTTGACGCTCGCTTTCGGGAGCACGTGACGCCGCAGCTGCTGGCTCTCGTAGCGCGCCTCGCGCGCAAAGCCATTTCGGTTGCGGGCAAGCCCGACGCGGGGATTTGGGAGTTTCGATCGGATTGGCGACCCCAAACTTTCAGTTCGCTCATGTGTTGGGCCGCCGCGGACCGCATGGCCCGAATCGCCGAGCAGCACCGGACGGTTGACGCCGAAGAGTTCAAGTTAGCAGCCGAGCGGATTCGCGAAGAAATTTTGGAGCACGCGGTGGACAAAGAACGTCAGTGTCTCGTGGCGGACTACGGGGGAAGTGAAGTTGACGCCGCCCTGCTCCAAGCGGTCACGCTGCGCTTCCTTCCACCAGAAGATGAACGCCTGCACACGACGGTGGACGCCGTGGCGGCGGACCTGGCCTGGCACGGTTGGCTGAAGCGCTATCGCACCAACGACGGGTTCGGCGCTCCTGAGGTGGCCTTCATGCTCTGCACTTTTTGGCAAATCGAGGCGCTCGCCAGGCTGGGTCGCTCGAAAGAGGCTCAGACCCTAATGGCGGGCATCCAACACGTGAACTCCCCGCTCGGTCTGTTTGGAGAGGATGTCAATCCGCTCTCCGGTGCGATGTCCGGTAACTTTCCCCAAGCGTACTCTCACGTGGGATTGATCCATGCAGCGTTCGCCGCAGCACCCCGCTGGTCGGAGTTTGGTTCGTGAGTAGCGCCACCGAGAAATGACCCCGACACCGGATCCTCTCATCGAAGGGCCTGAAATCAATTCATCGGCGAGGACGCGTTTGGTCAACGCGTTGGCACTTCGGTTTCGACGGGTTGGGGCACGTTTCTCGGCGCTTCTGGTGCTGTTTAGTAAGTTCGGTCGCCGCTATCTTCCGAATGAAGGGCAGCATCTGTTCGCACTCACGCTCCTGGTGGGCGCCGCTTGTGGCCTGGTTGCGGTTGCCTTTCATCTTGCTATTCGCGGAGCCGAACAGCTCCTCATTGAACACGCTCTCCACGCCCCAGGGGATTCTTGGATGGCGTGGACGATCATCACTCCCACTTTGGGGGGCCTCATCGCCGGGGCGGCGCTGACCTGGCTGGTGCCAGGCGCTCGAGGTTCAGGGATCCCTCAGGTGAAACAAGCGTTTGCGACTGAAGGAGGGCGCATCCGATTTCGAGACGCACTAGGAAAGTTTGTCGTCGGCACGCTGCAAATTGGATCGGGTGCTTCGCTCGGGCGCGAAGGCCCCACGGTGCAGATCTGCGCTGGCGCCACGAGCTTGCTAGCGCGGGTCACTTCGCTCCCACCGCGCAACCTGCGACGCTTGACACCTGTGGGTGTTGCAGCGGGGATTGCTGCGGCGTTCAACGCCCCGATCGCAGCCGTTACGTTTACCATTGAGGAGATCGTCGGAACGCTGGACCAGTCCGTGCTTTCGGGCGTGATCGTTGCGGCAGCGCTCGCCGCGGTGATCGAGCGTGGGATCTTGGGCGTGCACCCCGTGATCGAGGTAACGACGGCCCATGGTCTCGATCACGCCTCCTCCCTGCCTCTCTATGCCCTTTTGGGAATCGCCGCGGCCTTCGTTTCCATCGCCTTCACCGAAGGCTTGCTCCGCGTGCGAGCCTGGTTTCAGCGCTTGCGCGCAATTCCCAAGTGGGCCCATCCCGGTGTGGGGGGACTGGTCACAGGGCTGCTTGCCGTCGTGCTGCTTCGCTTTCTGGGAGCCGCAGGAATCACAGGTGGTGGCTACGAGACACTCGGACGTGCGCTCGACGGTGAGCTTGGCCTGCGCGTCCTCCTCGCGCTCTGCGCGGCGAAACTCGTGGCGACTGTCCTCTCGTATTCGAGCGGCGGCGCTGGAGGTATCTTCGCGCCCGCTCTCTTTGTCGGTGCAATGCTGGGGGGCGCTGTCGGGCACCTCGACGTGCTTCTGCTGGGGCACGAGAAATCCCAGCTCGGGGCGTTCGCCCTCGTCGGCATGGGGGCCGTCTTTGCAGGTGTCATTCGCGCCCCCATCACCTCTGTGCTGATCATCTTTGAAATGACCGGCGGCTACGGACTGGTGCTGCCGCTCATGTTGGCCAACATGAGCTCGTACATGCTCGCTCGGCACTTGCGCCCGACGCCGATCTACGAGGCTTTGCTTGCACAAGATGGCATCCACATCCCGCAATCCACGCAGTCGCCGCACCCCATCGATCAACTCCGAGTCTCGGACGCGATGACCCGAGAAGACGACCTACGCACCACGTCATCCGATTCGACGCTAACGACCCTCATGCGCCCCGCCAACGTGATCCACCGAGACGAGTCACTGCTGCGAGCTGTGGTGAAGATGAATGACCTTGGCGTGCGCCAGCTCGTTGTGATCGACGGAACGGACGAACGGCCATGTGGACTCCTCGCCATGAGCGATGTGGTGCGCGCCCACGCACGGGCTTACCGCGGCGCAGATCGAGGATCGAAGTCCTCACTTTCTCTGCGACCCCTCCCCGAGAAACCCGCTTCTTCCCTCATGGTCCACGCTGAACTTGCCGAGCGTAGCACGAAGCTTTCAGATCTCATTGGGCGCCTCCGAGATCGCCCGGATCGCCCTTTTGTGATACCGAATGCGCGCTCTGGGTTCTCCGCGATCCTGCCTGAACACTTGGGGGAATTTGCTCGGGACGAGGAGTTCGGCAAGATGCTGATAGCTGCTGACGTGGCGCGGCCTGTGGCGAGCGTTCAGGCCAACGCGACGTTGCCGGAGTTGGTGCGCGAGCTCCAAGCTGGCCAATTTGAAGCTGCTTTGGTGCTCGATGCGAGCGGCGCGCCCATGGGGATCGTCACCAAAGCGGCACTCGCCATGGGTCTGCTCGATTGGTACGCCAGCAGCTTGGATCTAAGCTAGTGATACGTTGCAGAGAGGCGTACGCAGAGTCGCCTCAGTGGGGCGCTCTTGCTCGCGCATGTTCGGCCACCGCACGGCTGGAGTTTTCCCGTTTTTGGACTGCGCCCCGTGTTGTCCAGCTCGCTCGACGCTTGGCCGGCTGGGCATGGCGTTTGCTTAGTGACGGTAAAACCCATGGGGGCATACCACATGCGATTCCAAATCAGCAGACGCACGCCCATATTCAGGATGGACCCAAACACACAGAACGCAATGCGTGCGCGTCTGCGCAAAACTGGCGGCCAATTTCAGTCGATCGAGATCATTTCATAATGTCGACCCACCCGCTGGAACGAACGGCTCCGTCGAATCGCGGCGTTGTCGTGGCGGTGCGCGGCAGTGTCGTCGATATTCGGTTCGATGCGCACCTGCCTCCCATCTATTCGCTGCTGCACGCGGGCGACGAAGGTCGAATCGTCATTGAAGTGTTGGCCCAGCGAGATGCGTTCCACGTGCGCGGAATCGCATTCACGCCGACGCAAGGGCTTGCCCGCGGAATGGCCGTGGTGGACACGGGGGGACCACTCAAAGCTCCAGTGGGAAAAGCGATTCTCTCGCGGATGTTCGACGTGTTCGGTAACGTCATCGACCGCCAAGCGGCGCTCTCCGACGTCGAATGGCGTTCCGTGCATCGTGCGCCTCCCCCCCTTGTACGACGTTCCACGAAATCTGAAGTCTTCGAGACCGGGATCAAAGTCATCGACGTCTTGGTTCCGCTGGAGCGGGGCGGAAAGGCGGGTCTCTTCGGCGGAGCGGGTGTCGGCAAGACGGTGCTGCTCACCGAGATGATCCACAACATGATTGGGCATCAGGCGGGCGTGAGCATTTTCTGCGGCATCGGCGAGCGCTGCCGCGAAGGCGAGGAGCTGTACCACGAGATGCAGAAGGCCGGCGTGCTCGCGAAGATGGTGATGATCTTCGGTCAGATGAACGAGCCGCCGGGTGCACGGTTCCGGGTCGGGCATGCAGCCCTGACGATGGCCGAATACTTCCGCGATGACGAACACCGCGACGTTCTGCTCCTCATCGACAACATCTTCCGCTTCATCCAGGCCGGGATGGAGGTGTCTGGCCTTTTGGGGCAGATGCCGTCGCGATTGGGGTACCAGCCGACCATGGGCACCGAGCTGGCCGGTTTGGAGGAGCGTATCGCCAACACTGATGCCGGCGCCATCACCTCGATCCAAGCGGTGTACGTGCCGGCAGACGACTTCACCGATCCGGCGGCGGTGCACACGTTTTCGCATCTTTCCGCGTCGATCGTGCTCTCGCGCAAGCGAGCGGCCGAAGGTCTCTTCCCGGCGATCGATCCGCTGCAATCCAACTCCAAGATGGCTACGCCGGGCATTGTGGGCGAGCGGCACTATGCCCTAGCTCAGGAAATCCGGCAGACGCTGGCGCAATATGCGGATCTTAAAGACATCATCGCAATGCTCGGCCTTGAGCAACTCTCGCCTGAAGATCGCAAGGTCGTGGCGCGCGCGCGTCGGTTGGAACGGTTTCTCACCCAGCCTTTCTTCACGACCGAGCAGTTCACCGGGCACCAGGGGAAGCTCGTCAGCTTGAAGGACTCGCTCGACGGCTGTGAGCGGATCTTGCGCGATGAGTTTAAGGACTACCCGGAGAGTGCACTCTACATGATAGGGGCGATCGACGAAGCGAAACGCGATCCGAAACCCGCCGCGAAACCTTCATCTGCAGCCGAGCACTCGGCCAGCGCGGGCCACGAATGAACCTCAAGGTCCTGCTCCCCTTCCGGATCTTCGCGGAGAAGACCGATGTGTCGCGCATCGTGGCGGAGACGCGCGCCGGATCGTTCGGCCTTCTCCCGCATCGCCTCGATTGCGTCGCGCCGCTCGTGCCCGGCATTCTGATGTACGAGAGCGAATCGGAGGGCGAGGTCTACCTCGCTGTCGACGAAGGAGTGCTGCTCAAGACCGGGCAGGATGTTCTCGTCTCCGTGCGTCGAGCGATCGGAGGCTCCGGGCAAGACCAACTCGACCAACTGCGCACCTCGGTGGAGCAAGAGTTTCTAACGCTGGACGAACAGGAGCAAAGTGTGCGCGCGGTCATGGCGAAGCTTGAAACGGGCTTTCTACGCCGCTTCGTGAGGCTTCAGCATGACTGACGAGCGGAGAAGCACGCCATCTTTGGGCCGCGCCATCGGCGCACAGGCGACGCGCAAGCTCAAGGCGCAGCGTGAGTCCTCGCATGGCGTTTGGTTCGGCCTCGGCATGATGGGGCTCGTCGGGTGGTCGGTGGTCGTTCCGACGCTCCTCGGGGCGGCGCTGGGGCTGTGGTTGGACAAGAGCCAACCTGGACGCTTCTCGTGGACGTTGGCGCTGCTCGTGGCCGGCCTTGTGATCGGGTGCCTCAACGCGTGGCACTGGGTCGCCAAAGAAGACCAGGCCATGCGCGACGAACCAAAGGACGATGACCATGAATGAAACGCCGACGTTGATCCTGGCGAGCCTCGCAGGCGCGGGGCTTGGATCCATGTTCTTCGGCGGGCTCTGGTGGACGCTGCGCAAGGCGATGGCGTCGCCGCGGCCTGCGCTCTGGTTCGCCTGCAGCCTGCTGCTCCGAATGGGCGTAACGCTGCTCGGCTTCTACTTCGTGTCCGCGGGTCAGTGGCAACGGATCGTCGCGTGTGTGCTTGGATTTGCCGGTTCGCGGGCAGCGATCACCTGGTTTGCCCGGCCGCGCCCTAGGCCAGCGCGGGAGGTGAGCCATGCCGCTCAGTCCTGACGAGCTGATCTTCTGGCGCTATGGGTTCATCCAACTCAACGGCACGATCGTCTTCACGTGGGGCGTGATGCTGCTTCTCACCGTCGGCGCGGCGCTGATCACTCGCAGGCTCTCCACGGACCTAAAACGCGCCCGTTGGCAGAATTTCCTTGAGATCGTCGTCACCGGCATCATGAAGCAAATCGAAGAAGTCGGGCTTCCGCATCCCGAAAAGTACGTGGGCTTCCTCGGCACGCTCTTTCTATTCGTCGCCACAGCGGCGCTGTGCACCATCCTGCCGGGCTACTCGCCCCCGACCGGCTCGCTCTCGACCACCGCTGCCCTCGCGCTGTCAGTCCTTGTCGCCGTGCCGTTCTTTGGCATCGCGGAGAAGGGGTTGGGTGGCTACCTCAAATCTTATATCAAGCCGACTGTTATCATGTTGCCCTTTAACATCATCAGCGAAGTCTCGCGCACGCTGGCTCTCGCGGTCCGCCTCTTCGGCAACATGATGAGCGGCGCGATGATTATTGCGATCCTTCTCACCATTACTCCATTCCTATTTCCGATCGTGATGACGGCGCTCGGCCTGCTTACCGGCATGGTGCAAGCGTACATTTTCAGCATCCTGGCTGCCGTCTACGTGGCGGCCGCGGTGCGGACGCAAACCCGCAAACCCAACCCAAAACCAGCGCTCAGCACGTGAGGCAACGAAGGACAGAACTATGGACACGATGACGATGATCGCGGTGGTATCAATGGTGTGCGCCGGCATCACCACAGCCTTTGGCACGATGGGCCCATCGCTCGCGGAAGGAAAGGCGGTGGCTACCGCGCTGAGCGCGCTCGCGCAGCAACCTGACGCCTCCCCGACCATCACACGAACTCTGTTCGTCGGTCTCGCGATGATCGAGTCCTGCGCCATCTACTGCTTTGTGCTGTCGATGATCTTCATCTTCGCCAATCCCTTCTGGAATCATTTCATTCAGGCCGCCGGAAAGTAGCCATGCTCATCGATTGGTTCACCGTCGGTGCGCAGGCACTCAACTTTCTCGTCCTCGTCTGGTTGATGAAGCGTTTCCTCTACAAGCCGATCCTCCACGCCATCGACGAGCGAGAGAAGCGCATCGCCACGGAGCTCGCAGATGCTGACGCCAAGAAGACCGAGGCGAAGAAAGAGCGGGCTGAGTTCCAGCGCAAGAACGAGGAGTTTGAAAAGCAGCGCGCCGCACTTTTGAGCAAGGCGACGGACGACGCGAATGCCGAGCGTCAAAGACTCCTCGACGAAGCGCGCAAGGCGGCTGATGTGTTGAGCACGAAACGACAGGAAATGCTAAGGAGCGACGCCCATCATCTCAATCATTCCATCTGTCGCCGCGCCGAGCAGGAGGTCTTTGCCATCGCCCGAAAGGTGCTCACTGACCTTGCGACAACAAGCCTGGAAGAGCGCATGGCCGAGGTGTTCAACCGCCGATTGCGAGAGCTGGACGCCGAGAGCAAGCAGAGACTCGCCGAGGCTCTCAAGTCCGCATCTGACCCCGCCCTGCTGCGCAGTGCTTTTGAGCTACCGACGGAGCAACAAGCAGCAATACGGAAAGCGCTCAACGAAACGTTCTCGGCCGATATCAGTATTCGCTTCGAAACTGCGCCCAAGATGGTCAGCGGCATCGAGCTCACCACGAATGGACAAAAGGTGGCCTGGAATATTGCGGACTACCTGGGGTCGCTGGAGAAGGGCGTCGGCGAACTTCTGAAAGCGCAGGACACCGCGGATTCCGAAACCAAGGCACCGGACGAGCAGACGGCGAAGATCGCGGAGCGTGCCTATGAGCTGTACGAACAGCACGGCCACCAGAGCGATTCGGCGAATCAAGACTGGAGTCAGGCAGAGCGGGAGGTTCAGAAGGCTGGTGCGCATGGAGCCTGAGAGCCTAAAGAGCGTTTTCGAGCGCACCTTCGCGGCAGTAGACCACGTGCTCGGCAGCTTTGCGCCACAACTGACGTCGCGCGAGGTGGGCACCATCACGCACGTGTCCACCGGCATCGCCATGGTCTCCGGCCTCCCGAGCGTGGGGTTCGACGAGCTGATCCAGTTTCCGGGAGGTGTGTTCGGGATCGCCTTCAACGTGGACGAGGAGGACGTCGGCGTCGTGCTGCTCGGGGAATTCTGGGATCTGCACGCCGGCGACGAAGTTGAACGAACCCGCCGGGTCATGGACGTGGGCGTGGGTGATGAGCTGCTCGGACGCGTCATCGACCCACTCGGTCGGCCGCTTGACGGCGTTGGAGCACTAGCGACGACCCGGCGCTTGCCCATTGAACGCCCGGCGGCGCAGATTATGGATCGAGCGCCCGTCACAGTGCCGTTGCAGACTGGTCTCAAAGTGATCGACGCGCTCATTCCGATCGGCCGCGGTCAGCGCGAGCTGATCCTCGGAGACCGGCAGACCGGAAAGACAGCCATTGCCATCGACACCATCCTGAACCAGCGAGACCAGAACGTCATCTGCGTCTATTGCGCCATCGGGCAGCGCGCCTCCGCCGTGGCGAAGTCCGTGGCCGTGCTTCGAGAGAAGGACGCGATGAAATACACGGTGGTCGTCGTGACCGAGGGCAATGACCCACCGGGTCTCGCCTTCATCGCTCCCTACGCGGCGACCAGCATCGCCGAGCACTTCATGGAGGCCGGCCGTGATGTGCTGATCGTCTACGATGATCTCACGCACCACGCGCGCGCCTATCGCGAGATCTCGCTTCTGTTGCGAAGGCCTCCGGGGCGCGAAGCCTTCCCCGGCGACATCTTCTACATCCATTCCCGTCTACTCGAGCGGGCGACGCACCTCAGCAAAGAGCTCGGCGGTGGTTCGCTCACGGCACTTCCCGTGATCGAAACGGAAGCCCAGGACATTTCCGCCTACATTCCCACCAACCTCATTTCGATCACCGATGGGCAGATCTATTTGTCGCCGTCGCTCTTCGATTTGGGAGTGCTCCCGGCCGTTGATGTCGGGAAATCCGTCTCGCGCGTTGGAGGCAAGGCACAGCGGGGGACGTACCGTGCCGTCGCAGGTGATCTGAAGCTCGCGTATGCGCAGTTCGAAGAGCTGGAGACCTTTGCCCGCTTCGGTGCTCGCCTCGACGACGACACGAAGCAGAGTATCGAACATGGCAGGCGAATTCGCGCCTGTTTGAAACAACCCGAGTTCAGCCCAGTCTCGGTGCCGGCACAGCTCATCATCCTGCTCGCATTGAGCGCAAAACTCCTTGATGCCGTCCCCATAGACCAGATCAGGGACGCCGAGCAGGCGCTGTCCAAGGCCGCGGAGACCATTCCCGCCGAGGTACGTGCGCGCTTCGACACCGCCGCAACGCTGAGCGACGAAGATCGTAAGACCCTCGTCGAGAGCGCGCGGCAAGCGCTGACGCGCTTTCAACCCAAACCGAAACCCACACCGACGCCGGACCCCA
Organism: Polyangiales bacterium; assembly: GCA_038251425.1. Lineage (GTDB taxonomy): Bacteria > Myxococcota_A > Polyangia > Polyangiales > Polyangiaceae > JBBRRP01. The sequence continues at coordinate 10,742 of JBBSBI010000031.1, forward strand.
AAACCGAACAGACCGCCAAGGAAACAGCATGAGCGACACGATGGTTAGCCTTCGGCGAAAGATCAGCGGCGCGGCAGACTTGCAGTCCGTCGTCCGCACCATGCGGGCGCTGGCCGCTGCGAGCATTGGCCAATACGAGAATTCGGTGCGCGCGCTCGAAGACTACCATCGGACCGTCGAGCTCGGCTTGAGCGCCTGTTTTCGTGAGATCGAGCCGACGGCTTCGCCCCTACCGGGGAAAGGAGAGTCCGAAGGGGACACGATCGGTGCTGTCGTATTCGGTTCGGACCAGGGTCTCGTGGGCCAATTCAACGACGTCGTGGCTGACCACGCGATCGAGACACTCAGCGCTCTACCCGGCAAACCAGCGATCTGGGCCGTCGGCGAACGCGTTCACGCGCGTCTTCTGGATGCGGGCGTCAACGTGGTCGGCCTCTTCCCCGTGCCGAGTGCAGTGAATGCCATCGCTCCGCTCCTCGGGAGGATTCAGCTCGAGAGCGAATCGCACCGAACGCAAGGCAATTACACGCGCGTGTACGTCTTCCATAACCGGCCGCGCTCGGGAGCGCTTTACGAGCCCGTCCACCAACGTCTCTTGCCACTCGACGCCGTGTGGCAAGAGACGTTGGCCGAAGTCCGCTGGCCTAACGGATTGTGCCCCGAGCTCCTCGGCGGCGTCAGCGGGGCGCTGCAGGCGCTGATTCGAGAGTACCTCTTCATCTCGCTCTTTCGCGCGTGCGCCGAATCGCTTGCAAGTGAGAACGCCAGTCGCCTCGCCGCGATGCAGCGCGCGGACAAGAACATCAACGACCTCCTGCAGGATCTCCACGCCACATTCCACCGTCTGCGTCAGCAACGGATCGACGAAGAGCTCTTCGACGTCATCTCCGGATACGACGCCCTGCAGCATTTTTCCCGAAGGAGGGTCAGCGCATGAACTACCGCGAAGCGTTCCGCGTCGAACCGGGTAGCCGCATACGGCTCGAAAACCTCGATCCAGGGCTCACCGATAGCGACGAAAAGAAGAAGCATGCACGCGAGGAGCTCGAGAAGCTCAAGCAGCGGATGGATACGCTCCAATTTCAGCTCTACGCCGAGCAGAAGCGTTCACTCCTCATCTGCCTTCAGGCTCCGGACGCTGGCGGCAAGGACGGCGTGGTCCGGCACGTCATCAGCTCGATGAATCCGCAAGGCTGCCGCGTCGTGGGTTTCAAACAGCCATCGACCTTAGAGCGTGCGCACGATTTTTTGTGGCGGATCGAACACCAGACCCCAAGGCGCGGCGAGATCGTCGTGTTCAATCGCTCCCACTATGAGGATGTCCTCATCGTTCGCGTGCATGATCTCGTCCCGGAAGAAATCTGGTCAGAGCGGTACGCACAGATCAATCACTTCGAGCAGCGCCTCGTCGCGAATGATACCCACATCCTGAAGTTCTTTCTCCATATCAGCAAGGAGGAGCAGCTCTCGCGCTTCGAGGATCGACTCGATGATCCCGCACGGCATTGGAAGATCAGCGAGGCGGATTACTCAGAAAGAAAATACTGGGCTGACTACGAGAAAGCCTATGAGGCCGCCCTCAGCAGGTGCAGCACAGACGCCGCCCCGTGGTTCGTCATTCCGTCGGACCACAAGTGGTTTCGCAACCTCGCCATCGCACGAATCATCGTCGAGACGCTGGAAAACCTCGGCATCGAGGTTCCGAAGCCGACGGTGAATATCGACGACATTCTCAAGAAATATCACCAGGCCGACGCGAAGCAAGAACGGGCAGAGCAGCGCCGCCGCGAAGAGAACGGAACCGAGCGATGAGCAAGTACGACGGTCTCCCGACGGATCAGGAAGGTTTCGAGCCGCTCGCCGAGCTCGCCTTGGACACGCAGGCTACTACATGAGGGTCAATGCCGAGCACGAGGGGGAACATGCGTATCCACCGGGCTTCAATGAGGCGAGGCTGGACGTGTTGCAGCGTCACGCCTTCGAATATTTCCTGCGCGAGACCAACCCTTCGAATGGTCTTGTCGCGGATAAATCGCTACCGGGTGCTCCCGCCAGCATCGCGGCCGTAGGCTTCGCGCTCACGGCCTATCCAGTCGGCGTCGCGCGCGCCTGGATGACACGCGCCGACGCGATCGCCCGCACGCTCGCGGTGTTGCGGTTCTTCTCAACCAGCACGCAGGGCACGGCGCTGGACGCAACCGGGCACAACGGCTTCTACTACCACTTTCTCGACATGACGACCGGAAGGCGCGCTGGCGTGAGCGAGTTGTCCACCGTCGACACCGGCTTCCTGCTCGCCGGCATGCTCACCGCCGCGATGTTCTTCGATCTAGACAATGAAGAGGAGCGGGAGATCCGGACGTTGGCCGACGCGCTCTACCGGCGCACTGATTGGCAATGGGCGTGCAATGGCGGCGCCACGCTCACCCACGGCTGGACCCCGGAGAGCGGCTTTCTGCTCTACCGCTGGGAAGGCTACGACGAGGCGGTGCTCCTGTACGTCCTCGGGCTGGGCTCTCCGACGCACCCCCTACCGCCGGAGAGCTACGCGGCCTGGGTATCCACCTACGAGTGGAAGAAGATTTACGGCCACGAATTCATCTACGGTGGTCCGCTCTTCATCCATCAGTACTCACATGTCTGGGTGGATTTCCGCGGGATCCAGGATGCGTTCGTACGCGACAAAGGTATCGACTATTACGAGAACAGCCGCCGCGCGACGTACGTCCAGCAAGAGTACGCGATCCGAAACCCGCTCGAATTCGTGGGCTATGGGGAGTATTTCTGGGGGTTGACCGCGAGCGATGGGCCCGGCTGGACGACGCGCAAACTCCACGGCGTCGAGCGATCGTTCTTCGACTACATTGCCCGCGGTGCACCGTATGGCCCCGATGACGGGACCGTCGCGCCGTGGGCCGTGGTGTCGTCGCTGCCATTCGCGCCGGAGATTGTGCTGCCGACCGTCCGCCATTTTCAGGACGTGTATCCAGCGATCACCGGCGAGTACTGCTTCCGGTGCAGCGTCAATCTCAGCTTTCCGAACGCGACCGATGCCGACGCGGGCTGGACGTCGCCCTGCCACTTCGGGATCAACCTTGGTCCGGTGGTGCTGATGTGTGAGAACCACCGGTCAGGTTTGCCCTGGCGCCTGATGCGCGCGTGCCGCTACGTGGTCACCGGACTGCGACGCGCGGGCTTTACGAACGGTTGGCTATGACGCTTGTTAGGTGGGTCATTAAGGTTTCTGGCAATGTGCCATCGGTCCTCAGCCTTCAATGTGGGTTCCGTGCATCGGATACAGTAAGCTCGATTGGTGAGACCCCCGCACCGGCGAAAAGTGATACGTGTGCGCCCTATTGTGATGCTGACGGTGCCGCTCGCACCAGAATTCCTTTCCGTCGGTCGCGCGACGCGTCTCGAGGCACTGAGGGCACGGAGGCTCGATCTTGGGAACGCTAGCGTCGGCTGGGCGCACCACAAGAACGGCCGATGGCGCGAGCCTCACGGTGCCCTCCGCAACGGATCCAAGAAGGAAGCGCCGAGCGCCGCGACGCCCATGCGTGCCGACGACGACAAGGTCGGCTTCGACATCGGAGGCGAGTTGAGCAATGGCCTCCGCTGCGTCGTCAGATCGAAGATGCGTCGTCAGCCTGTCGAACGGGGCGGGCGACAAGTGCGTATCGCACCAGCGTTTCACGACTTGTTCGACTTGATCGTGCAGCCGTAGCGAAGCCGTATTGGGAGCGGCGGAACTGGCGTCGTTCTTGATCCCGTCAGCGTCGGGAGCCGCAGTGGCCTCGACATGAATAACGTGAACTTGTGCGCGCTCGTGCGCCTTTGCCTGATCGAAGGCGCGCTCCAGTGCGAGGTCACCAAGCTCTGAATAGTCCACCCCGACGACGATTGTATAAGCCTTTTGCGTACTCATTGGGCTCTCTTTCTTCTCTGTTGTGAACTTGTGTGAACTCTGGATGCCTGCAGGCGTGATTGTTTCATCGTTCCAATACTCGGGTTGCTCATAGTGATGGTACAGCGATGTTTCGTAGTCTCGATTGAGGAACTCCGGCCTGTACTCCGGAGCTTGCTTGATGCGTTCACGCGACAGGCTGAGGTAGACCATCAGCTCGACCCAGCTCACTCGCTCGATCCATTGCGGCGAAATGAGGACGCGTTTGCCCGGCCACCAGTTTTTTGTGTCGACGACCAAGTAACGAATCGACCAAGTCTCGGCGTCGATCACGAAGTCTTCGACGTGCCCGATCTCGCCGTCCAGCGCTTGAATGTTGTAACCGGTGACGGCCCTCGTGCTGCGCAGATGGGGATCCCAATCTTGCACGCCGTCGACGGATCGTTCGTAGGGCTGGTCACGCAAGAGATACGGGTACGCGCCCCAAGCGTAAGAACCGAAGCCGTAGTTGGGCCATCCGTAGTAATCGTAGTAGTGGGTTTCGAATTGGCGAGAGACGGGCTCATGAGTTTCCAGCGAAGGGCTGTCCTCAATCTGCTTTTTAGTGAGGCTCACCGGAAGCACCCGTTCGACGGCATTGACCGGCTCGAGTGCGTAGGGCGAAATGAGCACATCCCTACCGGTCAACCAACCTCCTGTGTCAGCCACCAGGTAGCGTACGGTCCAGTACTTGTCGTCGAAGTAAAACTCCCTCGCGTGGCCGATGTCCTCGCCATCTTTGGCGCGGAGTTTGAAATTCTTGAAATCCTTAGCCGATATGAGCATGAGTGTCTCCGTTGTCGTTCTCGTGGCTCCACGCCGAGATTGATCGGGTGGTGTCTTGGTTCATTTTCGCTCACGCGGCGATCATTGGCGACAAGAGCAAGCACCATGCCCAGCACGCGGCCAGGGCCTGCGGACTGCAGTTGCACAAGCGGGTGCAGCGGGAGCGCCCCACTGAGGCGCAAATGCGCGTGCGCCTCTGCCCCTCACGCCAAGATCTTCTATGGCGTCAATGTTGCATGCTCGACCCCGATGACGTCGTCATCGCGACTGGGGTTCCCCCAACGCTTCTGCGAAGTCCGTCTCTGACACGAAAGCGAGAAACCTGATGATGATGATGAGTTCATGGTGGTGGATGTGGATAGTCGTAATGGTTCTTTTCTGGATGCTGCCTATGGGCTACGGCTGGGGTTATCGGGGTTGGGGCCCGCCGTACCCTCGGTATATCCAGCGACGTCGCGGGGCACGGGCGGCTGCGAGCGGTGGGTCCCCGACGTTCAATCATCACTCCTGGGGCTGGGGTGGCGACTTCGTTTGGGTCGTGCTCTTCGTCGGAGCGTTCTGGGCGGGTGCGTCGCTTTGGTGGTGGCGGTGAAGAAAACGTTGCCACCAGGTCCCCAATGAAGAAACACGAACACGACACCAAGAAGCCCCCCGACTCCCAGGCGGTGCACGATGAGGTGGCCAAGAAGGCATACGCCATCTACGTGAAGGAGGGCCGTCCGCAGGGACACGACGTAGAAAACTGGCTTCAGGCCGAAGGCAAAGAGCCGCCCGCCAAATCCGACCATCATGCCCATATGGCGGCGGATTTCCAGAAGCGGTTCTGGATCTCGCTGGTCTTGACCCTGCCGATTCTCGCGCTGTCGCCGATGCTTCAATCGCTGGTCGGACTGCGCGCAGCCATCGGTTTCCCTGGCGACGTCTACGTGTTGTTCGCCCTTTCGTCGGCCGTCTTCTGGTACGGCGGCTGGCCGTTTCTCAAGGGCTTCGTCGAGGAGGTCAAGGCCCACCAGCCCGGGATGAGGGTGCTCATCTCCGTCGCCATCGCGACAGCGTATGTCTACAGCAGCGCCGTCGTGTTCGGGCTGGCCGGCAAGATGTTCTTCTGGGAGCTCGCTTCCCTCGTCGACATCATGCTGCTCGGGCATTGGATCGAAATGAAGTCTGTGATGGGCGCTTCGCGGGCGTTGGAGGCACTGGCCAAGCTCATGCCCTCCGACGCGCACAAGCTCATGCCAGATGGCAGCGTGAAGGACGTGCCGCTCAGCGAGCTTTCTGTGGATGACAAGGTCCTGATCAAGCCCGGCGAGAAGATCCCGGCAGACGGTGTCATCGTCGATGGCGAGAGCTCCGTCGATGAAGCGATGTTAACCGGTGAATCGACCCCGGTCGCCAAGAACAAGGGCGGTAAGGTGATCGGTGGGGCGATCAATGGGGAAGGCTCGCTCACAATCGAGGTCAAGGGCACCGGCAAGGATTCGTTTCTCTCGCAGGTCATTAACCTCGTCAAACAGGCCCAAGAAAGCAAATCCAAAACCCAGGACCTCGCCAACACCGCTGCGATGTGGCTCACGTTCGTTGCTCTGGGAGGCGGCGTCCTCACCTTCTTGATCTGGCAATTCCTCATGGGCAAGGAGTTTGCGTTCGCCATCGAGCGCACCGTGACCGTGATGGTCATCGCCTGCCCGCATGCGCTGGGGCTCGCCGTGCCCCTGGTAGTGGCTGTCTCCACGGCCTTGGCCGCTAAGAATGGCCTGCTCATTCGCAACCGAGTTGCCTTCGAGGGTGCCCGAAAGCTACAGGCTATCATCTTCGACAAGACGGGCACGCTCACGGAGGGCCGATTCGGGGTGACCGACACCCTGCTACTGAGCGAGGACACCACCGAAGAAACGTTGCGCACGTACGCCGCCTCGGTGGATGCCAATTCCGAGCACCCCATCGCCAAGGCCATTGCTGCCGCTTCGAAGGACAAGCTGCCCGTTGAAGGCTTCAAGAGCATCACGGGCAAGGGTGCCGAGGGGCGCGTCGACGGCAAGGATGTGAAGGTGGTGAGCCCGGGCTACCTGCGTGATCAGAACATCGCGCTCAGCGACCCGCGCGTTGGGCCCCTGCAAGCCCAGGGCAAGACGGTCGTGTTCGTTCTCGTGGACGGCAAGTTGAAGGGAGCAATTGCGCTGGCCGACATCATTCGGCCAGAGGCCAAGCTTGCGATCGATGCACTGAAGGCGCTCGACATCCGCTGCCTGATGCTCACCGGCGACAACCAAGCGACGGCCAAGTGGGTCTCGGACCAGGTCGGGCTGGACGAGTACTTCGCTGAAGTTCTCCCTCAAGACAAGGCCGCCAAAGTGAAAGAGGTTCAAGCGCGCGGCGTGCGCGTGGCGATGACCGGAGACGGCGTGAACGATGCGCCGGCGCTGGCGCAGGCTGATTTGGGCATCGCCATCGGTGCCGGTTCCGATGTGGCGGTGGAAACTGCCGACGTGATTCTGGTGCGAAGCAATCCGCTGGATGTAGTAGCCATTCTGAAGCTCTCCCGCGCCACCTATCGGAAGATGATTCAGAATCTCGTCTGGGCCACCGGCTACAACGTCGTCGCGCTCCCGCTGGCGGCCGGAGCGCTCTACGCCTGGGGCGTGCTCCTGACTCCCGCACTTGGCGCGGTGTTGATGTCAGCGAGCACGGTCATCGTCGCCATCAATGCGCGAATGCTGAGGATCAAGACTGGGCCGAAGCCGGAAGCCGAAGCCAAGGTCGAACCCAAAGCCGAGGCCAAGGCCGAGCCCCGACCGGCGCAGCCGGAATACATTGTGCGCTGAAGCAACAATACGAAAAAATGACACCGTTATGAAATGAAAATGAAAATGAAAATGCAACCGCCGGGCGCCCTGAACCCGACGCTCCAGCATTTCAAGGCACCCCACCCAGGCTTATGAATCCATACCCAAAATTCGCCGCGATGATCGCGACCTCCACGGTCGTGATGTTTGGCCTCATGTACCTCAATACCTACGCGCTCGACCACATCTTTTTCAGCGAGACCCGCGCTTACATGGCGCTCATCATGGGCGCAACGATGACCATCGTCATGCTCGGCTTCATGCTGAAGATGTATGACAATCGGAAAGCAAACATTGGCATCTTCCTGGGCAGCGCAGTTGTTTTCGCCGCGTCGCTTTGGCTCGTGCGCAGTCAGGCGACGGTCGAGGACGTTTCCTGGATGAAGGCGATGATCCCGCACCATTCGATTGCGATTCTGACGAGCGAGCGTGCACACATTTCCGATCCGCGTGCTCGGAGGCTCGCGGACGGCATTGTCGCAGCGCAACGCAAAGAGATCGCCGAGATGAAGGCGTTAATCGAAGACCTTGAGAAGAAACGATGAAGCCGTCTCCTCTAGATTAACCCTCCTGCCGAGCTACGACCGGGAACACGAAGCGGTCTCGAAGTAACATCAATCAGGAAAGCAACAGACCATGAATGACTCGACATCCGTGACCAAGGACCCGATCTGCGGCATGATCATCGACACCGCCACCGCTCTTCACGCCGAACGCGACGGAACACAGTTCTACTTTTGCAGCGACCACTGCCGAGAGAAGTTTCTCTCGGCGCCAGCCGGGACCAAGCCGCAAGGCAAGCCCGGAGGCTGCTGTGAATAGGCTGCGACGGCGGGCGTTGGCGGATACGCAGGCTACTACATGAGGGTCAATGCCGAGCACGGGGGGGAACATGCGCATGGAACGGCGCGATTACCGCAATGTGCGAGCGGTTCACGCGAGCGGCTCACCGCCAGCGCGGCACGCGGGATGCAAGGAGTCCAGTGGTAAGGAGATCAACAATGGCATCTACGCAGAGAAAATTCGCCCCGTTGCCGATTCCACGTCCACCGAAGTTGCGCCCAACATGGACAACGTGGATGTGGAGCGCGTTCGCCGTCGCGGTCGTGCTCGCGACGATCGTGGGATTTTATCATGCTGCCCAACCGGGCGTGTTGTTCTGAATGGCGGCGCGTATCAAGGCGCCGAACGTCTCCAGCAGGGCGAGACTGGCATGAATGATAAGAACCGTGATGTGGTTGGAGGCCGAAAGGCCGGAGACCGAAGTGACCGAGAAAGCGATGCGGCGGAGGTTCAGCGCCGAGTACAACCGGCGGATGGGGCGCGAGGCAGCAGCATACTCCGAGCGCGGTGAACTGGGCGCCTTGCTGCGCCGCGAAGGGCTCTACTCGTCGCATCTCAGCGATTGGCGCAAGCAGGCGACGCGTGGCGAAGTCGCCGGGCTCACGCCGCGCGAGCGAGGTCCGAAGACCGAACCGGTGGACCCGCGGGAAGCGTGATCGTTTCGATCTCAGACCCGCGGGCAATGTTCACCATGGTCGACAACACACGATGGACACGGTTGCTACAGACACTAGGAAACGCAGCGGTGAAGAGGTCTTCCCCCGAGTGAAGCACGCCACGATCTTGAGCTTTGTTGCTTTTGCGCTCCACTTGCTTTGGGAAAGCGTCCAATGCCCCGTCTTCTTCGTGCACGGAACCTACGAGGCGACGTGGATTGGGATGCTCAGGGCGTCCCTCGGCGATCTGCTCTTGACCTGGATGCTCTTTGCGTTTGTAGCCGCCGCTTGTCGCGCGTGGCGCTGGGATCGTCTTCAAAGGCGCCTCCCGTGGCTGCTCCTCGTCTCAGCATCGTTGGCGCTCGGCGTGGGCATCGAGCTTCGCGCCCTAGCCGAAGGACGCTGGTTCTACAGCGCCCGGATGCCAACGTTCCCATTCACGCATCTGGGCGTCGTTCCTCTGATTCAGTTGGTGGTCCTCACGCCCGTCGCTGTGCTTGTTGCTGGCAAGCTGGCACGCCGCTGGCACAGTGGAACTAACGCAGACGAAGCCGCACTACAAGAAGAGTAGTCTTACTCGCCTCTCGACATCGAAGCTCGCATCGGGGTACGACAGCGCTTGGCGAGTTCGAGGATCGCCCGGAATCCACGCGCGACCACGGGTCGCGTGATATCGAGGCCGATCTCCGGTTGCGCCGTAGAAGACCAGCGCGTCGGTTTTCTCGCCGCTCAAGGCTTCTTCTCTTCGTGGCCACCGAAGGCGTAGCGCATCGCCGAAAGGACCCTATCGGCATAGTCGGCGTTCCCGCGGGACGAGAACCGCTCGTACAGCGCGGCTGTAAGAACAGGGGATGGCACGCCCTCGTCGATGGAGGCCTTGATGGTCCAGCGCCCCTCTCCGGAGTCGGAGACGCGGCCGGTGAATGACTTCAAGTCTGGGTCGTTGGCCAAGGCGCCGGCGGTCAGGTCGAGAAGCCAAGAGCCGATGACGCTGCCGCGCCGCCAAAGCTCCGCTACCTCTGCCAGGTCGAATTCGTACTGGTAGTGCTCGGGGACACGCAGGGGCGTGGTCTCCGCGTCTGGCTCCTGGGCGTGCTTGCCGATGGAAGCGCCGCGCAGGACGTTTAGCCCCTCGGCGTAGGCCGCCATGATCCCGTACTCGATGCCGTTGTGGACCATCTTCACGAAGTGGCCGCCGCCGGCCGGGCCGCAGTGCAAGTAGCCCTGCTCAGCGGTTCCGCGGCCCGGAGCGCGGCCAGGCGTGGGCGACGCGGAGGAAGGGCCGGGGCTCAGGGAGGCGAAGATTGGATCCAGGTGACGCACCACCTCAGGCTCACCGCCGATCATCTGACAGTAGCCGCGGTCGAGCCCCCACACCCCGCCGCTCGTCCCCACATCCACATAGTGAATGCCCTTCGGCGCAAGCTCCTTGGCTCGCCGGATATCGTCGGCGTAGTAGGAGTTGCCGCCGTCGATGAGGATGTCCCCTGGCTCGAGCAGCGGCGCCAAGTCGGCGATTGTCTGATCGACGACAGCGGCCGGTAGCATCGTCCAGATCGCGCGAGGTGTGTTCAGTCTCTGCACAAAGTCCGCAAGCGACGTCGCCGCAACCGCCTTGTCCTTGGTGAGAGCCTGTGCGGCGTCCGCATGGATGTCGTAGACGACGCACTGGTGACCATCAGCCAGGAGGCGTCTTGCCATGTTGGCGCCCATTCGCCCCATTCCGATCATGCCAAGTTTCATAGGTTTGTCCTCGAGGGTTGCGCTCCGCTCTTCATTCTCCGGTACCGGCGGATGAGCCCGTTCGTCGACTCGTCGTGCGTCAGCACAGGCTCTTCGAGGCTTCCAAGCTCCGGGACGATGGGCTGGGCGAGTCCCTTGCCGAGCTCCACCCCCCATTGGTCGAACGAGTCAATGCCCCAGATGGCGCCCTGGGTGAAGACGTCGTGCTCGTAGCGGGTGCCATCGAGCTCGACGTGCTTGCCGTGCCTTCTCACGTTTCTGTGCCTTGCAAGAATTGCGTGCCTGAGGCTTCCATCGCTGCATCATACTCGCCCCGACGCGCAGCCCGATTGCACTCGGCTCGCTGAGCGAGAGCTTGCTGTGCGGCGGGTACCTTCGCCTCGCTGCCTTGCCAGATCGAAAGCGCCGGCTGTTGGATAGCGCGCGCAAACGAAAACGAAAGCGCCCACGGCGTCCGCTCCTTGTAGCGAACATTCATCGCGTTAAGCCGAGCAGACGCGAGCTCGCCAGATTGCCCGCCGGATAGGAACGCAATCCCCGGAACGGCAGCGGGCACTGCGCGTAAGAGACACGTCACCGTGGCGTCGGCGACCTCGTCGACCGTTCGTTGCTGCGGGCAGGTCAGCCCCGGAAGAACCATGTTGGGCTTGAGGATCATCGCCTCCAACCTCACGCTTTGCCTGTAGAGCTGGGTGAAAACGACATGCAAGACTACCTCGGTGACCTGCGCGGACCGCTCTAGGCTATGCGGACCGTCCATTAGCACTTCCGGCTCGACCACGGGCACCAGCCCAACCTCCTGACACAACGCGGCATACCGGGCTAACGCATGCGCATTGGCCTCAATGCAGCCGCCGCTTGGGATCACATCGCTCACGGCAAATGCCGCACGCCATTTTGCAAACCGCGCGCCCATGTGGAGGTACTCAGCCAAGCGGTCTCGCAATCCGTCTAGGCCTTCTGTGATGTGCTCTCCGGGATGGCCAGCCAGCTCCGTTTTACCGGTGTCCACCTTGATGCCTGGGGTCATTCCCGCATCAATGATGGCTTTTGCGAAGGGCGTGCCGTCCGTTTTCTGCTGACGGATCGTCTCGTCGTAGAGGATCGCGCCACTGATGCTCGTGCTGAGACCCGGCGTGGTTACAATCAGCTCCCGATAGGCGCGCCGGGTCTCTTCGGTTTGGGGAATGCCTAGCCTGGCAAATCTCTTGTTGCACGTGGGATTGCTTTCATCCATGGCCAAAAGGCCCTTGTCGCCGGCGACCAACGCCTTCGCAGTCCTGATGAGCTCTCGAGCATTCACGTGGACTGGCCCCACTTCCAGTTCCTGATCTCCGGCATGTCCTGGCCGTTCTTGTCGATGTACTGCTTGTGCTCGATCAGCTTATCCGCGAGCTGCTGCTTCAGGGCGACGCCCTTATCGCCGGTGTGGGGAACGCGGTCGACGACGTCCATGACGAGATGGAAGCGGTCCATGTCGTTCAGCACCGTCATGTCGAAGGGCGTGGTGATGGTCCCCTCCTCCTTGTAACCGCGGACGTGGATGTTCTCGTGGTTGGTGCGGCGGTAGGTGAGGCGGTGGATCAACCACGGGTAGGCGTGGAAGGCGAAGATTACCGGCCTGTCCTTGGTGAAGAGCTCGTCGAACTCGGTGTCGCTGAGCCCGTGCGGGTGCTCGGATTCCGGTTGCAATCTCATGAGGTCGACGACGTTGACCACGCGGATTTTCAGGTCGGGAAGGTGCTCGCGCATGATGGAGACGGCGGCGAGCGTCTCCAGCGTTGGAACATCGCCGCAGCAGACCATGACCACGTCGGGCAGAGCGCCCTGGTCGGTCGAGGCCCACTGCCAGATGCCGATGCCTGCGGTGCAGTGCTTGACGGCGGCATCCATGGTCAGCCACTGCGGCGCCGGATGCTTGCCCGCGATCACCAGGTTCACGTAATGACGGCTGCGCAGGCAGTGGTCCATCACCGAGAGCAGACAGTTGGCGTCGGGCGGAAAGTACGCTCGCACCACCTCCGCCTTCTTGTTCATGACGAGGTCGACGAAGCCGGGATCTTGGTGCGTGAAGCCGTTGTGGTCCTGGCGCCAGACGTGCGAAGCCAGGAGGTAGTTCAGCGAAGCGATCTTACGCCGCCACGGCAGCCCCGCGGTGACCTTGAGCCACTTGGCGTGCTGGTTGAACATCGAATCTATGATGTGGATGAAAGCCTCGTAGCAGTTGAAGATCCCGTGCCGTCCAGTGAGCAGGTAGCCCTCAAGCCAGCCTTCGCATTGGTGCTCGCTGAGCATCGAGTCGAGCACCCTTCCGTCCGGCGCGAGAAATTCGTCGTTCGGCTGGGTCGCGGCGTCCCATTGCCGGTCGGTCACCTCGAAGACGGCTCCGAGGCCGTTGGAGACCGTCTCGTCGGGTCCGAAGATCCGGAAGTTCCGCTGCTCACTATTGAGCTTCGCCACGTCGCGCAAGAAAGGCCCGAGCACACGCGTGTCGCCGACGCCGTGCACCCCGCGCGTGGGCACGGCGGCCGCGTACTCGCGGAAGTCCGGCATCCGCAGATCCTGGAGCAGCATGCCGCCGTTGGCGTGCGGATTGGCGCCCATGCGTCGATGCCCCTTGGGCGCGAGCGCGGCCAGCTCCGACTTCAAGACGCCTCGCTCATCGAAGAGTTCCTCTGGCCGGTAGCTCCTGAGCCAGGCGTCGAGCAGCTCGAGGTGTTCGGGATGGGCTCGGGGATGGAGCGGAACCTGATGCGCCCGGAAGGTGCCTTCCACCTGCAAACCATCAACTACCTTGGGGCCCGTCCAACCCTTGGGTGAGCGGAGGATGATCATCGGCCAGCGCGGACGGCTGAGATTGCCGCGACCGCGGGCGTCCTCCTGGATTGCCTTGATGTGCTCGATGGCAGCGTCGAGCGCCCTGGCCATCGCCTCGTGCATCAGCACGGGGTCGTCTCCCTCGACGAAGATCGGTGTCCAGCCGTAGCCGCGGAACAGCTGCTCGAGTTCCTCCCGCGTGATGCGGGCGAGGAGGGTCGGGTTGGCGATCTTGTAGCCGTTGAGGTGCAGGATCGGCAGCACGGCCCCGTCGGTGGCGGGGTTGAGAAACTTGTTGGAATGCCATGCCGTCGCGAGCGGCCCCGTCTCCGCCTCGCCGTCGCCGACGACGCACGCGACAACGAGTTCGGGGTTGTCGAACACGGCCCCGAACGAATGGCTGAGCGAATAGCCGAGCTCACCGCCCTCGTGGATCGAGCCGGGGCACTCCGGCGATGCGTGGCTCGGAATACCTCCGGGAAACGAGAACTGAAGAAAGAGCTTCTGCAACCCGGCTTCATCCTGACTGATGTCGGGATAGATCTCGCTGTACGTGCCCTCCAGATACGTGTTGGCTACGACGGCCGGACCGCCGTGTCCGGGGCCGGAGACGTAGATCATGTCGAGGTCGTACTTCTTGATGACCCGATTCAAGTGCACGTAGATGAAGTTCTGCCCGGGGGTCGTGCCCCAGTGGCCGAGCAGCATGTGCTTGATATCCGCGAGCGCGAGCGGCCGCTTGAGCAGCGGATTGTCGAAGAGGTAGATCTGGCCCACCGAAAGATAGTTGGCGGCCCGCCAGTAGGCGTCCATCTTGTCGAGCAGCTCGGTAGAAACAGGTTTGGTGGTCGTGATAATCGTCATGGTCTTGTCTCCGCTTCCAGTCCGATGCCGAGAAGGTCGCAAACCATCTCCGCGATCGTGCGTTCTTCATCGGTTTTGATCACGCGCACCAGACCCCGCCCAGCCAGCCGCGAGACCACCCTTGCGTTAGCGGCGTTTTGTGCTTCGTCGAGCTCGATTCCGAGAAAGGAGAGCCCGTCGCAAACTCGCGTGCGAACCGCGGGCGCTTTCTCTCCGATGCCACCGGAGAAGACAAGTGTGTCGAGTCCGCCCAGCGCCGCCGCGTACGCGCCGATCCATTTCTTGATCTGGTAGCAAAACACCTCGATGGCTTCCTTGGCGCGGACGTCCTCAGCTTCACGCGCGAGTAGCTCGCGCATGTCAGAACTGGTTTCGGACATTCCGAGCAGCCCCGACTTGGCCGTCACGATTTCGTCGAGGTCAGCGGCGCTAAGGTCGAGGTCACGTGCCAGATAGCCCAGGAGCCCGGGATCGAGATCGCCGGATCGAGTGCCCATCGGTATGCCACCGGTCGGCGTGAAGCCCATGCTCGTATCGATCGGCTTGCCGCCATGGACCGCGGCGAGACTCGCACCGCTTCCGAGGTGGGCGAGGATCACGCGCCCTCGGGCAACCTCCGCACCGTCCAGGCGGGCCAGCTCTTGCATCAAAAAGGTGTATGACAACCCGTGAAACCCGTACCTCCGCACCCCTTGCGCCTCGTAGCGGCGCGGGATCGGCAACAGCTGGGCAACCCGTGGCAGCTCATGATGAAAGGCCGTATCGAAACAGGCAACGTGAGGCACGTCGGGAAAGCGCTCAAGAAACGCTTTCGCCAGGAGAACTTCCTCGGGCAGGTGACGCGGAGCCAACGGACTGAGCGCTTGCAGCTCCTCGAGCGTCTCCGCGGTGATTCGCTGCGGCTTGGAGTATTTCGGTCCGCCGTGGACCACGCGATGTCCCACGGCACACAGAGGAAAACGTTCGAGGCGTTCTTCGAACCAACCCAAAAGCACGCCGACGGCCGCGGTGTAGTCAGGGGCGCCCACGGGGCGTGAGTCGCGGTCCTCGGGGCTCTCGCCATCGACTCGTAGCGTGGGCTCAGGCAGCCCGATGCGATCCAGCCCACCCACGAGCGTCCGCCTGAGAGAGTCTCCGCCTTCGAACAGCGCAAACTTGATGCTTGAGGAGCCGCCATTGATCGCCAGGATGCCGGGCTTTCGGCCGGAGCGATTCTGGCTCATGGCGGAGCCCCGTCCGCCGGCAAGTCGAGAGCGGTCAGCTGACGGCACGTCGACGCGTAGTCCGTGTGCAAAATGCTTCGAATGCCAAGCCTGCTCGCGACCTCGACGAACATCGCCGTGTTCTCGATGTAGAGCACTCGCTCGGCCGCGACCTGCGTGATATCGAGGGCAATACGAAAGATGTCGGCGTCGGGCTTTCGGATGCCGACAAAGCAAGAAGAAACGAATGCGTCGACGAATTCACCCAGCTTGAATTTAGCGATCCGATGCGCATTCAGCTCGCGTGCCTCGTTGCTGACCACCACAACTCTTAGTCGGTGCTGGCCCTTGAGCTTCGCTACCAGCGCAATCATGTCGAGGTGGGGCTCCGATTGCGCGAACATGAATTCGCGAACGTCGTCTCGCGAGAACGCTCGCTCCTCGTGGAAGACTGTCCAGTCCAGGTAGGCGTCTAACGTGACCTTGCCCTCTTCGTAGCTGGCGAAGACCGCGCGGTGCCGAGCGTCCATCTCGGCATAATCAAGCTTGAACTCGGCCGCGGCGCGCTCCCGCGCGTGGTGGTCCCAACCATTGCTAAGCAGGACGCCGCCAATATCCACGAACAACGTTGTGATCGGGGCCATCATAACGCCCCCTGCAACGCCTCGTTGACGATCGTCTGAGCCTCTTCGAGGACGCGCCGCAGATGCGCCTCGCCTCGGAAACTCTCCGCATAAATCTTGTAGACGTCTTCCGTGCCCGAAGGACGCGCCGCAAACCACCCGTCCTCGGAAATAACCTTCACGCCGCCGATGGGAGCGCTATTTCCCGGAGCGTGAGTGAGGATGGTCTGAATGGCCTTGCCGGCCAGCTCGGTTGACCGCACATCTTTCGACGAGAGGCGTTCAAGGAGTGTCCTCTGCGCGGCAGTGGCTTTGACCTCGACGCGCTCAGTGAACATCTCGCCAAATTCGTCGGCGAGGTCTTGGTAGAGCTCAGCCGGATCGCTACCCATCCGCGCTGTCATCTCCGCCGACAGGAGTGAGGGGACGATTCCATCCTTGTCCGTCGTCCAAACGCTGCCATCCCTGCGTTGGAAAGATGCGCCTGCACTCTCTTCCCCCGCAAACGCAAGCGAACCGTCCTGTAAGCCATTCACGAACCACTTGAAACCCACGGGCACCTCGTAGAGCTTTCGGCCGAGGTTGGCCGCAACGCGATTGATCATCTGGCTACTGACGACGGTCTTTCCAACCGCCGCCGCCTTGCTCCACCGGGGTCGATGTTGGAAAAGGTAGTGGAGGGCAACAGCGAGGTAGTGATTGGGCGGCAGTAGCCCCGCGGTCCGCGTGACAATCCCATGGCGATCGTGATCCGTATCGCAGGCGAAGGCAACGTCGAATCGATCCTTGAGACCGATCAGCCTCTGCATGGCGAACGCAGACGATGGGTCCATGCGGATCTGGCCGTCCCAATCAGCCGTCATGAACGAGAACGTCGGATCGATGGTCTCGTCGACAACGGTCAGGTCGAGGCCGTAGCGTTCGGCAATGCGCCCCCAGTAGTGCACTCCGGCGCCGCCAAGTGGATCCACACCGAGACTGATCTTCGAATCACGAATCATGTCCATGTCGACCACGCTGTCGAGGTCGTTGACGTAAGCGCTCAGGTAGTCGTGCCGATGCGTCGTCGAGGCGTGAAGTGCCTTCTCATACGGGACTCGCTTCACACCCTCGAGGCCAGCCTCGAGGAACTCGTTTGCGTTTGCTTCTATCCAGCCAGTAACGTTGGCCTCGGCCGGGCCTCCGTTGGGCGGGTTGTATTTGAAGCCACCGTCATGCGGGGGATTGTGTGAGGGCGTGATCACAATGCCATCGGCGAGTCCTGTCTTGCGCCCGTGGTTGTAGGTGAGAATCGCGTGAGAGATGACAGGCGTTGGAGTGAACTCATCGCCTTCTGCAAGCATCACTTCCACGTCGTTCGCGGCGAGCACCTCCAGCACGCTTGCCAGCGCCGGTACGGACAGCGCGTGCGTGTCCATGCCGAGAAAGAGCGGGCCATCGATCTGCTGCTGCTTGCGGTAGAGACAAATGGCCTGGCTTATGGCGAGAATGTGCCGCTCGTTGAATGCTCTCTTGAGTGAGGAACCGCGATGCCCTGACGTCCCGAAGTCGACCCGCTCCGCTGCTACGGAAGGGTCTGGCACCTCGGCGTAGTAGGCAGTGATGAGGTTGGGGACGTTGACCAGTGTGGACGGGTTCGCCGGCTTTCCTGCAAGAGGTTCCGAGTGGTCTATCGAAGGCGTCCCTGCCGATTGATCACTGCCGTCCCAGCAGACCGGACACCCATAATAGTCATACAGACGTGCTTCGTATTCGCGATTGATTGGCGCGTTCGCGTTCCACTCCGGGCTGTTTTTGATCGTCTGCCGAGACAGCGTGTCGATCGCCAGATAGCGTACTTCCCAGGTTTCATCGTCGACGATGAAGTCATCGACGTGACCGATCGTGTCGTCACTCCCCTGTATGTGGTATCCGCGGACTTCCTTCGCGCTACGCAAGTGGACGTCGCTCGAGTCGTCGGAGTGACCAGCAGGCGCATCGCTCCAGCCGCTCGACGCAAGCAGGCCTGGGTATGCACCCATGCCCCAAAGTCCAGAGTGCCCCCAGTAATTTGGGTAGCCGTAGTAGAGGTAGTAGTCGCGCTCATGCTGGCGGGAGACGGGCTTGTCCACGTCGACGCTCGGGCTGTTCTTGACCTTGTCCATCGTTAGAGCCAAGTGGAAGCGCTTCGTCGACCAGTCGACCTCGCGGAAGGAAATGGGCGAGATGAGAACGCGCCGTCCGAAGAGCGACGCACCGGCGTGGACGACTAGATGGCGAAGTATCCACTGCTCATCGTCCAAGAGGACGTCGACTACGTTTCCGATGTCGCCGTCAGTGGCGCTCACCATATACCGCTCGAGATCTTTCAGGCTTCGCAACATGGATTATCTCCTCCGCCCCTAGGCGCTCATCGAGCCCACTCCATATCGCTGGAAACCTGTGAACGATCGGAGCGATCGTGAAGGCCAGATGCAAGACCTAAGCAGGAACGTGGCTCTCTTAGGTGGTCTGGTTTCCATCTGTGTCAATCCGCCACGGGTGTGGCGGATTGGTGTGCACGTCATGCAGGTCATCGTAGTCACCGCCACCAAAGCGCTACGCATGCCAAGAACACGCCGATGATCATCATCATCATCCACACGAAGTCGCCACCAAAGCTCCAGGCATGGTGGTTGAACGTTGCCAAACCACCCATGGCGGCTGCTCGGCGGCCGCCATCTACGATAACCCCACCCGTATCCAAGCGGCGGCACGAGAAACGCGAAAATGAACACCATCCACAACAACCACCAAGAGCCCATCATCGATATTCGCTTTCTGTGATCAGATGTTCTGCATAAAGCGAGCCGCAGCGTTGCGGACGTGACTGTCGCTATTTACCAGCCTTAGCCTGGTATGTTTGCTTGAACGAGCTTGGACTTCATTTTGATTGAGCTAGCTATCGCGCGTGACTGCGCACGATGGTGCGCTGGCCTTGCCCGGCCGTTACCGTCGCGCAACAGCTGCGCGCAATGGCGGGGTGAAACGGTAGCAACCTGCGAGGAGCTGCGATCTGCGTCGCGATGCTTGTGTCCCACCCCTCGAAGGGTGCACGGCCAGCGCATCCCTCTATTACTTGGACGCAAGAGCTGCGGGCCAGATCGTTCCGGGTCCCTCCGGGCACTAGCACCGGCTCACTTCGTGCATGCCTCGGGATAGGACATGCACCCGGAGAAGCACATCCACGATGGACGCCCAGACGAAGAAAGCCGTCCGTACCGCACGAGCCCCCCGTCGGCCAGCGGGGGTGCGTATACGTGCCCGATGCACCCTGAGGTTCGAGTCGATCAGGCCGGCTCCTGCCCGAAGTGTGGAATGGCACTCGATCCGGTGTCGCCTCGCCCGGCGGCCAACGCCGATCGCTGCGGCCGCCATGAGCTTCAGCTCAGTCTCCGTGGTCAGCAATGCGCTCCGTCTCCGGCGCGCGGACGTATGAAAGGAAAGACACCATGAAAATCTTGGCCATCATCGGGTTTGCAGTCGGAACAGTGCTCGCGGGTTGTGCAGCGACGAGCGGCGCCCGGAGCGAGCCCACCACGAGTGCCGCCGCGGCGCCCGCACATCAGCACGATCACGGCAATGGAGATCAAGCCGGCATGATGGCCGGGATGTGCCCGATGCAGGTTCCAGGCGCGACGGTGGCCGCGACCGAGGTCGAAGGCGGCATCGGCCTCTCGTTCACGACCACGACCGGCGACGTCGCGGAGCTGCGCCAACGTGTGCGCCGCATGGCCGAGATGCACAACCAGCCTGGCGGACACATGATGATGGGAAGCCACGGCGCACCCGCGCCAGGTGCAGACGCCGAACATCAGCATGGCGCCCAAGCTGGCGCCGGCCGCGAAGGCGGCGGTCGCGGCGGAATGACGATGGGCGGCGGGATGATGATGCCCGCGACGACCGCGTCGGCGGAGGACATCGAGGGCGGCGCCCGGCTCATCCTGCAGCCGAAGGATCCCGCGCAGCTCGGAGCGCTACGTGAGCACGTCCGCATGAAGGCGCAGCGGATGGCTGGTGGCGAATGCCCGATGATGTCGCGGGGCAGCGGTGGCGAACCTGCTCCCGCCACCCCGGGCGACGCAAACCACGACGCTCACCACCCAGGGAAGTGAGGACGACACCATGGCTCAGTTCACAGCGGACATCGCAGGCATGCTCGAGCTCTTCGCCATCGCGACCGGGCTCGTCCTGCTTCACCGGGCGGGCAAGGAAGCGCCGGCGAAGTTGCTCAAAGCCGCGGGGTGCTCGTTGTCTGGGCACTCCTCCGGTCTTCACGGGGACCGATGAACGGTTCGAGCGAGTCACCCGAGCAGGTTCTCAAGCGCCGGTACGCCAAGGGCGAGATTGACCACGCGACCTATCAACGGATGCTGACAGAGCTAAAAGACTGAGAGGACACGAGGATCATGGGAACGCTACGCTACGGATTCGAGAGACGACTCGCCGAGACCACCTTCGATCAGGCGGTCGAGAAAGTGACCGCCGCGCTGAAGAACGAGGGCTTCGGTGTCCTCACCGAGATCGACGTCCAAGCAACGTTGAGGAAGAAGCTCGACGTCGACTTTCGGCGCTACGTCATCCTCGGCGCCTGCAGCCCCAACCTCGCGCATCAGGCGCTCGGGGCCGAACCGCAGATCGGCCTTCTCCTACCCTGTAACGTCGTGGTGCAGGAGGCGCCCGAGGGCGGCGTGGTCGTCTCGATCGCGGACCCGCGCGCGATGTTCACGATGGTCGACAATGCGGCCGTTTCACCGGTTGCCGCAGAGGCCGACGAGCGACTTCGCCGCGTCATCGACGTGGTCGGTGGAAAGGAGGCGGTCTGATGCATGTCGGAATGTGGGGCCTCGCGGCCATCGTCACCGTGATCGCTTCGTGGCTGATGTACCGCTACCTGGCGCCGCAGAGCTGGAAGGAATGGACGCGTGCGGGAGTGCTCCAAGCGTTCCTCATCGCGTTCTACGCAGAGATGTACGGCTTTCCGCTGACCATCTACTTCCTCGCGCGGTTCTTTGGGCTCGACCTGGCGTGGACCAAAGGCGGCAACCTGTGGGCGCAGCTCTTCGGAACGCCGGTGGCGCACATCGTCGCCATGGTGCTCGGTTACGCCATCGTGTTCAGCGGAGCAACGCTGGTCGCCGATGGCTGGCGCCGGATCCATCGCGCCCGGCGCGAAGAAAAGCTCATGACGGACGGCGTCTACGCGCGCATGCGCCACCCGCAATACACGGGCCTGTTTCTCATCGTCTTCGGCGAGGGCGTCGTGCACTGGCCGACGATCGTCTC
Source organism: Polyangiales bacterium (assembly GCA_038251425.1). Classification (GTDB taxonomy): domain Bacteria; phylum Myxococcota_A; class Polyangia; order Polyangiales; family Polyangiaceae; genus JBBRRP01. Next base: position 32,369 of record JBBSBI010000031.1, read on the forward strand.
CGTCGCCGCGTTCCCGATCATCGTCCTCTCTTACACGTTGCTCGCCCGAAAAGAGGAGCGACAGATGCTCGCGAAGTTTGGCGACGAATACCGCGAGTACCAGCGGCGCGTCCCGATGTTCATCCCCCGCTCGATAGGCGGGTACCACCCGCAGGAGGCGTGACATGAGCGCGGAAGCCATCACCATCATCAGCGGCTTCGCCCTGCTGGCCGTATTTGCTCTCGTGGGCTGGAAGCTCCGGCGCGACGGTGCGCGCGACGAGCAAACAGACGGAAAGAGACCAAGCCATGACCC
>JBBSBI010000032.1:0-32582 GCA_038251425.1 Polyangiales bacterium
CCAGAGCCATCCCCTTCTTGCTCTGTACCTTCACAAGCGCCGCCGTCAGTGTCGTCTTCCCGTGATCGATGTGACCGATCGTTCCGACGTTCATGTGCGGTTTGCTGCGTACGAACTTTCCTTTGGCCATGATTACCTTCCGACTTCCTGTTTTGCCTTAATTTTTTGCGCGCTTCGAGCCCACCACCAGGATTGAACTGGTGACCTCGTCCTTACCAAGGACGCGCTCTACCAACTGAGCTAGGTGGGCAGCCGAAGTTGAGCAGTAGAAGGGCTCAATCCTTCGACCGCTTAACTTACTAGAGCGGGAGAAGGGGCTCGAACCCTCGACATTCAGCTTGGAAGGCTGACGCTCTACCAATTGAGCTACTCCCGCGGTTGTGGAGGGTGTTGGATTCGAACCAACGGAGGCTAACGCCGGCAGGTTTACAGCCTGCTCCCTTTGGCCACTCGGGCAACCCTCCAGGGTTCGACTAATTTTCGGATAAGAAGCTGAGGTTGTGTAAACTCCGCAGCACTCGGAGCTGGCGAGGGGAATTGAACCCCTAACCTTCTGTTTACAAAACAGGTGCTCTACCAATTGAGCTACACCAGCACGAATTCGCGCCACATCGTGCTCGGAAGCCCGCTGAGACAGGAATCTGGATTCGAAGCTTTGGTGCTGCACGATGCGAACCTTAAGAGAAATCTGCGCTGCGGGCTGAGGCTCTCACTTGACCTGAGATGTGGAGCCTTAAAAAAGAGTCACCCCACCTATGTCGCTGTGTCGCAAGAGAAACTCCGGCGAACCCAAAGGCAGGGCCTAAAATGACGAGGGGCCTCTGGTAGCTCTACCCCCTGGGGGTGTCAAGCATGATTCATACCGCCCTGTTCGCATCCGGCTAAAGGCCTATAATTGCAGGATTTTAGGCGCGATTTCGGAGGGAGCAGCTGAAGAAACTCCCACATTTCTGGGGCTCGCGGTTCCCATGTAGGATACCTCGTATGACGGCTTAAGCCCCCATTTGAAGGAATGAGTGAGGGTTAGTGGGTGCCGGAAGCCTTCACGGAGAGTCGGTCGAGTGCCGCTTGCAGATCGCTTCGACTGAAGCCAAGCCGATCGATCGCGTCCTGCTCCTTCATGACGTCATCTTCTAGCGCGGCGCGTGAAGCGCGCGCTCGGCCAACCCAATCGGAAGTTTCTCCAGTCCGATCTGCCATGCTCACGGTGTGTTCCATCATCGACAGCGCCTTCTTCAACAACACCGAATAGCGCAAGCGCATCGCGCCTTCGAAGAGACGCTGCTTACCGACATCCGCGGCCGCGGCCGGTGCAGGAATCAGCATGAGGTCGGTGTGGAGAGCGTGGTACAATTCTCCCACACGATAGCCTGCCATCGCTGACCAGTGCGCATCGTAAGCGCGCATTGAGTTTGAGTACGCACTTTGCGCGTCGAGCAGTAACTGGCAGCGTTGCTCTAACACCTGACCGAACTCCTTGGGGACCGGGTTGAAGTGGATCCGATCAGCCCGCAGACGGCGAACCTCACCGAGTGCGAAATAGAGCGCTGCCGCATCCCGTGGGACTTTTCCAGCTGCGTCCAGATTGAGTGCTTCCAGCACTTGCCGGCCCTTCTCGACAAAGTAAGCCGCATGCTCATCATCGCCCACGGCGATCAGCGCCAGCGCCTTCGCGCTGAAGGTTGTCACGCGGGCGAGATCTGCCAGGGAGTCCAGCCGCGCCAACAAGACATCCGCCATTTCGCCCGCCCGCGCCCACTTTTCAAGGAAAAGGAGCAATCTCGCACTCCGCACCATGGCTGCCAAAGAGAGCTCGTGCTCGGGGAAGCTGCGGTAGAAAGTGTCGTAGTGTTTGAGCGACGCCTCCAGAAGGCCGGCTTCATCTGCCGCACTCGCCGCGTGAAACAGCGCCTGCGCGGCCAGACGCCCGCGGGGCTCAAGCTCGAACACGCGTTTGAACTTCGGAGCCGCATCCTTGAAGCGACCTGCTGCTTCCAGCATCTGCGCCTCGGAGAAAAGCTCATCCAGACTACGCGCGCTGCTTGCGGTGACCACCAAACGCGGGACCAGGATCGCGCGACTCTTTGAGTCAGCTACGGGCGCGTTCGGCGGCGAGCTTGGCTGGGCGGCACACCCGACAACCAGTGAGCCCAGGATGCTCACGAATCGCCTCACCATCAGTTCATGCTCATAGTTGGCTGTTCCCGCACCGCTTATGGCGTTAAACAGATGTTGTTCTGGCAGATCTGACCGCCTAAGCAATCACTCGCCGTGGCGCAGGTGCCCACCGGTAAGGAGGACTTCTCGGTTGGCTTGGCTGCGCTGGCGGGCAAACCGGCGGGCGCTGGCTCGTCAATCTTCTTAGCCAGAGTCTTCTCGAAGCCTTTGCCGTAAACCTCGCGATTGAGATCGTTGAGGGATTCTTCTAAGCGACCCTTGAACTGCGGCGAGAGGCCACCGGGATGCTCTTGGTCGATGGCCTTGGCCAGAGCGAGCCAATGGCGGGCGTCCGCTCGGTAGTTCAGGCGAAAATCTGTCATGCCGCGCAGGTATGCGTAGCGCGCTTGCTCATTTAAGCTGAGGGAATCCATGTCGGACTCTAAGAGCCGGAAAGTCGCGAGCGCTCGTTCGTAATCATTCTGATCGTAGAAACTCTCGCCGCGAGTTAGATCCTGGCGGTAAGTCGCACACCCAAAAACAAGGAGGCTAGCGAAGAGAACTCGGCGCATTGAACCGGGAAGATAGCGTCATTGGATCCTTGGGATCAAGGTTCGGCGCTTTGGCCCTTTTGGTACCACAAGCGGTAAATCGGCAGCCCATCGTGAATCGCGCGCTTCTCGCGCGGACTCTGGGCTTGGTACGGGTTCAGAGCGTGGCGCGCCGTGCCACCTACGGCGACAAACGCCGGCTCCAAACTGACTTGCTCCTCATATAACAGCGCCCGTTCTTCAACGTCCGTTTGGATGAAGAGCTGCCCCCCGGCACGCAGACAGCGCGCCATCTCGGTGAGCGCGGCATCGCCCATGACCATGCGTTTTGTATGGCGCTTTTTCCACCAGGGGTCTGGAAAGTGTAAGAAAATCTGCGAAAGCGACCCGCTCACGAGGCGTGGCAAGACGACCTTGGCATCTTCGGCGAACACGCGCGCGCGCCCTCCGAGGCCGCTGGCTCGCAGTCGGTCGTCCACGATTTTTGCCCATTTGCGGCGAATTTCCAAGCCCACCACGAAGCTCTCCGGGGCTGCGGCTGCCCGTTCAAACACGAACCCCCCGCGGCCGGGTCCGATCTCGAGCTCGATCGACGCACGGTCAAAGAGCACTCTTAGATCGAGCGCTTCAGATTCCGGCAGACGGGGCGCATCCGCGTAGAGTGGGGCAACTTTGGGCACGCCTCGAGCTACTGAAGCTGGCCTCGGTTTGCAACGGCTGAAAGCACGTGAGGGGCACGCGCCGCTTCTGCTATAGCTTTGGGATGCGTCGCCGAGTGCTTGGCAAAACGGGTTTGAAGGTTACCGAGCTTGCTTTGGGGACCTGGGGGCTTTCGGGGGACGGCTACGGGGCCGTGCCCGAAGCAGAACAGAAAGCTGTGATTGAGCGCGCCCGGTCACAGGGTATCACTCTCTTTGAAACCGCCGACAGCTACGGCTGCGGGCGTATGGAGTCGCTGCTCGGCGAGACATTAGGAGAGGACAAGGCAGCACTCTTCGCTACGAAGCTTGGCACCGACCGCGAAAGCAGTACCAAGCGCTTCGACCCGGCATACCTTGCCGAAGCGTTGCAGCGTTCAGAGGAGCGCCTGCGGCGGGAAAAACTCGATATCGTCCTATTGCACAACCCAAGCGCTGAAACCATTCGGAAGGGTGAGGCTACCGATTGGCTGAAGGAGCTTGTTAAGAATGGCCGCATCGCTACTTGGGGTGTGAGCGCGAGCAACCGCGAAACGGCCGAGGCCGCGCTCGACCAAGAGGCGCCGCTCTTAAGCCTGCCGTACAACGCGTTCAACGCCAGCGACGTTAAAGTGCTCGGGCCACGCTTGAAAAAGGAAGGGACGGGGCTCATGGCTCATTCCGTATTGCTCTACGGGCTGCTCTGCAGCCAATGGCCCAACGACAAAGTCTTCGACGAAGCCGATCATCGGCACGATCGCTGGACCGACGATGCGTTCAAAACACGCCTCGTCCAACTGAACGCCCTACGTCCGTTGGTGGGCGATACGATCCCCACGATGCGTGCTGCAGCGCTGCGATTCGCACTCTGTAATCCGCGAGTTAAAAGCGTGTTGCTGGGCCCTCGCAGCGTCCAACAGCTCGACCAATTGGTGCGAGAAGCAGGCAAGCCCCCGTACGTCACGGAGAGCCAACTGACAGCGCTTGAGAATCGCCTCTCCACGCTCGGCGCCGGCGCGTGAGTCACCTCGAAGCGTTGCTCGAGATTGCGACGGAGGCCTCACGCCTCGTGATGGACGTCTACCAACGCCCGTTCGAAGTCGACTTCAAGGGGCCTAACGATCCGGTCACGCAGGCGGACAGGCTCGCGAATGAGTTTATTTGCAACAAGCTAACGTCTCTTTACCCGGGTGTCCCGATCGTGGCCGAAGAGAGCGACCCCGAAAGCTTCGCGGATTTCCGGGCTGCGGACTGCATCTTCTTTGTGGACCCTGTGGACGGGACGCGGGAATTTGTTGAGAAAAACGGGGAATTTGTCGTGATGATCGGGATGGTGGTCGGGTCGGCGGCCGTGCGCGGAGTCGTCGTCGCGCCGGCGCGCGAACAAGCCTTTATCGGGGATACCGAGCTCGGCGCATTCGAGCTCGACGCGCAGGGCAACCGGAGCCCGATTCAAACGAGTGACCACACCGATCATCGGGGCGTTCGGATTGTCGCTTCCCGCTCACACCGCACCGCAAAGATTCAAGCCGTCCTTTCTTCGTTGCAGGGTGCCAACGTCCAAGCGCTCGGGAGCGCGGGCCTAAAGGGCGCGTGGGTGGCGAGCGCTCGAGCCGAAGCCTACGTGGCCCCAGGCTATGCCGGTCAGCGCTGGGACTGCTGCGCCATCGACGCAATTGTCACCGCAGCCGGCGGCCGGTTTACCGACGCTTGGGGTGACGCCATCGATTACCGCGCCGGCCTAGCCAACGACCGCGGCTTACTGGCTACCAACGGGCACTTGCATACCGCCATCGTTGAACAGTTAGCCCGCGCTCGCGCTTTGGAGTGAATCGAATGCGAGTTGATCGCGCGGACGTGGTGATTGTGGGGGCCGGCATCATGGGGCTCTCCATTGCCTACAATCTCGCTCGCCGTTCCCCACAGCTCCGCATCCTCGTGCTGGAGCAATCGTACCTCTGCAGCGGTGCCAGCGGCAGAAATGGCGGCGGGGTGCGCGCGCAGTGGTCGAGCGCGAGCAACATCCTCTTGATGCAGAAAAGCCTCGAGCTTTTCCGACAATTCGCCAGAGAACACAGCATCAATACCTGGCTCCGCCAGGGCGGTTACCTCTTCCTAGTGCGAAACCAAGCCGCCGCCGAAACGCTGGCGAAGAACGTTGAGCTGCAGCGTCAGCTAGGGCTCAATTCCGAACTCGTGTTACCCAACGCTCTCGGAGAGATTGTTCCAGGACTCTCGAACGAAGGAGTCGCTCTGGCAAGTTACAACCCCGACGATTGTGTCGTGTTCCCTTGGCCCTTCGTCTGGGGTTATGCGCGTTCCGCACAACAGCTGGGGGTTCAGATCGAGACCTTCACGGAGGCCTTGGCCCTCGACACCAACGCTGGCGCCATCTCAGGAGTGATGACCAACCGGGGACACATTCAAGCCGACACCGTGGTGCTAGCTTGCGGCGCTCTCAGCCCTAGGCTCGCCCGAACCGTGAATGTTGATCTGCCAACCCACCCCCAGCGCCATGAAATTTGTTCCACCGAACCGTTAAAACCCTGGTTAACTCCCCTCGTAGCGGACCTCTCCAACGGTCTCTATTTCTCGCAAAGCACTCGGGGAGAAATCGTGGGTGGGATCTCAAGCGCCACAGCCCCGACTGACGGCCGGCAAACGAGTTCCTGGGAATTTCTCGCGAACTATTCTGCGGCCCTGGCCAAAGTCTGCCCTCACATGGGCGCGGTCCGAATCTTGAGACAATGGGCCGGTCTTTACGACATCAGCCCCGACCACAATCCAATCGTGGGCAGTGTGGATGAATGCCCGGGACTCGAGCTCGCGAACGGTTTCATGGGGCATGGCTTCATGATGGCACCTGCGGTGGGGGAGCTTGTCGCAGAGGGCATGGCTGGGAAACGGAGTTCAGAGATCCTAGCAAGATGGAATCTTCGCCGGTTTAAGGAAGGGAACCTGCTGAGCGAGAATATGATCATCGGTTGAAGCCATGCTCGGCTATCGTTCTGGTAGTTGATGCGTGTCGCTACGGGAGGGGTACGACAGGGATAGAGGGGCCCGCGTGGCGGGATCGCCAGGTGAGCAGGCCTTTTCGTTCCTTGGAGGATCGTAATCATGCTCAACCGCTACCCGGGCACGCTTCTTGGGTCCTTCTGCCTTCGTTGACAGCGTTTGTCTCGCAACGTACCGTGTAGCTGCCTGGGATGGTGTTCTCGGCCCGGCGGCCACGCGCGGAATAGAGTTTCCTTGTGTGGTTTGACACGAAATTCTCAGGTTCAACTCAAACGATGTTACTCGAGCGTTCGTTTGCAAAACCCAGGCGCCCCGCAAATAGCGCCAAGTCCATGGTTCGTGTGTGCTCCGCATACACGCGCACCGATGGATGCTTCGGGGCTTTGGGGTTAAGCTGACGCGCTAAATTCTAAGGAGAGTCTTCCCATGTTTCGCTCCTCGCGTGCCATTTTGTCGATTGCCCACCGCCTCACCCTCGCCAGCTTGACCTCGTTCGCCGTGATCGGTGGAGCGGCGTCCGTAACTGGCTGCAAAGATGAGAATCAGCCTGAATATTGGATCGAAAAGGCAGAGGACCCTGCCTACCAGGCCAAATCGATCAAGCGCCTGGAGCAATTTTTCGAGGATACTTACGGAAGATCGAACAGCGATCTCGCCTCGCCGGACGTACAGGCGTTGGTGACCAAGCTCGTGGACCCTCTCTGCAAGATCTACATCGACAACTACGACACGCTCGCCACCAAAACCCGGGTGGATCTGATTCACCTCATCGCTGCCTTCCGCGACAAACGCGCAGAAGGCGCGCTCAAGAAGGCCTTCGAAGAATTCGCGAAAAAGCCCCGCTACGACCGGGACGACGCCGACATCAAATGGGCCGTGAATGCCGCAGCGGATATGAAGCTGCCGAGCCTGAATGGGCCCATCGTCGCGGCCTTCGATAAGCTGCGGGCGAGTTCACAACTGGGGGGGATTGCGATCCAAGATTTCAATAAGGCGATGGTGATTCTGCACGATAAGTCTTGGACGGGGCTTTTGTCCCAAAAGCTCGAAGCAGAAATTCCCAAGCCCAAGAAAGACGATAAGGAGTCCTTCAACGGTGCTCGCGATCAGGTCTTTTGGCAAACAACGGCCGCTCAAGTTCTCGGAGAGACGGGCGACCCGTCGGCAGTAAAACCCCTGCTGCAGGTGGTGCTCGACCCGGCTAAAGTAGATGTACACGCAACGGCCTATTTGGCCCTGGTGAAGCTTGGCAAGCCTGCGGTGGATGGTGCCGTGAAGGTGTTAAACGGCGAAGACACCAAGCTTGTGGCGTACTCGCTCCAACGCCAGAAAGATGCCGCCAATGGTGGGCAGCTTCCGGCCAATCTTCACGTGGCCACTATGGCGCTCGTGCTCGGTACCGCAGGGCGTGCCGAAGGGCGTGCCGCTCTTGTGGCGGCGTTGAAGAAGGAATCCGACGAGGCCAATAAAGCAATCCTGGCACGCGAGCTGGCGAAGATCCCTGCCACGGACGAATCCAAGCAAGCCTTCAAAGAAGCCTTCGAGTCGATTGCACTCGACACGATGATCCCTCCGGGAAATCCGGCGCTCCAGGTGCTGACCGAGGCCTCTGGTCAGTTCTATGATCCGGGCCTTGTGCCTTGGCTCTTGGCACGTGCAGAAGCGGTCAAAGGCGATCCCGAGGACAAGAAGTCGCTCCAAGGTGGGATTTTGATCACCGTGCTGAAGCTCGCCAAACCGGACCAACTGCCGCTCGTAAAGAAGGCGGTTGATAAATACGGCACGTCGATTGAAAAGGACATCTACAAGCAGGTGGAGACGATCCTCACCGCGTGCGGAGATCGCGTGGGCTGTTATCTCACCGCTCTTGAGAAGCCAGAGAATCAGGAGCGCCAGACGCAGTTTATCGGGATTAAAGCTGGATATATGGTGGGGATCCTCGGCAACGAACAGAGCCGGGCTGACCTCATTCAGCGGCTGGATGCCATCGACAACGCAGCTCTTCGCTTCATCTCGGCGCAAACGATCGATCAGCTCTCGCCCAAAGGCTCGAAAGAAGCCGCAGCCTCTTTGCGGATGATCATCGAGAAGAACGCCAAGTCGCCCGACAAGAACAAGGCGGCAGGCGACAGCCCGCTCAAACAAGTCATGTACCGCATTGAAGCCCGCGCCAACTGATTGCCCCAAGTTCCCAGAAACGGGACGCAAACGGCAATCTCAAGCCAGCCCATGACCATCGACGAGGAGCCCGAGCCGGAACATCTCGTTTCGGTTCGACCGCTATCTGAACTCCCCGAGCAGACATCCTCCGATCAACGCAACGCCGACGTCCTTCAGGCTTGGCACGCAGCCCAACGCTCGATTGGGCCAGTTTCCAGCCTGCATGAAGTCTTAGCAGCCGTTGGCGATGCGGCACTCACGCTGCTCGGTAATGCGACGCACGTTACGTTGGTGTTGGGCGACGACGCGGAAGCTGGGAAAGCCACGGAGCTTTCAGCGTTCGTCCCCGTAATGACCCGCGTGCGTGGGCCGGACGCCTCCTTTTTCACTCCGCCCGAGGGCGTCCGCGTGACGCGAAGCATTTTTCGGAAGGTCATTCGGGAGCGAGCTGCCGTGTTAGCTGCGGATGCACCTGACGAAGTCTTTAGCTCCGAGTCTCTGCTGGGTGCGAGCATTCGAAGCACGCTCGCCGTGCCGCTTTGGCGAGGAGCGCACGTGGTCGGTGTGCTGCAAGCCGATAACCGGGACGCGCCAGCGATGTTCGATTCGATCGACATGGAAGCGCTGGCCGTGCTGGCGGCGTACGCGTCCTTGGCGATTGTGAACGCACGCCTCATTGGTAGACTGCAAACGGCCGAAGCCGCCCTTGAAAAAGAGAACGTCTTCCTGAAAGCCCGCGAAAGGCAGCGCGCTGGAAATGTACGAATTCTCGGCGAAAGCTCGAAGCTCAAAGCCTTGCTGGAGCAGCTGCGCAAGGTCGTGGATACGCGGGTGACTGTCTTGATTCAAGGCGAGACGGGCACCGGCAAGGAACTCATCGCCTCCTTCCTGCACTACGAATCCGAGCGGGCCGCGAAACTGTTTGTGGCCCAAAATTGCGCGGCAATGCCGGAGAATCTGCTGGAGAGCGAGCTCTTCGGGCACAAGCGCGGCTCGTTCACCGGCGCCACGGAGGACAAGAAGGGCCTATTTGAGATGGCCAATGGTGGCACCCTCTTCTTAGATGAGTTGGGGGAGATGCCCATTGGGCTCCAAGCAAAGCTGCTTCGCGTCTTGCAGGAAGGCGAGATCCGCCCCGTCGGTGCCACGAGCACACGGCGTGTCGACGTGCGAATCGTGGCCGCAACTAATCGTGATCTAGAGGCCGAAGTTAAGCAAGGGCGCTTTCGCGAGGACCTCTTCTATCGCATCACTGCTTTTCCGGTTAATGCGCCTCCGCTGCGCGAGCGTCGCGAGGATATTCCAATTCTGGCTCGGCATTTTTTGGAGATTTACGCGAAGGATCTTGGCAAGCCTATCGTGGGCTTCTCTCAGGAAGCTTTAGAGCTTCTCACGAGCTACGCATTTCCTGGCAATGTGCGTGAACTACAAAATGAGATCCAGCGCATGGTGATCCAAGCCGACGCGGGAGCAATCATCACCTCCGAATTGCTCAGCCCGCGCGTGCGCCGCCTGGAAGGTCTGGTGGACGAAGCCGACACGCAGCCCGGAGCACTCCGTGACATGATGGACCAGGTAGAGAGATTTCTTCTGGTACGCTCTCTCAAGGAACACGGCAACAACAAGACCGCAGCAGCGCGCGCCCTCGGGATCACGCGCGAGGGTCTCCACAAGAAGCTTCGAACACTCAAAATTAGCTAGCCCGCCTAGACGCCCGCCTTCGTTACTGAATACCGTAGTCCCGCAAGCGGCGATAGAATGTGCGGCGCGGCATGCCCATCATTTCGGCTGCTTTCGCGCGATTCCAGTTGCTTCCCCGGAGTGCGTGCAGAATGCGCTCACGTTCGGCAGGGCCTGATTCGGCAGGCGCGCGAGAGCTGGCGGGACGGACCGAAGAGATTGCAGACGCACGCTCCGGTGCCTCGGCTATCTGGGGTGCCCCGCTCGTGAGGCGCGAAGCCCGCGGCGCTTCCGAGCGTGCATCGGGAAACTCAAAATCTTCGGCCACAAGCTCACCTTCATCGCTGAGCACCCAAGCGTTGAGCAGGACATGCTCAAGCTGCCGGACATTGCCTGGCCAATGATAGGCCTCAATGAGCCGAAGAGCCTCGCGTGCGATGGACTTTTTTTCGCGCTTGTAGCGAGCCGAGAAAATACCTAAAAAATGATCCACCAGCTGCGGGATATCTTCGGCCCGATCTCGCAACGCGGGCAGATGCAAATTCACTACTTGAATCCGGTAGTAAAGATCTTCGCGAAACTTTCCCTGCTGCACCAGCTCACCGAGATCTCGGTTGGTCGCGAACAACACTCGCACATCAACCGGCTCCTCGGCATGGCCACCCACCGGACGCACCGTTCGTTCCTGCAAAACTCTCAATAGCCCTGCCTGCATCTTATGCGGCAGCTCGCCTATTTCGTCGAGCAAGAGGCTTCCGCCGGCGGCTTCCCGAAACAGCCCCTTTCGATCCCGATCTGCACCCGTGAAAGCGCCGCGAACATGGCCAAAAAGCTCTGTTTCCAACAAATTTTCGGGGATGGCGCCGCAATTCACGCCTAGAAATTTGGCCTTCCCACGCTGCGAGGAGTTGTGGATTGCGCGTGCCACCACCTCTTTCCCAGTGCCGCTTTCACCGGTGATTAACACCGGGACGTCCGCATCTTTCACCCGCTCCACCAGGGCGTACACCTTACGCATGGCCGCGCTCGTGCCAACGAGCCCGTGATAGCCAAAGTGGCCAAACAATGTTTCGCGGACATCTCGCAGCTTTCGGCGGGCCTGCTTCAGCTTGTCGGTGCGCTCTTCCAACAGCTCTGAAATCTGTGCTTGTTTTTCGCGGAGATCGGCGTTCGCGAGCTCAAGCGCATCGGCACGGGCACGATTCTCGTTGATGAGCCGTGCGTTCTCCAAAGCGATCGCCATCTGATCGGCGAACGCAGAAAGAGTTGGAAGCTCCGCTTCGAACTGAGCCCCGGGGCGGAGCCGCGTCTCAAGGTAAAGCGCCCCAATGGCTGCCCCGCCCGGCTCACGGATTGGCACGCAGGCCACAGATTGCAGCATCATTTGATGCACTGAGGCGTAGCCCTTCATCCGGGCGTCGTCGCGCGCGCTGAGGCTCACAATAGGCTCGCCCAGCGCAATCACGCGCTCCGCGATGGAGCGCGAGAATTCGAGCTCGGTGCCGCCGGACCTCGCAACACGCGAGGTGTAGAGTTGAACTCCGCCGTCGGCATGCTTGAGCAGCACCGCGCCACCTTCAGCTCTGAGCAGAGCCACCGCCGAATCAATGATTCGAGCCGTCAGCCGCTCAAGCTCCCAAACCCCCACCAATTCATGATTGACCTCTAAAATTCGAGCCAATCGATGCTCAAGCGGCGTGGCGCTGAGCTGCGAGATGGAGCTGCTCGTGGAGCCGGACCCGGTACTACCACGCGAACTCCCACCCGAATGGACTCCACCCGATCGAAACTCGGTCGCGGCATGTCCAAGATTGGCTTGCACCTTGGTCCGTAATTCTCGCCGCCGACCATCATTCCAGTACACCTCGCGCAGATCACGCGGTAGGCGCGCCGCAATGTCCTCAAGAACCGCGAGCGCTTCTTCGGCATCGCGTCGAGCACGCACCCCCTGACCACCGGCTTCTTCCAAGCTTGACCGGATTTGCAGCGCGCGCCAAACCCATTCACGCTGTCCTGTTTCACGTGAATGGCGCAGTGCCTCGTCCAGGCTTGCGCGGGCATGAAACTCATCCTGGGCCAGCGTGTGAATGCGTGCTTCGGCGAGGTAAAAAAGCGGCTGATGCGCCGTACTGCCCCGCAACTCTGAGCGTGCTTGATCGAGGCGTTGCCGGAGCTGAGAGATGTCCACGTGCGCCAAGCGCGCAGCGGCCAAAATGCTTTCCAAGCGTGCCTCGGCCGCGTCCATACTGCGTCCGAGCGCATCATAAGCGGCTGCACAAGCCTCATAGCCGGTGACTGCAGCTTCCAGCTCGTTGTTTTTAAGGAGCAGCTCAGCCTGAAGGCCAAGCAGCTGAGCACGCGTTTCCGGAGGCAATTGATCGCGTTGCTGTTCAAGCGCTTCGATGCCTGCGCGGGCTTTTGCCAATCGGCCTAAATAGAGATCAAGATTGGCGAGGTTCAATAGCGCTTGACGCACAGCTGAGCGCCGCCCGGAACGGCGTCCGCTATCGAGCGCCGATTCGTAGCTCTCGACAGCCTGAGCAATATCTCCCTGAACCTTGCAAAGCCCCGCCAGATTGAGCTGAAGAATGGAGAGCATGCCCGCATCTCCTGCGGCCTCCGCAGCGAGCAGCGCACGCTCGAAGATCTCCTTAGCTCGCGGAAGCTGCTCTCCTCGTTGTGCAGCCAAGGCCAGCGTGCTGAGAGCGATGGCCTCAACCCGCGGCGAACCCGCGCCCTGGGCTAACAACACGGCATCGAGCAGTACTTTTTCGGCTTCGGACGTCTCATTGAGTAAGAGCCTGGCCAAGCCTTCGTAGGCGCGCGCCTCGGCCAGCAGGATAGCATCCTCGGTTTCGAGTGTTGTGCTGAGCACCACCGCTTCGGCACACTCACCGGTTCCGATCAGCGCCCTGGCCAGGAACAGCTGCCATTCAGCCGAAAGGGCCGGTGTATTGGCCTCTCTGACCAGCCCAACCGCCGCACGCAAGCCCAGCACCGCACGCGCAGCTTCACCCAAGGCGATATCCGCTCGCGCTTTCAAAACGGCCAAGCTCAGTTTCTCGCTGGCTGTACACGCCGTTGCACTGGAGAGCGCTAGCACGGCCTCATTGAAGCGCCCCTTTTCGATCATGAATCGGGCACGAGCCAAAGGGGCTTCCGGCACCAAGGAGTGGGCCGCACCCTCAGCGATGACCCCTTCGATGTCTTCAACGGAAACGACTGCCTGACGGGCGATGCGCTGGACAATAGCTCGCAGATCCCCTGGGCGCCCCTGGCTGGCTTCTACAATCCTAGCTAAATGGCGTTCGGTTAACGCCGGAACTGCTTGGCGGACGAGTTCCCTTGCTGCCGCAGAATCCAAACCCGACACCACGAAACGCTTAGCCCTCGGAAACAGATCGTTCCCACCGACAACCACCAGCCGCGCGCCATCGGTTCTCGCCTGAGCCAACTCCGAAATCCGTTCCGGCGCCAGCCGTTCAACGTCATCCACCAAGACAAACGGGGCATTTTCCCCAGGATATTCGCCCATGAGCCCCCCACACGCCCGCGAGAACGCACACGGATCATCGATAAACGTGAGAGGCAACCCCGCCAAACCAAGCGACCAAGCCAAACGCCGGAGGAGCGCACTTCTTCCAGATCCCGGCGCACCCGTCACACACAGGACTTCCTCAGCCAAAAGGCTCAGGGCTAGCGTGCGCAAATTTTCACTCGCAGCATCGATCCCGACGATTGGCCAGAGAGCGGTGTTGGCGCCATGCAAACTCTCGCTGGGGAGCCGGGCAGCACGCCTGAGCGCGCTCGCAAATTCGTCGGCTGAGGGGTACCTTTGCGACGGCTCCTGCGCGATAGCGCGCGCGGCAACCGCTTCGAGATCGCTTGCGGTGCTTTCTGACAAGGAAGGCCGTTGTCCGTATTCGAGCGCCTCACTCAACGTGATCCCGAGCGCAAACACCTCGGCGCGCACGGTGAGTGGCTTTCCTTGAAACAGCTCCGGAGCCGCGTAGCGTGGCGTGAGCCCTTCAGGCCGAACTCCCTGCTCCTGCCAAGGAGCGGCCAGGCCAAGATCGACGAGCGTGGCACGCCCACCGGGTTGAACGATGATATTGGCGGGCTTCACATCCCCGTGCAAAAGCCCCGATCGGTGAAGCACGGTGAGCTGCTCGGAGGCCATGGCCAGCGCTGCCAATAGCTCCTCAAGCGGCGCATGCGCGTGGATGCAGGCCTCCAAGCTTTCCCCCTCGATCAATTCGCGAACCAAGTAAGGTTTGGCGGTTCCTGGCAATCTTCCAAAAGCCAACACGCGCGGCACACCCAAGCCTTCGAGCCCGCTCAGCGCTGTGGCCTCACGCACCAACGCCTCCAACTCGCGGTGGCTGGCATCTTGGCCCAACACCTTGAGCGCACACCGCAAGCCATTGTAGCGGTCCTCGACCGCCCAAACCTGACCGCCGCCGCCCTTTCCCAGGCAAGTGATGGGTCGATAGCGCTCAGGAAGCTTCAGCTCATCCACTCAAAGTCCGTAGTCTGCGCCTAGACCTAAGAAGAAACCACTCGTACCGAAACCTGCGTCGAAGCGGGCCACGAAGTTGCGATGTGGCTTCAAGCGAAAGCCGATCTGTGCCGTGAGCCAGGGAAAAACGATGGGCTTGGAGCCACCGTTGAACCAATTGGGTTCCTCTTTGGGACCTTCTTCGCAATAGCCTGCAACCCCATCGCCGGCAGACTTACAGACCGTCCAAGTGGAAGGGTCGTTGGGATTCGAGCCAGCGCCCGGATAGACCTCTTTTCGGTGCAAAGGGCCGAAGGGCAGGCCGATGCCGCCGCCAATGCCGTAATTGATGCCAAACTCCGGCGAGACCGGGCTCGTCCACATGAAATCACTCGTGAGGAAGAGCATGTTGATGTCGCTGTCGACTTTTTCCCAAGCCTGCTCCGGATCGGTCTTCGCCTTAAACGGAGTCGGATCCAAAGAATAACCCGCCCACCACGCGCTCAAGCTGTACTCAAAATTATCGCGCCGAACGCCCACTTCCGGACCGAATCCGTGCACGTAAACATTGGCGCCGCCGTCAGCACCAAACGCGGACATCAAGAATTTAGGGACGATGATGCCGCGATAGCGAGCACCCAAGAACAAATACGTCTTGTCCTTCTGCTCCCGTGGCGTGGTGTCAGTTTGTTCGCGAATGCTGTCCGCGTCGGCACCCGCGCTCCCAACTTGGGCGGCGCCTGTCCCGCTATCCACTGCCTTTTCCGTGGCGGTGGTGGTTACTGCGGCTGACTCGTCGCTCTCGGCTGCGCTTGAGTCAGCACTCGCGCCGTCTTGGGCCGCGGCAACTGCCGTCAGCGATAACACACCGAAAAAAACCGCGAATAGTCCAAGTGCGCGCATCGATATTTCCTCCTGATCCAGCCAAGCAGAACGTGGCTCAACCCGAGCCGCCGCGGAGTGTGCCATGGTGGCCCAACAGAAGGCAAAGCCTAGCGCTAAGCTAGGAGTTCCTGGACGTTTGCAGGTGTGCCAGCGGCGGGCCTCCTGGCACGCTTCGGCTTACGGAGACGCGCGGTCGCTGCACGCACCCCACTGCCCAGCTTCGCAAGCCTGCTCACCGACGTAACAATTGTGCACGCCGTTTTGTGACTGAAGCTTGATGCTGCAGCGCCGCGTCTTGCCCATTTCGCAGACGCCGGAGGCTTCACCAAAATTCAGCGCCGCCAGTTGGTCGTCCGTCACCTGAACGAAACCGTTCATGTTCGTCGTGCCAGGCGTCATGTTTGCCATCGCCGGTTTCTCATCCGTACCCGAACATGCGACAGACAGCGCACACAGAGCACCAAGTGAGAGATTGACGAGCAATGAAGCGAAGCGTGACATCGTGCGAATCACTAGTGCACGGGCCATGCCGTGCCCCGACTGACAAAGTTTGTCAGTTCGAGATTGAGAATCCGCGGAGATCTCTCAGATCCGAGAGCTCGCGATCGGCAGCGCCCCGCGGCAATTGTCATTCTCCGAAGCGCGAGGGTGACAAAACCCGTCGTCGTCTCGCGTTGAAACGCGGGGTTGCCAAGCCTCGGCGAATCGCAGGCGGCTCGCGGGCGACGCTTGGACACTGTCAGTGACGCTCCTCCAACACGGGCGGGAACGCACGTCCTCATCCCGGTACCCACACCATCAGGTGCTGCAGATTCAACGCGATCTGCCTGCAATTTTTGGCCTTACTGGAGCGACCACGCCCCCGTGGGGCCCGCTACGGGACCTGGCGCTTCAAATCGGGTAACCTGTTACTGATGTTCCGGCATCGAAGCGCTCCGACAAGCCTCTTGTGCGCAGCCTTGCTCTTAGCATCGGCTTGCATGAGCCACGTGGACCATGGGCGTACGCTGTATGCCAACGGTCACTACGTGGAGGCCGCCGCTGTCTTTGAACAAGGTGAAAGCTCCATGACGGAGGCCGACCATAAGGAATGCGCCCAATACGGAACGTATCGCGGCTTGACGCTGCTTGTACTCGGTGATCTTGCGCAGGCAGAGCGTTGGCTCGCATATGCCTACGCCGTCGAGCAAAGGGATCCAGGCGTGCTCAACCCTCGCTTACGCCTGCAACTCGATCGGGGTTGGAGTGAACTCTTGCAGCGACGCGGCCCTGCAGTCACCGATTCACTCCCCGTGAACTCGGTGGCCAGAGGGAACGGCGCGGCCACCAGTGCTCCAAGTGAAGCTCCGATGGAGAGTGCCGGCGGCGCGCGCCGTTCTTTTGTTGATCCGTAACGGTGGTCCGGGGCTCGACCACCGCCCTTCGTCTCGCGCGAAGTGAACGTCAACGGACGGCACCCAGCGAGTTCACGTTGAACTTGAAGCTGCCGTTGCCGCTGGCGACGGTGACGGTGACCTGAATGGTATCTGCGTCCACTCGAGCGAAAGTGAGCGTGGCTGATTTATCGGCAAGCGTGTGCAGTGTGTAGCTGCCAGCCTGGGGAACCGGATCGATCCAGCGCATTTGGACGCCATCGATCTCCAAATCCCAAGTGCCCTTGGCGCCCTTCCAGGTGCGGCTGCCGTCGACCAGGATGCCTTCCGTGAGCCCGCCGGCCAGCACCTTCTGGATTTGATCGCCGCTGCCTTCACCACTGACCCCACTCGCCAACTCTGTCCATGTCGCAGTGTGCGTGACATGGCGGCTTTGGTCGTTGAAATTCCAGGTAACCACGGCGCTACCGTCCACTTTGATCTTGCCGTTAGAAAGCTTGTCCCATGTGTGATTCACGATCACTTCACCCATCTCATTCTTAGAGACGCTGATGGTGTGTTTACCCTTGAAGGTGTGGCTGCGATAAACACAGGTTCCCGGCTTGGCGCCGTATTCAATGCTGAGCGAACCGAGCTGAGCAGTGATGGCGGCACAGGGCAACTGGGAGCCGACGAATGTCTTGAGCTCATCGGCAGCCGCTTGCCCCCCTGCCCGATAGTAAAGTGCGTCGAAATATCGACGGCTGAGGCGTTGAGCCCCTCCGCTTCCGAAGAGAGCGTGGACTCTTGGACGGCGGCCCGTGCTTCCTCTCCTGTTAACCCCTGTTCACTAGGGCAGGCGGTGAGCGTTCAGCCTGCGTACCAAGCTCCCCCCCGCCGGAGCTGAGCGACCGGCCGGGGGGAGGACGAGGCTTTAGCTCTTGGCGTCGCCGCGCGCGAAGATCGAGGCCACGTAGTTCAACACATCGGTGGCGCTCACTTCGTTGTAGCCGAAGTAGCGGATCAGGCGGGCCTTGATGATGTCGATCTTCTCTTGGGTTTCCTTGTCGACCACGGCGCTCACCAGCGTCTTCAGCTTGATGCTGTCTTTCTGATCTTCAAACAGCTTGAGCTCGAGTGCGCGGCGCAGACGATCGTTGGTTTGCCAGTCGAACTTTTTGCCTTCGACCGCCTTGGCTCCGATGAAATTCATGATCTCGCGCCGGAAATCATCCTTGCGATTGTCGGGAATTTCGATCTTCTCCTCTATCGAACGCATCAGGCGTTCATCGGGCTCTTCATCTTGGCCCGTGTAGCGATTCTTGACGCGCTCCTTGAGCGTGTAGGCTTTGATGTTGTCGATGTAATTGGCAGCCAGCTTCGAAATGGCTTCTTCATCCGCACTGATCGCGCGCTGAACCTCATTTTTGACAATCTCTTCATACTCGCGCTTCACGACGCCAATCAGATCCTTGTAGCGTTTGCGCTCTTCATCGCCCGTAATGAGCGAGTGGCTGGAAAGGCCCTTTTCTAGCTCATTTAACACCATAAACGGATTGATGGTGCCTTCTCCGGCGTCGCTCACCAGGGCATTGGAGATCTTGTCTTGCACATAGCGCGGGCTGATGCCTTCCATGCCTTCGCGTGCGCTCTCTTTGCGCAGCTCTTTCACAGTATCCTGCGTGTACCCGGGCAAGACTTTGCCGTCGTACAGCTTCAGCTTCTGCAACAGTTGGAGATTGTGCTTCTTCGGATCTTTGAGCCGGGTGAGTGCGGCCCACATCGCGGCCACTTCGAGCGTGTGGGGTGCTATGTGCCGCCCGCGCACGCGTTCCTGCGAGAAATCTTTCTCGTAGATTTTGATCTCATCGCTCAGGCGCGTGATGTACGGGATATCGATCTTGATGGTTCGATCCCGAAGCGCTTCCATGAACTCGTTGTTCAAAAGCCGGCGATATTCGGCTTCATTGGTGTGGCCGATGATGACCTCATCGATGTCCGTTTGCGCGAATTTCTTGGGCTTGATGCGATGCTCTTGGGAAGCCCCCAAAAGATCGTACAAGAAGGCCACATCCAGCTTGAGCACCTCGACAAATTCCACAATGCCGCGGTTCGCGATGTTGAATTCACCGTCAAAGTTGAAGGCGCGCGGATCGGAATCTGAGCCGTATTCGGCAATTTTCCGGTAGTTGATGTCGCCGGTCAGCTCGGTGGAATCCTGATTCTTCTCATCTTTCGGCTGGAACGTGCCAATGCCGACGCGATCCTTCTCGCTCAAGATGAGCCGCTTCACTTGAATGTGGTTGTTCACCACCTTGGCCCAATCTCCCTCGTAGCGCTGCAGCAAGCCATTGAAGATGAAGCGGCTGGCTGGATCGAGGTCGCCCTCGATCTTCACCTTGAACTTATCGTTGGAAAGCCGAAGCTGCGGGATCGCACGCTCGCGCCACTGCAACGGGATCAAGCGCAACGGCTCTTCGTGCATGGCTGAATCGAAGATCTCGGCGCCGCCACTCGCCAGGCCGGTGCCTGCGAGATTGACCCAGCGAAAGGTGTAAAGCGCGCCTTCGGGTGTCGCCGAGTACGCTTCCAGACCCTTCTTCAACAGGCGAGCAATCGTGGACTTACTGGAACCCACCGGGCCGTGAAGCAGGATGACGCGCCGCTCAGGCCCGTAGCCTTCGGACGCCGCCTTCAACACATTCATGAGCCGCATGAGCGGGATATCGAGGCCGAATACGGCGTCTTTGCCACCGTCGATTTCGTCCTGGAAAAAGTTATAACGAACCAGCTTCTTCTTGTTGTCGATGTATTCTTCGGTGCCGTACGAAATGACCATGTCGTACACGCGCTGAAACGCGTTGCGCGTGATCTGCGGTCGCTCGCGAATCATCTTCAAATAGTCTTCGAAGCTGCCGTCCCACGCTAAATCGCGGTAGCGATCATAATCTTGGAGCGCCGCAATCTCCGCCACCATGTTCCCGGGCTCGGGCGTGGCGGTCTTCTTCGGGTCGGGGGCACTCTGCATCTCGGATCCAATTTCCGTCATGGGTCTCCTTGGGCTCAGGCAGGTAAGCAATCAGAGTAGCAGACCCGCACGTGCCGCGTCCCATTTGGTCACGCCGCCGCGCTCCACGCAGGCCCACGGTCCGAAGCTGGAACCCGCGTGATTGAAGGGTGGAGTAAGGAAAGTCGGCACCTGAGTCCGACCGCGCGCGCCGTGCCGCGAAGGATCGCTCGCGCGCCGAAGATGACGAACGTGTAACATCTGACCGAGCGTTTCAGCCGCCATTGTAGCGGGTAGGCGCTCGGGCATATGCCGTTTGCGTGCTCCCGATTGACCCTGATCCGACCGCCCCCGATGCCGAGACAACCGCCCAGCCGGTCACTCAACCGATGCTCCCTGTAAACACCATTAACCCACCCGAGAATCCTCGCACCCCGAACCGGCGCGCCGAACTTTTTATCAACCGCGAGCTTTCGTGGCTCGAGTTCAACCTGCGCGTGGTGACCGAGGCTGCCGACGAGAGCGTCCCCTTGTTCGAACGCCTGAAGTTCCTCGCAATTTCAGCGTCGAATCTCGATGAATTTTTCATGGTGCGCGTCGCCGGCCTGCAAGCACAACTCTCAGGCGAAGTCGGAGATGTTCCCGCTGATGGTATGACTCCCATTCAGCAACTGGAAGCCATTAGCTTGCGCGCGCATGAGCTGGTCCAGCGCCAGTACTCGATCTGGAATCAGCAGATCCGACCTGCCTTACGCCAAGCCGGGATCGCACTCGTGCGGCCCGACGAGCTGGACCCCGAAGCTCTAGCCGCGCTCGATCTCCGTTTTGCGAAGGACATCTTTCCTGTCCTGACGCCGATTGCGATCGATCCCGTTCACCCCTTCCCACACATCCGTAACAAGAGCATCAACGTCGGGATCCTGTTCGAGAAGGCAGCGCGCAGCAATGAACCCTCATTCGGCATTGTGCAGGTTCCACGAACGCTGTCGCGACTGATGCCGGTGCCGTTAGCTGGAACGCGGCATGCGTACGTCGCTTTGGGCGACGTGATCATTCGAAATATGCGGCTTATTTTTCCGCAGATGAGTGTCACCGGGCATTTGGTGTTCCGTTTGACACGCAATTTCGACATCGAAATCGATGACGACGAGGCGGAGGATTTGCTGGCCACCATCCAGGCCGAGCTCCGGCGACGCGAACGGGGCAACGCCGTGCGGCTTGAAGTATCGGGGATTGTGCCCGAAGAGTCCGTGGTTTTGCTCGCCGACGAATTTGATCTGTCTATCGAGCGCGACGTGTACCGCGTGGATGGCCCACTCTACCTGGGTGACATGCTGGAGCTCGCGGCCAATGTCGATGAGCGCAAGATGCGCGATGAATCTTTCGTGCCCCAATACGTGCCACCGCTTCGCGATTCTGAAGACCTCTTTGAGACTATTCGCCAGGGCGATGTGCTGCTCCACCACCCTTATGAGTCTTTCGAAGCGGTCGTGGATTTTCTGACTCTTGCTGCGGAAGATCCGAATGTTCTGGCGATTAAGCAGACGCTGTATCGCACGGGTGGTGAGTCGCCCATGGTGCGTGCCCTGCAGCGCGCAGCTGAGCTCGGCAAACAGGTGACGGCGCTCGTGGAGCTCAAGGCGCGTTTCGATGAAGAGAGCAACATCCGCTGGGCGCGAGCGTTGGAACGCTCGGGCGTGAATGTGATGTATGGCTTGCTGGGCTTTAAGACCCACGCCAAAGTACTGCTGGTGGTCCGCCGCGAAGGCACGAGCCTGCGCCGCTACGTGCATCTGGCAACCGGCAACTACAACCAGCAAACCGCGCGCCTCTACGAGGATATTTCGCTTTTTACCGCCCGCGAAGAGATCGGCGAGGATGCCACAGCGCTCTTCAATCTCCTGACCGGCTACAGCGCACCTCCGCGCTGGAATCGCCTGGTGATATCGCCACTCGGCATGCACGAGGGCGTGCTCAGCCTGATTCGGCGCGAGGCGGAGCATGCTCGAGCTGGCCGCCCCGCAAAGATCATCGCGAAGATGAACGCCCTGGTGGACGAAGAGGTGATCGCTGCTCTGTATGAAGCCTCTCAAGCGGGCGTTGACATCCAGCTCCTCGTCCGTGGGATCTGCTGTCTTCGGCCGCAAGTGGCTAAGGTGAGCGGACGGATCCGTGTCACAGCCGTGATCGATCGCTTCTTGGAGCACGCCCGCATTTTCTATTTTGAGAACGGGGGAGCTTCCGAGGTGTTTTGCACGAGCGCGGATTGGATGCCGCGCAACTTTCGGCGGCGTGTGGAGGTGATGTTTCCGATTCTGGATCCGCTGCTGAAAGAACGCATGACGCGCGAGATTCTCGGAACCATGTGCGCCGACAACGTGAAAAGCTGGATCCTCGGGGCGGACGGCAGCTACACGCGAACCCCCAAAGACGCTCTGGCAGAGGTGCGGAGCCAAGCCGTGTTCGTGGAGCTGGCACGCGAGCGCAACCGAGAGACAGAAGGCCTATCTGCGCTCGTTTCGCGCCCATTCACAGCAGTGCGCGATGCACACACCGCCATGGATAAACTGCGACGCCGGCGCAAGAAGCGCAAAGGCGAGGGAAAGAATTGAAGGCCCCAAATGCTATCGTACGAGGAAGCGCTCGCTCGCATCCTGGCTAAAGCGCAGTGCCTGCCCGCCGAACGCGTCGCGTTGGAAGACGCTGCCGGACGCACCTTGGCAGAAGATCTCGTGGCATCGCTGCCCATGCCTGCGTTCAATTACAGCGCGATGGACGGCTATGCCATCGCCAGCTCCGACTATGCAGGCGTGGGTCCGTTCCGCGCGCCCGTCATCGGGGAAAGCCAGACTGGACACGCGACGCCAAGCTTTGAACCTGGCACCGCGTGTCGCATCTTCACAGGTGCCGAGCTTCCAGCGGGCTCGAATGCCGTGATCCCCCAAGAAGATGTGCGGCTCAGCGCAACGGGAATCGAGTGGGCCGAGGCCGTGCCGGCTTTCCGCCACGTGCGTCGCATGGGCGAGGATTTGGCGAAAGGTGCCGTGGCGCTCACCCAGGGCAGCCGCTTAACCTCCGCCCGCCTGGCCTTAACAGCAGCGCTCGACCGCGGGGACGTTGTGGTGAGTCAACGGCCAAGAGTGGTCGTGCTCTGCACGGGGGACGAGCTCCGCCCGGCGGGCTCCGAGACACGAGCTAACAGCATCCCCGAATCCAACGCGATTTCGATTGTTACTTTGGCAACGTCCACGGGTGCACAGGTGCGCGTAGCCCCGCTCGTACCCGACGACGTGCATGCGGCGGAGCGCGCACTCGGGGACGCGCTTTTAGATGCGGACGTATTGGTCACCGTGGGTGGCGCCAGCGTGGGTGACCACGACGTGGTGCGCGAAGCCTTGCAACGCGCTGGCGCTGACCTCGATTTTTGGAAGGTCAGTATTCGCCCAGGAAAGCCTTTGATTTTTGGCTCTGCGCGCAACACCCTGATCCTCGGCTTGCCGGGCAATCCTGTATCCGCGCAGGTTACCTTCACACTGTTTGGGCTGCCGCTCCTGCGAGCGCTGCAAGGCAGCAATCGCCCCATGCCGCAATTTCTACGCGTCCCTTTGGGCGCCGCCATTCAACAGAAGCCGGGCCGTACCGGCTTCTACCGTGCCGAGATCGTCGACGGGTGCGTATTCCCTATCGCCAATCAAGCCTCCGGCGCGCCCAGCAGTATGGCGAGTGCGGATGCCTTGGTGATGGTGCCAGCCGACAGCGAGGGATTTCCCGAGGGCGAGCTCGTCGCGGTGTTGCTGCTCGGCAGCTAAGTGTGCTCATGCTCGTGATCGACGGACTTTCCGACCTCGGCTTCGCCAGAACAGCGCGCGTCCTGCCAGCCCACCCAATACGGGCCGTCGGGGCCATGCTCGCGCTTCCAGATCGGGACCTGATGCTTGATGCGATCAATCAAAGCTCGGCATGCCTTGAAGGCTTCGCCCCGGTGCGGAGCACCTGCAACGCAGATCACCGCGATATCCCCGACATGGAGGCTGCCCACGCGGTGAACACACGCGAGCCTGACTCCCTCAATTTCAGCCGCAATCCCGGCACAAATCGCCTGCATTTGGCTGAGCGCCATCGAACGGTACGCTTCGTAGTCCAGCTGAGTGACCACCCGGCCGTCATTGTGGTTGCGCACCGTCCCGAGAAACACTGAAACGCCACCCACTTCCGCACTCGTGACCGCCCCCAAGACCGCGTCAAGCTTCAGCGGCTCATCAACGATGTCACAGAAATGCTTCATCGCACGAAATCACCGGAACGACCTCCGGATTTCGCGAGCAGGCGCGTGGGGCCGATCGTCATCGAATGGTCGAAGGCTTTGAGCATGTCGTACACCGTGAGTGCGGCTACGGAAGCGGCTGTCATTGCTTCCATTTCGACACCCGTCCGATCATGAGCTTCAACGATGGCCTGAATGCGAACGGCGTGCGCGGCATCCTCGACATCGAGCTGCACTTCTAAATGGGTGAGTGCGACGGGGTGACACAACGGCACCAACAGGCTTGCCTGCTTCGCGCCCATGATCCCGGCCAAACGGGCTGTGCCGAGAACATCGCCCTTCGGTGCGTCAGCCTGGATCAAGCGCTCGAAAGCGTCCCGATTCATCGAGACGACCGTCTCGGCTACGGCGCGCCGTTGCGTGGCTTCTTTTTTTGATACATCCACCATCCACACTCCGCCCTTCGGCGCGATGTGTGTCGATGCGGCGCTATGCCCAATCAACTCCTTGTAAGCCGCTAAGACGCGCGCGTGTTTCCCGCTTGCCGCCACTTTAGCCAACGCGTACCGTTCAAGAGAGGGCAGCGCCGACCACACCGAGAGCGGAACCGGGTGTTCCTCGCCAAAGCCATCAATCACGCCTTGCGGGACCTCGGCCGGCGAAGGATCGAAGGAAGGCTCCACCGGCTCGGGTGGGGGCGTCGCCGCTTTGATGAACGCCACGACGCCATTTAGCTCCACCTTCTCCGCACTTCCAACGCGCGTGATGTGGCGCCGTGTTTCGAGTGTGAGGTTGTTCCACGCATCCAGCGACA
Source organism: Polyangiales bacterium (assembly GCA_038251425.1). GTDB lineage: Bacteria > Myxococcota_A > Polyangia > Polyangiales > Polyangiaceae > JBBRRP01. The sequence continues at coordinate 25,061 of JBBSBI010000032.1, forward strand.
GCTTCAAGCCGGCGTGATCCAGGGCGCGCCGCGCAGCCAGGGGAATGAGGGAAAGGCGATCGTCGATACCGTCAAAATCGTAGAGCTTCACAGGAAGCCACCATAGCACTACGTGGGCCGAGTCCAGTTGTTTCCACGAGCGCACAAGCTCCTCCGGACAAACCCGCCAAAAGATCGTAGACCCAACAGGCTGTCCTGAAAGGCACCGCCTTTTCCTCGCAACCCGTATGCTCACTGATCGCCAAAACCGCCCGCTCCGGGACCTCCGGCTCAGCGTCACGGATCGCTGCAACTTCCGCTGCCGATATTGCATGCCCAAGGAACGCTTTGGGGAGGACTTTCAGTTTCTTCCAAAAAGCGAACTGCTCTCCTTCGAAGAGCTGGAGCGGGTGGCTAAGCAGTTCGTAGCGCTTGGCGTGGAGAAGCTGCGCATCACGGGCGGAGAGCCCCTGCTTCGTTCTGGTTTACCACAGTTGGTCGAAAAGCTGCGCGCAATCGGCGACGTCGATTTGGCACTCACGACGAACGGCGTACTGTTACCTAAACACGCTGCCGGCCTCAAAGCTGCGGGCCTCGACCGGATCACCGTGAGCCTGGATTCACTCCAACCGGAGACCTTCAAAGCCTTGTGCGATGCCAACTATGCGCCTTCGGATGTCCTTTTGGGGATTGAAGCTGCCGAACGCGCCGGCTTCCGTTCAATCAAGATCAATGCTGTTGTGAAGAAAGGCGTGAACGATCTTGAGCTGGTCGAAATGGCACAGCACTTCAAGGGAACGGGGCGTGTGTTGCGCTTCATTGAGTACATGGACGTCGGCACCACGAATGGCTGGCGCCTGGATGATGTGACCACCAAAGCACAGATCCTCGAACGGCTGCGCGAGCATTTCGATCTGATTGAGCCTGCTGAGCCCCAGCCTGGAGTGGCTCAACGCTTCCTCTACGCCGACGGGAGCGGGGAAATTGGGATTATTTCAAGCGTGAGCGAACCATTTTGCGGGCAGTGTTCGCGTGCACGCTTGAGCGCAGAAGGTAAGCTCTATACCTGCCTCTTTGCGAACACGGGCCACGACGTGAAGGCGTGGCTGCGCAGCGCGAAAACGGATGTGGAGGTAAAAGCCCTGCTCGAGGACGTTTGGAAAGCTCGCGCGGACCGCTATTCGGAGATCCGAACGGCTGACACGCCGACGCGGCGCAGAATTGAAATGTCTTACATCGGCGGTTAGCTTACGCAGGCATGCCTGCTTTCCAGCTAGGGGCGACGGTAAAGCCAAACGACGGGCACACCATCGAACAACTTGATCGCAACCGGCCGCACGGTGCCATACACACTCCAGATCTGATACTCAACGCGCGCCATGTGTGGCTCGTGGTGATAAAGAGCCAAATTCGAGTGAGCGAGATCCAAAGTGCCCTCGAGATCAGGACGGATACCACCCTCTTGCCGGTGCTGCTCAAAACTCTGAAGGGCGGTGTCGTGGACGTAAATCCGAGCGCCCGGTGGCGCTAGCGCGTTGATTTCGTCAAACAGGCTGCGCGAAGTGTACCCCCAAAACGTCCGATTGAGGCCGAAATTAGCCGCCCCCGAGGCACCACCTACGATGGGGGTGTAGGCGCTCAAGCCAAACGGCACGCTGTGCCACGTCATACTGATCGGGCCCAAAAGCAAGGCTGCGAAGAGCAGCACACTGAATGCTTGGCGCTCTGTTTTGCTCCTTGCCAAGAGTTGAGCTCGCACGTGGATTCTGCGCACACCGGTGCCGGCGAACAAACACAAGAAGGGATAGGCCGTTAGCCAATGCTTTGTCCCGCCAAAAATCGGTGTCTCACTCGACCACCAGGGCGCATAGTTGACAGCGACGCCCAGTAGCCACAAAAGCTGAGCCGACGTCGGCGAGCCGAGAGGGATAGAGGCAAGCTTTGAACTCAAGCTACGGAGAACACCCACGCTTTGCATACTTCTCGGAAGCAAGCTGCGAGCGAAATTGACGAGACCCACCGTGAACAGCGCCAGCGTGACCATCGGCACCGTCGCGAGGGTCATCAGCCAAGCGTATCCGAGCGGCATGGGGGGCTTCCAATACGTGCGCCCCAAGAACTCCATGTTGTAATACTCATGTCCCAGATGGAACTTCGCGTAGGCGCTCAGTCTGGGCAGAGTCTCAAACCAGAGCCAAGGCCAAGTTGCGTAGAGCGTGAGGGGCCCCAGCACCAGCATGCCTAGTAAAGCGGGTGGAAAGCGCAGGTTGTGCTGCAAGCCCGAGGCTTTCGCCAGCCAAACCTTGTGATTCAGCAGTGCGAAGTGGGCCAGCGCAACCAACGGAAAGAGCCATGAATTGTGCTTGGTGTTCAGGAACAAGCCGTAGAGCAGGCCGACACCCAGCGCGCCAAAAAGGCTGCGGTGTCGCAACGACTTCCAATACGCATAGGCCGTCATCAGCGAGAGCGCCGCCACCGGCATATCGAAGCAGGCCAAATGCGCGTGGTGAAATACCTGCGGCATGAACCCAAAGAGCAGCGCCGCTGTGAATGCAGCGAAGGCTCCGATCGTTTCTGAACCCCAAAGATAGAGAACACCGACTCCGAGTGCAGAAATTAGCATGGCCGGAAAACGAAACGCCTCGCCCGCCGTGCCGAACCAGTGCCACTTGGCGTACAGAAAGTGGTGCGAGAGTGCGAACAGCGACTTCATCAGCGCGGGATGCTCGCTGTTCACCTGCCAATAGCGTGCCACAACCTCCCCGTGCAGCGCGTGGGAAGGCTCCGAAAAGAGCAAGGAGAACCAGGCCTCGTAGCTCGCTGCCGCCTGAAAATAGAACCCTTCATCGCGCGCGTAGCCGATTTCCTCGCTCGTTCCGAGCAATAGCGCCATGAACCCAACGCTCAAACCAAGCGCCACACTCAAGTGTTTCCAGACGAAAGGCATCAGCGGATCTCCGCCTGAAAGCAGAAGTCACGACCAGCTGCGTGCTCACTGCGCAAACGAAAGCTGAGCTCAAAACTCGAGCCACTGCCGCGCGCCGGCAGTGCCATCGCAAAGGGCTGCCAGCCCAGAACATCTCGCTCTAGGTGCCGCCCGAGGAGCTTCCCCTCCCCCCAAATCTCCAACTGAACATCGGCACCCGCGCCGTCCCGGGTTAACAAGTAAGATAAACCCGCAGCGCCAAACAAATGCCCACCGAAGGGTACGCCTCGAAAGTTGAGTTCTAAATAGCCGTTGTCCGGTGGGTGCGCCCAGATGCAACGCCGCGGACGAAACTCTTGATCATCCAGGATACTCAGTCCGACAAAACGTTCGTTACCCCCCGGACATTGAAAGCGAGCCCGAGGAAAGGCAGCAGGCCCTGCCAATCCGCCAGCTTGCACCGCCGCCTGCGTCGTCCAGCTACAAGCGAGCCGTTCACCCGAATCCAAAACAAGCGCCACGCCTAGCGTGGCAGGACTGATCCGTTCGGCCAAATCTGCCTTGAGCGGCTCGAACCCAGGATTTTCTCGCACCTCCAGCGTGAATCGCCCGAAGCCTTCCGAACTCAGCACACGGAAGCTCTGAACCTCACGCGCTTCCTGACCCACGCTCTTCAGCACTACCGCTCTAGGATAACGCTTCAGATCCAGCCTGCCCAGATCCCGTTCGCTGAACCAGCCATCACCCAACGCAGCACGTGCGATCGGCTCCGCCCACGACGGCGCGACGAGCAGGATATCGCCTGATTTCTTGAGGGCTCGCAGGCGCGGCACAAGCGCTCGATACTCCAAAAAGCTTGGAGCTCGCTGTGCGAAATACAAGTGAGCAACCCATTCGAGTGGGCCGATTGCCAACACCAGCAGCCACGACCAACGTCTGAGCACCGTGCGAGCCTGCCATAATCAGGCCGCCAGGGCGACCACTCAAGCCTTGGAGCCTGTCGTGGCTATCCCCTGAATGAACGTCTTCTGAGCTGCAAAGAACAGCACGATAATCGGGAGAATGAAAAGCGTCGAAGCCGCCATCAATTGCCCCCACTTGCCGCCGTAGCTCGACATGAATTGCTGGAGGCCGTAGGCCAACGTGTATTTTTCAGGATCATTGATGTACAAAAGCGGCCCGAAAAAATCATTCCACGTTCCGAGAAACTGGAATAGCGCACAGGTGGCTAAGACCGGCTTCGAAAGCGGCAACACGATGCGCCAGAGGATCTGCCACTCAGTTGCTCCTTCGATGCGCGCGGCCTCCGAGAGCTCCAAAGGAAGCGTGAGGAAGAACTGCCGCATGAGAAACACAAAGAACGGGACCCCAAAAAAAGCCGGAACCGTGAGAGGTAAGAATGTGCCGTACCAACCCAGCTTGCTATAGAGCGCAAACGTCGGAATCATCGTCACTTGGCCCGGAAGTGCCATGGTGGCGATCATCAGCATGAACAAGAACTCACGGCCTCGAAATCGCAACCGAGCAAAGCCATAGGCTACCACCGCACTCGAGAGCACCGCGCCCAGCACGTTGATGAAGCACAAAAGCAGCGTGTTTCTGAGGTAAGTGACGAATGGCACGGTCGCCATCGCGTCTGGGAAATTGTGCCACGCCAGCGGATTGGGTATGAGATTGCTGAGTGCAAGTGCAGATTGCGCACTGCCTTCACGCGGAAAGATTTGCGAATCCTCCTTGAGCGCTGTCGACAGCATCCAAATCAGGGGTAGTACGTACGGGATCGCCAGCAGCAGCAGCACGAGGTGCAAGCCAGCACGCCCCAAAGCTCCGGGCTGTGAGGAAGAGTGCGGAGTCATAACCCGAAGCTCTTCCTGCGTGCGATCTCCCGCGCCACATCGGCCTCCAACGTTGAAATCGCTTGGAGAGGACTCACACTTCCGCGAATTGCTCCTTCCTCTGCCCGAATGATGCGATCCGTCAGGAGAACCTGAAACGGCACCGGTGGCGTGGGCTGAATATTCTCACTTGAAAGCATATCAAGAAAAGTTTCAAATTGCGGGTATTTTCGCACATATGCCTGATACGGTGCGGTCCTGGTGATCCTCGGAGATAGCGGCAACCAGCCGCCCCAAGTGTAGAACTCAGCGGCGCGTTCTGGGTTGTCTACACCCGACCAAAACTTGATGAACTCGTAGGCACCAGCGACTTGCCGTGCCCCTTTGGGAATGATCATGAAATTCCCATTTGAAAACCCTGCTAACGGCTTTCCGCCTTGGGGTGCTGGGATTGGCGCCGTTTGATACCTGAGCTCCGGCGCGTACTTTGCGAGCTGTTCGACTCGCCACTGGCCATCGACAGCGACCGAATATTGACCCGAAATAAACGGCCACTCCGTGGCGAACCCGCCAGTATTGAGTGAAGATTCAAACTTCAGCACATTCTCAAATCCGTATTTTTGCCGACTCTCGCTCAGGAACGTGAGCGCACGCAGATTCCTCGGGGTGTTCAATGAAAGACGACCGTCCATAAAAAATCCGCCTCCAAAGATCGGCGCATACATGTTGAACCCGGCCGGCATGAATCCCATGCGTGTGATCCGGTGCGCGTCGTCGAAGCGAGTGAGCCTATCCGCCAACGCCATCAGCCCTTCGAGTGAATCGGGGAAAGCCTGAGCGCCAACGGCCTCCAAATGCTCTGGGCGGTAGTAACAGGCAAACACATTGATCCCGGTCGTGAGGCCATAGAGATGCCCCGCATAACTCCCAATTTTGAGCGCAACCGGGTACGCAGAGCGTTGCAATTCTGCCCACTCGGCCGGCTGCATCAGGGTATCGAGCGGCACCAAGAGTCCGCTCTCGGCCCAGGCCGGAATCACTTGATTCCATTGGGCCATCACGTCCGGCGGATCACCACCCGTGACGGCCATGAGGAATTTCTGATCAGCACTGCCACCCGGCACCGAAAGCGCCACCACTTCGTACCGATTCTGGCTCGCATTGAAGCGCATCACGATCTTGTCGATGACGATCTTCCATTCCCCGGACCACATGTGCCAAAACCGAACCGGGATGCGTTCGGGAAACAGGCGCGGCTCCGCACGAGGGACGGCAACCCACGCCAAGAGGACACAAGCGACCACGACGTTAGCTAGAAACGCCAGGCGCCTGAGCTGGCGCTTACCGAAAGAACTCCCTTCAATCCCCATAGTGCACCCACTTACGGTGCGTCTTGAACACCACGAGCGTGGTGAGAGTCACCACGACAAACAAGATCCAAGCCATCGCACTCGCGTACCCCATGTCGAGGTAGCGCCACGAGCGATAGAAGAGATAAAGCGCGTAGAAAAGCGTGCTGTCTTGTGGGCCACCCTGCGTCATGATGTAGGCTTGAGTGAAGTATTGAAAAGCCCCAATAATCCCCATGATTAGGTTGAAAAAGATCACGGGCGTCATCATCGGCAAAGTGATATGCAGCGCACGCGCGAAAGCTCCCGCTCCGTCCGAACGCGCCGCTTCATACAGCGAGATCGGGATGTCCTTGAGACCGGCTAGATAGGTGATCACACTGCCACCCACGCCCCAAAGAGACATCAGGACTAACGTGCGCATGGCCCACCGAGGATCGGATAGCCAGGCTGGCCCAGCAACACCCAACAGCCCCAAGACGCTATTCATGAGCCCGATCTGTGGATTGAGGATCCACATGAACACAACCGACGTTGCCACGGTGGGAACAATGTGCGGCAAGAAGAACAGCGTGCGGTACACGCTCATGCCACGGAGCTCCAGATTGAGCAGCAGCGCCAAACCAAAGGCGGTTGCGATCCCAAGCGGCACGGCGAAAACCGCATACAGCAAAGTATTCTGCAGAGACTTCCAAAACAGCGGATCGTTTGAGAAGAGCTCCGCGTAGTTCTGGACGCCAATGAAGACCGGCGGCGACACCACATCGTAGCGGCAGAACGACAAATAAATACTGATGAAAAAAGGCAGCACTGTGAGCGCAAGAAAGCCAACAAGCCAGGGGCTGATGAACCAATACCCGAGGTAACTACGCTTCATTCGCCAAGCCCTGCGCACTTCACGCTAGCAGCCCTAGGCTTTGCTTTCCAGCCAGCTGAAGGCAGCGCCAATAAATTGATCCCCAAACGGGCTCGCTTCCCGTACCTTTCTGCAGTCCAATTCGAGTTCTCCCATGGTGCTACGCAAGCGGTCGATCGCTCCCACCCAAACCCAAGAACATAGCCGAGTGATCGAGGCGGAAGAACGCCGCGTTTACTGGCGACGTTGGGGACCCTATTTGGCTGAACGCGCCTGGGGGACGGTACGAGAAGATTATAGCGATGACGGTGAAGCGTGGGCTTACTTCCCCCACGACCACGCGCGATCTCGAGCCTATCGCTGGAACGAAGATGGCATCGCCGGTATCTCGGATCGCAGACAGCGAATCTGCTTCGCGCTCGCATTCTGGAACGAGAAGGATGCGATCCTGAAGGAGCGCATTTTTGGGCTAGATGGCGTTGAAGGCAATCACGGTGAGGACCCGAAGGAATACTACTTCTATGCGGAAAATACGCCCACGCATTCCTACATGCGCTACGCGTACAAGTATCCACAG
>JBBSBI010000033.1:0-32574 GCA_038251425.1 Polyangiales bacterium
CCGCAGCGCTCAAAGTGAGGGCATTCAGGCTGTGACCGCTCCGCCGCCGGCTCAGTGAGCTCCCAGGCCAGCGCCTCGACAAATTGCCGATGGCTCTTGGATTGGAGGACCGTAATGCTGTCCCCTGGCACCACTCCGCCCGCGAACCCAATGCGTCCGTCGGACAAGTGGGCGAGCCCGCGGCCCCCTGGAACCAGCCGTTCAATTTTCCAAAGTGGTGCGGGTGGCGATGCGTTAGCAGGCATGTGGAATGGGTCTATTCACGATTACAGGTTACCAACGAAGTTGGCTCTTCAAGCGGTTGCTCGGCTGAAATTCCAAGTGTCTGGTGATGCAGGGTGATGGGCGAGAATCTGCGACATTGTAAAGACCGGATCGCGTTCAGGGTGAAGCCTGATTTCACCGGTTCTGTGCGAATGTTATGGGAAATAGTTTGAGTTGGAATGAATCTTACGGGGGAAGTGTTATTGTGCGAAGAGCGCCTGAGCCCGGAAGTTGGTAAGCCATCATGACGAACGCACGCCCCTCCACCCCTCCTCCATCCCAAGTACCCGCAGTGATCGAGCCGCGCGGCGATGAAACGGACGCGACGCGGGTTCGGGTGCGTCGCACCGAGGGCTCGTTGCCCCCCACGCATCGGAGTGACGTTGAAGAGCTGGGGCAGCATGCCGATCGCGTCACGCGCAAGTTGGCCAACGCCCGGATATTCCTCGCGTCGCTCCCTGTTTCCCACCCTCAAGCCGGGCTTTTGCGGATTGCAATCCTGCGCCGGGATGAAACCCTGCTCGATGGTCTGCTCTCCGTGTTCCGCGAACGCCAGTCTCAATTCCCCATGCAGCGCACCACGTTGGCGCCGAAATTGCCCAGCGAAAAGTAGCTTGGTGCCTGTCTTTGAGTTAACGGAGGCGCTCATGCCGTCGCGGGCGCTAACGCGCGATCCTGTTTGAACCAATCGAAGAACACTGCGAGCTTTTCTCGTTGCTCATCCGGCATGTATTCAAAGTTCCTGCCGCGATCGATGATTTCCCAAAAATCCTTACTTTCAACGGCACTCAAGGTTTCACGGATGGTGTTCAGACGCTCATCCGGCTCTTCTGCCATGTCCTTGTAGATAATCCGAGCATTCTCCAGGTGCCCCCGCCAGAGGTAGTAGGCGGCGAGCTTGACCTGAGCTTTGCGCACGCCGAGGAGCGCAGCTTCCTGGCTACGATTGCGCAGGGGGCGATCCAACTCCAAAAATAGGCCAAGCGTTGTCGCTTCGCACTCCGAGCCAAGATCGTGGGCCAATTGGCAAAGTGATGAGATGTCGTAAGCCACCGTTTCGGTCACGAAGGTGAGCTTCATGTCGTAGCTGACATGCCCGTAATAGATCATGTGCCGCACGCCTTCGATGGCGCTTGCCCCATGCCCAAAGCGGATCATGGACTCCACGAGCAAACGGTATTGATTGAGGACGTTGTAAGCCGTGCGCACATCGCGGGCATTCAGCGTGGCTCGCAAATAGGAGTTCATGAAGCGAAAAACCAGCGCCACCAGCTCGCGATCTCCTTGCTTCGAGGCGGCTTCGCCAAGGTAGCGTGTGTCGATGGCGATCAGATAGTTGATGTCGCGCATACTCCCAAGCGCTTCGTTGTAAATCCCCAAATATTGTCGCATCACCTTCCATTCAACCCAGGTGCGGCGGTTTTCGAGGTCAGCCAGGGATTCGGGATCCATCGCGACGAAATCGGGATTGCTGCGGATCTCGGGGCCAATTTCGAACCAGCCCCGGGTGGCATGTGCCTTTTGGTCGAGGTAGCCAAGCGCCAGATCCTTCAGCGCGTCCACGGCTCCGCTGGCGATGATCTTGTCCTTGTTGGAAACGGAGCTGCTGGTGATATCCGTGAGCTCCTCCATGGCTGACAATACTTTGGCTTGCGCGCTCGCCATCCGTTCCAAATTGGCATTTTGGGTTCCAGAAACAGCGGCCTTCAAAGCATCGTGCCGGATCCGAACGATGATGTTCATCGGATCCACAAACCAAAACACGTACCCGAAGTACGGTGCCATGAGCACGAGCCCCAAGGTGGTGGCAATCAGCATGAAGAAGAGTGTGCTTTTGGGCACATAATCATGCTTCAAAGAAACACTGAGCCACACTCCGCACACACACGCCACGACGTAAAACGCCATCGTCGAAATGTTCACGCGATCGCGCAGGAACATGCGGGTGACGCCTTGGTAGCGATCTGCAGATAGCTGTACGATGATGCTGACGACCGTGATCACGATGCCCAGAACAGCCGCCACCATCCCAGCCAGAGAACTCACGGCGTCGGTTAACGCCGGAGGATCGAACGCAAGGTAGCGTTGCAACGCTGGGAGCTGCGCCGTGTTGGGCGAAAGGAAATTGTCGAACGCGTAGAAGCTGGCAAAAACCGCCAGCGCGGTGGTGGCGAGAGCGAGAATCGGGATGAGCCATTGGCGTCTAAAGTTGGGTGTGGGGGCGCTCATTTCGCTGGCAGAGCTTAACTCATCTTGTGGAGGCAGGTGGGGCCGATCCTGGGCGGAAGCTTACCTTCCTGCGCAATTAAGTGGCCGAGTACCTGGGTCACGCTGAGCCAGTCGGAAGGCGCTTCGATAAAGGGAGCTCGGCTGAGCGCTTCACACCAGCTAATGGCCGGGCAGGTGGTATTCAGTTGGCGCAGTAAGCGCAGGGTTGCGAGCGCATCGAACCAACCGAAGAGATGTTGGAGTCGCTGTTCAGGGGTCTTGCGTTGTTGGATGGCGGTGCGAAGGCCAAATTGGAGGGCTTCGTCGGAGAAAAGGAGTTGGGCGTGTGCTTTCAAATCAGCGGGTAAACTGTCGTCAAGGTCCAAGCGAAAGCGAAAGTTTTGGGGATCGGCGGCAAAGGCATGAAGGGCCTGATGCCAAGACTTGAGCGCGCTAAAAGCGTCCGGGTGGTAGCAAGCTCTCGGTTGCAGATTCTGTGCGGGATGATCAGCGGACTGCCGAAGTAAGTCTGTCACGCTCGGGCCGGTGCCAAAGGGCGTGCGTTGTGAGAGGCGGCTTTGAATTGAGATGGGTATGCCCCCGAGGCGCAGGACGGGAGCCAGCTTGGCCAGCTTGTTCAGTAGGTGAAAGTCTTCACCCGCGAGCCGTTTTGGAAAACCGCGTGCTTCGGCGTAGGCCTTGGCAGAGAGCCCCAGCGTGCTGCCAATGGTATGGAAAGCGTAGGGTGAACCAGCCGCGCTCAATCCCAGCACCAAGTAGCGGAGCGAGCATTCAAAAAGGAGTGTTGCTTCAAGGATTTCGGAAGCTTGCGGCGCTCGGGGTTCGCGCATCAGCATGGAGTGCGTGAATGGGAAGATGAGCGCCGAGCTTCCCGGTGTTGCCCGCGCGATTCTTTGAAAGTAATCGCAGGGCAACTCGACATCCGCGTCGCTTGAGCCAATAAATGCCGAAGTGACAGTGCCATCTAGCATCAAGCGGAGTGCCACGTCACAGCCGATTCGCCGCGCCAGGCCCACGCCTTGCTTGGTTTCCAGCAGAGAACCAGCACTGGCTCGGTCGATGAGAAGAATGTCTAGCCCTCGGATGCAGAGCTCGTACGCGGCTGGCTGCGAGCTGAGCCTTCGGATGTTGCTACTCTCTAGAAGGAGCTGAGCTGCCAAGGCTTGCGTGCGGAATAATGCGGGCTCGGGGCCATCGACCGCTGCGTTCACTACTAAGATGAGCAGCGCTGTGCCATCGACCTCGCGGAATGCGACTTCGAAGCCTTGAAGCAAGCTTGGTGCTTCGTCGTGCGCAGGTACGACGAGCACGTGATCGTACCGTTTGCTGAGTGGGTAGGAAAGTCGCGCTTCTGGAACGGCGTAGGTTTCAAGGTAGTCTTTGATGGTCTGTCGGTGATTCACGGATGTGGCCGTGCACTGGGTCAGTGGACGCGCGCCGTGTGAGGCAGGCGTTCGAGCAATGCGGCTTCGTAATCCAGGAGATAATCCGTGCGATCTTGCACTGTTTTGGCGTCGAAATAGCGGCGGGCTAACCTGAAGAAGAGCGCGTGATGGCGCGACTCCGCACGCGCCAACTCTTCGTACACGGGCCCAAGCGCTGCCAAAGAGCTCGGAAGATGATCGGCAATCAGTTTCAGTCTTTCACAGCCGCGGGCCTCGACGACGCCCGCCACAAGCAAACGATCGAGCAACAATTCATCAGAGCCAGGGCGCATTTGCGAGCGGAGACCGTTCACGTACTCATCTTTGTAGTCGGGGAGCAGGCGCAGGCCACGCTCTGTCAACAGCTTGAAGACGATGTGGAAATGATCGAGCTCTTCTTTGGCGAACTCGATCATGGGCTCTAAAAGATCCGTTCGATCAGGGTACTTGACCACGAATGCCATGCCCGTCGCCGAGGCTTTGCGTTCGCAAGCGGCATGGTCCACAAGGAAGCTATTAAAGTCCCCAAAAACAACCTCAAGCCAAGCCGGGCTGGTGGCGCTTCTCAGATTAAACATTCACTCTTCTCCGCTGATGTGCACGACGACGCGCCGCGTGTGGGGATCCCTCCGGTGCTCCCAGAGGTAAACGGCTTGCCAAGTTCCGAGTGCCAGGCGGCCAAGTGAGATCGGTATATTCTCCGAGCTCTTGGTGATTGCGGAGCGCACGTGGGCGGGCATGTCGTCCGGCCCTTCGTCGTCGTGTTCCCAACGGCGCCCTTCGCTAGCAAGCTCGGACATGAAGCTTGCCAAGTCGCGGAGCACAGCTGGATCGGCGTTCTCTTGGATGACCAGACTCGCGGAGGTGTGTTGCACAAAGACCGTGCATAGGCCCAGCCTGGCCCCGCTTTCCCGCACCACACCTTGGAGCCGAGAGCTGAGGTCGATGAAGCCTTGGCCTTGCGTTGGCACTTCTAACGTGCGCTGAAAATGAATCACAGATTCATGGCTCCTGCGTTGCCGGCTGCGCCTCCGCCTCCCGTGGGCAAGCCGACACACACGCCGTAGTTTGCCGGTAAGTCAGCGGCGGATTGGCACCGACCGAGACCGCAGCCAGCGTTTAGATCGGTGGTGCGGCAAAGCTTAAGGCAGGTGCCACTCCGTTGCGAACACAGGTATCCCGCCGCGCAGGGACAAGCGTCTGAAGCGAGGCCTTTGCCAGGAACGACACACGAAGTCGTCCCATCCGCACGCACCACACTGCACGCGGTGTCGGCAGCGCAGGTACAAGTCCTGGTAGCAGTGCAAGGGGAGGGTTCGCCGAGATCACAGTTGTCTGCAGAAACGCAAACAGGCACTAAAAGAGCTGGCGTCACACCTGCTTTCGGCTCGCGGAGTGGGCGCGTAGCGCAGTAGCTGCCAGGGGCACACAGCTCGTTGCCAGCGCAGCAGAAGGGCCGGCAGCGGGCTAAAGCCCCCTCGCCGACGCAGCCGAGCGAAGGAGCGCAATCGCGTGAACCACTGCACGGATCATCGACTACACCGCTTCCCGCGAGACCACAGGCGGCAACCACATCGTTCCCATTCGCGGAACTCACTCGGCAGGCGTAGCTCGGAGTGGTTGGTGTGCCATCGAAGGTCGGTGGTACGACCTGCCCGCTGCCTCCACTGAGACTCGAAGCAGCGTTTGAAATGGCACCGCCGGACATGCTCGTACTCCCAGCGTGCGATTCGAAGCCAGCAGCGCCAGCCTCGGCGGCTCCGGCCTGACCTGCAGCGCCCGCACTACCCGTTTGAGCGCCCCCACTTGCGAGATAACCTGCGCTTGCGCCCACTCCTCCGGTCAAAGCGGGCGCACCGCCAAGCGCGGAGGGTGCACCTCCGGCGGCAGACGTGACACCTCCCGTGGAAGAGGCAACACCACCGCTTCCACTTGGCGGCATGAACACGTCACAAGTGGTCACGGAATCTGGATTGCATTGAACGACGGCGCCGCAGAGTGGATTGAGATTGTTTGCGGGCCCGCCAGCTTTTCCTCCCAGCGATACCGCGTCTACGGTCGGATCCCGCGGTGTCGTGGGCCCTGGCGCGGGACCACTCGCGCCCCTATTTGAGGCATCCGTTCCACTGGCGCAGCTGAAAGCCCAGCCGGCCGTCAGCAGGAAAGAAAGGGTCACAAAGCGCGAAAATTGCATGGCTAGATTCGGGGCTCAGGACTCCCGAATGGGGGGCCGGCTACCCGGTTCAAAGTAAGTCACATGAAGCTAGCACCCAGCCGGCAAAAGGACCAAGGGTCGCGTGTTCTGCCGAGCCTGGGCCCTTTGGGGACCGTCACTTCAGGGTGATATAGCGCAGAGTGGCATTGTTGGCAGCGTCGTATACCCGCAGTGTGAGCATCACGGGTAGGGTTGTGCCAAGGCTTGCGACATCGAGGTCAAACGCCTCGCGATTCTGATCAAAAATTCCATCCGTCGGGAAAAAGGGCAACCAACGATTAGTGCCGCTCACCGCAAGTTCAATCCGGGAGATGGGCCCTACGCCATCTGTTGCGACACCTTGAATGCGGCGCCCGGTTACGGTCAAGCGCTCAACGACGGGCGGTGTGTTGTCCACCAAGATGATGTTGCTCTCGAGGGCATGCTGTTTGGCTTTGGTAGGCGGATTGGCGAGCTCGTCGGAAGCCATCACGCGCACTCGGTATCTGCCTTCGGGCAAATCTTGAGTATTCCACGTGTAGTTATCCTTGGTGAGTGTTTCCTGCGACGGCAGAATGTCAAACCAATCTTTCGTGCCAATCAGTTGGTAAAGTAGACGATAGCGCAGCGTGTCTTCATCGGGGTTGGTGACCTTCCAGTTGAGCTCGACGTTCGCGCTCGGACTCGCGGAGATCGGGCTCCCTGAAGCCTCGAGTGAGCTCTTGCTGCCAGGCGCGCGATTCTTAACGCTGATTTGCGTCACATACGCCCGCAGATTGTCGGTCACGAACGACAAATCGACCGACTTTAGAACGGCGTTCGGGTCGGTCGCGAAGCGCGCACGCAGCTGAACAAAGCGGCCTGCCGGGCTTTTCACCATGCCAGGCGCCGTGAGTGGCCCACTCCAATCGCTCCACGTGGTGTCCGGTTTCTCGGTTCCGCCGGTTCGCGTTGAAAATTCAAGCGCGCCCTTGGACTCCCAATCCAGCCTCCCGAAGGTAGCCCGGAGCCCAGCGTCCAAGACCTTGCTCGTCCAAATCGCATCCGTGCCGCCGACGCCGCGAATCGGCAATACGACGGCAGGATCGCTCGCAACGGCGAAGCGGTTCGCCCCGTCCAACAAAAGCGCGCCAATCTGGCGCTGTTCGCTGTCTGCGATCAACACCGAATTGCGCTCGGCATCGACGGTGTAGATACGGCCCTCAGCGCCGGTACCGACGTAAGGTGTGCCGGAAGCATCCAGGGCGAGGCTGACGAAGTAATCCTTGTCATTCGAAAGCAGCATTTCGGGTGTGCCGCTTTTGTCGAATCGATACAAAACACCCTTGCCGGAAGCCGGCGAAGACGAACCGCTCGGGGCTGAGCCTTCCTCCCCAGCGCTCGGCCGCTTGGGTATGGCGCGCGGCACTTTGAGATCGTTGGCGATCGCGAAAACGTCGCCGTTATCGCCGGTAACAATGGCTCGTACCTCGGTGGAGCCAAAATCCTGCAACACTCTTGCGCGACCGGGACCTGTGATGGCGTAGAGCTTGGACTTGTCGCTTGCTCCCGCATACACGGTGCCGTCCTTACCAACGGCGACGCTCATGAGGTGCTGCTCTTCGGCATCGAAATAGACGCTGGCCTTGCCAGCGGCATCGATTCGGTAGAGCTTTCCTTCGGGGCCCGTGGCGGCAAAAAGTGAGTTGGTTTTTGGGTCAAACGCCAGATCCCAAACATGTTGAGTCTCTTTGAGCGTTACCCAGTCGCTAATTTTTCCACCCTCGAACTTCATGATTTTGCCGTCGGGCAAGGTGCCGAGGGCGATGGCGCCAGACTTCAGAGTGGCGAGGGAGGTGATGGCGAGTGACTTGGTTTCGCCGGCGACGCTCACGACCTGCCCTCGCAGTTGGAGGAGTGCGCCCTCGTTGCCCGTGGCCAGCAAGAGCGAGCCATCCTGTATGCGGAGCGCGTCCCACACCGTGGTGGCTTTGGTGAGCGGGATGGCTCCGAGGTTGAAGCCGGCACGCACGGCACCGGCCGAATCCACGGCGACTCCCTTCAAGTCGCCACCCTCAAAATCCTCGCCAGTTTGAAGGCTAAAATGACGGGTGCCCACCGCTTGGCCCGCGCTTGTGATGAAGCTAGCTAGGAGAAAGGCAAGTATGGGGAGGGATGAGTGTTGCGTGATGTGCATGTGGGAGTTCACTGGACGCGAGTGGGGTGAAATAACTTGGCGGCTCATCGAAGCACCTCTTTGACGCGGAGCGACACGCTCTCTTGGCCGACCACGTAATCCTTGAGTGGGATGATTTGGCGCACGAAAGGCTGATGACGGCCCGGGCCAACGGAGGTGGACTGGGGCTGCAAAAGATCGAGCGCGCCGGGCGGAAGATCCTCGGCCAGGTGACTGCGATAACTCACCCCGGCGCCCGCGGCTTCATACGAGACGATCAGGGACTTGGGCGGATAGATCGGGATGCGCAGGTTGGCGACGAGCTCCTTGAGATTCTCAGGGTAGGGAGCGTCGCGATCGACTTGGTGTCCGGGAGCGACGGAGAGCGTGACTGTTTGCCCAGCCAAATAGCTAGGGATTGGCACGCTGAGCGTCTGGGTCACTGCCGGTCCGGCGTAGGGCAATAACGTGAGGCGCAATTTCGCATTTCCGCCGCTTGAGACCTCGGGCGTCAGGTTCTCGATGCCTCGCAACCGCAGCACATCTCGCGCGTAGCGGATATCTACCTGCAAGCTCACCGCTTCGACCAAGGCGGGCTCCCAAGGATTGTTGAGCAGGGCACCCACCGTGCGCACCAAATTCGTACCCATGAGCTCCATCGGCTCGGGTGTGCCACCCATCGCAACGCCAAAATCCTCGACCTCGATCTCACCGTAGCCTTTGACGCGCACGCTGCCCTTGGCTGACCAACTCACGTCTTGGCGCTCCGAGCTTGTCGATTGAAAGGCGCTCCCGAGCGCCGTGGCGAGCAAGGACGGCGCCATGAATTTCTCGTGCGCCACCGTGAACCGCCATTTAGAGGAAGGCGCACTCGAGGCGCCCCGAAGCTCGAAATGAACGTCGATCGTGGGCGCCTTGGCCGACTGATCTACAACAATCGATGCTTGGCGATCATTCACCAGAGCTCCGAGCGGACGCACGGCGGCACCCAACTTGAAAGAGCGCTGATCGCTTGCCAGAAACCACAATACCTTGGCCAAGGACGTCGGCATTGAGGTGATCCCGCTTTGCATCATCGGATGCCCAAACGCCACCAGCTTATCGCCTTCAACCCGAGTCACCGTTCCGAGACCCATCGCGCTCATATCGCCGCTGATGAGCGTGACACCAATCGCGCCCCCATCTTCGAACCGCGTGGGCGCCGTGGGATCAGGTGCCCCGCCACCGCCCGCTTGCAGGGGTTCCAGGCCGAGTGGTGCAAAGAGTTTCCCAACTAGGCTCACGCCGGCTTGGGACATTCCGCCCACTAAGAGGGGCGTTGCTACGGGGTGGAGCGCAGCCTCTGGACCCTGCATACCGAGAGCACTTCGGATCTGCTCGGAATGCGCGAGCGGGTCGTAGTGCATCAGATTGCCCGCAAAGCGTTGGCCTGGAGTTGCGAGTGTGGCCTGCTTGGGGCCCCGTGGAGTTCCCGGCAGGGGCTTAAGCGGCCAGCCAAAAATAGACTTAGGAAGCGGAATCGCCAGATCGTCCAACATGTTCCGAATCGGTGTTACTCCAGCGACAGGCTCCGATCCGAAACTCCAGCCATAAGAATAGGCGCCGACCATTTTCCCGTTGATGAAGATCGGGCTCCCGCTCATGCCAGCCACCACTTTGGCAACCTCTAAGCGAGGATGCTTCGTCTTCACGAGGATCAAGTCTTGGCGTGGTAGGAAATTATCGAGAATGCCGATCACCTCCACATCGAAGCGCTCAGGCTTCATGCCAGAGAAAACCGTCAGGCCGTAGCCCTTCATTCCCGGTCGAATATCCTTCACGGAGAGGATGTCACGGCGATCCGCGATGCCGTCTGCGTGTGCCGCCCCAAGCCCGAGAGGCAGCGGAAGGGCGAGGCCAGAGAGCGCGGCGAGTAGGAGGAGGTTTGAGAAGCGCAAGGCCGGGCGAGTCTAGCACCTGGGGCCGTTCGGGACGCCAGTGCAAGAAGTGCTTCACCTGGGTCGAAAGTTGCGGCTCCGGAGGAAGGGCATTAGGCAGGCGTCAGCGTGGAATGGCTTGAATTAGGGGTACTCGCAGCGGCGGTGGCCAGTGTGGTCACGGCCCATGTCGCTTTGTTGTGGGGCTTTTGGTTTGGGGCGTCACGCCAGCCACTCTTGATGTCGCTCCTGATCCCACCCTTGGCGCCTTATTTTGGGTGGCGCGCAGAGCGGCGCATGGCTGCGCTCGTCTGGGTCGCTGGCCTACTTGTGTATCTGCTTCTGGGTGTGTTGCGAGGCCACTACTTGCGGTAGGGGCGTTCAGTGGTCACCGGATTCACCTGGCTGAAGGCTTCCTTCACCCAGCGCTGGCGGACGCTCTTGGCGAGAGCCTCCGTTTTCCCCCAGGGCGCGGCCATGGCGTAGATCAGGCACGTCTTGGGGTACGCGGCGTAGCTGGCCCATGCCGCCGAGAACTTGCGGCGCGAAAACGCGAGATCAATATGGCCGTCGAGTGTATGAACGAGGATTGGCTTACCGCGCCAGGTGATGTGCGTTTCTGAGATCGGCCCCAACGCGACGTCATAGCCGCGCGTTTGCGGGCGCGCCCAGGCTTCAAAGCGTTGCATGCACGTCTCGCTGGTGGGCTTGGGTTCATCGGGGGCATCGAGGAGCGAGACCACTGACACCACGTGATGATCGTCGCCGTAGCGAAACCCCAAGAAATGCTCGACGCCAAAAAAGCGAACGCGCCGCCAATGGCCACCATCTGGCAGGGGTACGTAGAGCTGCTGATCCTTATCGTAGCCGGAGCCCCAGCTTTCGGTGAGTTGGCGTGCGAGCGCGGCTTGGTGCGGATCATTAGCGTCACCGCCTGGGGAAGCGACCGTGACCGACAGTGGCGTTGGGGGTTTTCCTGGCGGTTGGCGCGGCAAGGTGGAACAGGCCTCAGCCGCGACCGCTAGACCAATGGCTGCCCATTTCCGCGTCGGCTGCTGAGGGTTACTGCGTGGCATCTGCTGAATATGCCCCAGTCTGCAAAGGATGTCAGTCGATGGCTGGACTGGGGGGTGGCCGTCCAATTCGACAACCTGGACAGACGGGCAACCGTGAGCGGCTTCATTCAGTGCGTCGTTTATGGCGTTTTAGGCTTGGCACGCCGTTCGCAATGTCCTGTCTCGAAGCACTGAAGGTTCGCCGGATGCGCTTTTCAAAGCATAGCAATCAGAGAAATAGTTAGGAAAATAGTTGAGATGGAACAGAGCAAAATGAAGGCCGTTTACGTGATCACTGAGCGCAACGAAAACAAGTACTGGAATCGGGTGGGGGTGGCATTCGTCAATCGCGATGGTTCCCTCAATGTGCGGTTGGAAGCATTGCCGATCACCGGTGAGCTGCACATTCGAGATTTCGTTGCCCGCGACGAATTCCAAGGGGCATCAGCCCGGGGCTTTGGCGTCGGTCCGGAAACGCAAACGCTCGCCAAGAGCGCGTAAACGCCACTCACGTTTGACCAAAGGAGCAGGGAAATGTCGCGAGAACTGAACATCGAAGAGCAATCGGAGAAGTGTGGAACAAGCGCCATGGGAGGGGCGGGGGCTCCAACGGGGGCTCCCTGCTCCTTTGGTCCGGCGGGGGCCTTGCCCATGCCAGCCGGGCGTGGCGTCTGGGCGAGCGTCCTCGGAAAGCTGGGTTTTGGGGGTTTGGCCATCGTTGCTTTTGCAGGGCTTGGCTATTGGTCGATGCAGCACGAAGGGAGGAGCGTGCTTTCAATTGCCGAGGCGAGAGCCGCTTCCGATCAGGCCAACGCTCGGGGCAAGAATGAGTGGCTGGCAGCTGGTGCGCCGGCGAAGCCGAACGGTGCGTCGGAGCCTGCAGCGAGCGCGAGCGCGAGCGCAACCGGGAGGGTGCAGCCGTGCCCTGCAGTTGCCGCGAACGACGCGAAATCAAGCCCGGGGGCGAACGCAGGCGCGACTGCGCCAAAGATCGTATTGAACACCGCTGAAGTCGCAGATCTCACGAAGCTCCCAGGCGTGGGCGCGAAGCGCGCGCAAGCGATCCTTGAGCTGCGTGCGCGTCTCGGTCGCTTCCGGAAAGTGACAGATCTTTTGCGCGTGCGTGGGATCGGAGTGAAGGGCTTGCGTAAGATCGAGCCGCTGGTTGTGCTGGATCTACCACCAGTTTCGTAACGTCTAGCCTAGTAGCTCAACGGCTTTTCGCAGGCGCTCCACCACCGGTGCGATGGTGGCATGGCGAAGCTTGTAGAGCGCTCGGTTCGCCACCAAGACGCTGGAGATCGAACAGATGTATTCTTGCTCTTCCAGGCCGTTTTCTAGCAGGGTTTTGCCAGATTCGGCCAAGTCGACAATCAGGTCGGATAAGCCCACGAGGGGTGCCAATTCCACCGAACCCTGGACGAAAATGATCTCGGCTTGGATGCCTTTTTTGGCAAAATGCTCGGAGGCGATCCGCGGGAATTTGGTGGCGACACGCGGCAGGGAGGGGGCCTTTTGCCCCTTGGGGCCAGCGACGATCATTCGGCATTTACCCACGCCTAGATCGAGCGGCTGGTAAAGGTCATAGCGCCGTTCGAGCAACACATCGCGCCCACTGATGCCGAGGTCCACAGCGCCGTACTCCACGTAGGTTGGCACATCGTCAGGCTTCAGTAGCAAAAAGCGTAAGCTCTCGTCGTCGGTAGCTCGGATCAGACGCCGATCGTCGGAATCGAGAGGAGAAGTATCGAGCCCGGCGTGGCGGAAGAGCGGCGCCAGCGCTTGGGTGACGCGGCCTTTTGGGATGGCGATCGTGATCGGTTTCAAGATTCGTGGTCCTCAAGCTTGACGCGTTCAATGTCCGCGCCGACACCCTTTAGCTTTTCTTCGATGCGTTCGTAACCGCGATCCAGATGGTAGACGCGACGCACGGTGGTTTCGCCTTCCGCAACCAGGCCAGCGATCACGAGTGAAGCGCTCGCGCGGAGATCGGTTGCCATCACACTCGCACCTGACAGCGACTTGACGCCCTGAACAATGGCAACATTTCCGTGGGTGACGATGTTTGCACCCATTCGCCCGAGTTCTGGAACGTGCATGAAGCGGTTCTCGAAGATGGTTTCGGTGAGCACGCTGGTGCCGGGAGCTGAGCACATGAGCGCCATGAATTGCGCTTGCATGTCGGTTGGGAATCCGGGGTGGGGCGCAGTGGTGACATCCCCCGGTTTGAGTGGGCCTTCGCGGCGCACGCGCACGTGTTCGCCTTCGCGTTCGATTTCAAGGCCGGCTTGGCGTAAGCGGTGGATCACTGGCTCCAGATCATCGAAGGGTGCATATTCAAGGAGCACGTCGCCGCCAGCGGCACCCACGGCGGCGAGGAACGTGCCGGCTTCGATGCGATCGGCAATCACGGCGTGGTCAAAAGGATCGAGAGCATCGCGGCCTTCGACGTGGATCACGCTCGTTCCAGCGCCCTCCACTTTGGCGCCCATCTTATTCAGCACGCGTCCGAGCTCTTCCACTTCTGGCTCGCGAGCGCAGTTAACCAGAACGGACTTTCCTTTGGCCAGCGCAGCGGCCATCATGATGTTTTCGGTGCCAGTCACGGTGGGCATATCGAACACGATCTCGGCGCCGCGAAGTCGCCCGGATTCGGCCACGATGTAGCCGTGGTCGACGCGGATCTTGGCTCCGAGCGCCTCTAAGCCGCGCAGGTGTTGATCGACCGGGCGCGCCCCAATGGCGCAGCCACCCGGCAGAGAGACACGGGCCTTTCCGTAGCGGGCGACCAGTGGCCCGAGCACCAGCACGCTAGCGCGCATTTGCCGGACGAGTTCGTAGGGTGCCTCGGGACGTACGTTGCCCCGCTCGGCCCGGACCGTGAGCGTGGGCGGGGTGACGTCGACCTCCCGCCCCAGGAAGCGCAGCAAAGCTCCCGTGGTGTGGATGTCTCGGAGCGCCGGGACATTGCGCAGCAAGCTTTCCCCTTCGGAAAGCAGCGTGGCGCAGAAGATGGGGAGGGCAGCATTTTTCGCGCCACCGACTCGAATCGTGCCTGAAAGTCGTCGGGTGCCGCGGACCTGAATCGCATCCATGGGTTCTTCCTGAAGCGGTTACGCTGATCGGCCCGCCGGGGCAAGTTTTGCAAGGCCCGGGGGCGCCCGACTAGTCTGGTTTCCGATCCGAATGCGCAATCCCGCGGTCCCTCTATGTCTGGCTTTGGTACTCGTTTCGGCGCGGGCCTTCGGGGATCGGGATGCGATCAATTTGGGGGCATCCCCACTGCCCGCTGTTAATGATGCCTTGGTGCGGACGCTGTCGCCGGAGGTTCTGTCGCCTGGGGCGCTCCGCGCGAACGTCTGGTTCGGGTATGAGCGTTCGCCATTGGTGTTGCGCAACGCGAGCGGGGCGGAGTTCCCGATCATTCGCGATCGTGTGTTCAACGACTACGCCCTAAGTCTTGGTGTGCTGCCACGGCTGGAGGTGTCCTTCGCCCTCACAACGATCCCGTATGAATCCGGTGTCGATATCTCCGAAACGATCGATCGCTCAGCCATCCCGGCGACGGCTTTCGGAAATATGGAAGTCGGTTACAAGACCAACTGGCTCACTCCGGGAGATCTCGGAGGGATGACGCTCGGGTCCCGTGGTGTTCTAGAAATCCCCACAGGTTCACGTTCAGCGCTGCGTTCGAGTGGTTCGCCGGAGGGCGAGCTCACGTTGCTATCGGGGCTGCATCTGCTGGTGTTTGAGTTGCGAGCGAGTGCCGGTGTGCGGCTGCGTGGAGCGGAGCCAAGCTTTCTCCAGGTGCGTTATGGGGATGAATTCAGATGGAATGCAGGCTTGATGTTTCGACCTATTTTGTTAGGGTGGGATGCAACAGGTGCGACGCGGATCGGCCTCGAATTCTCGAGTGCAGAAGCTCTTTCTGGTAATACGCCTTCTGGGGCTACGGGCGCTCAGGTTCGGCTGGGTGTGAGCGGACGCCTCGGCGCGCTTTCGATCAATCCGGGGCTTCAGCTGCCACTCGATTCACGCCCTGGAAATCCACGGATCATGGGATTCTTAGGCCTTGGCTGGAGTAGTGATGAGTGAACGCCGCGTGAGGTGGCGTTTCTGCGGGGCGCTGTTGCTTTTGCTCCCCGTCTCGCTCCACGCAGCGGAGAATGTTTCCAATTGGCGTGAGCGTTTGGGCGAGGCCGCGGTAAAAGGGTTGTTGCGCGGACACGCCGGGGAGGAACGCCGGCGCGGGATAGAACGCCTGGCGCTACCGTTCAGTTGGGAAAGTCGCGAACGATTGCTGTCGTTGGTGGACTGGGTCGAGGAGCTCAACCTGGAAGAAAAGCGCACGTTGGTGTTTGCGATCGCGCGCTTCGCGAATGAGCCCAAAGTCGCCAACCTGTTGTATCGGGTTTTGTCCGACGCTTCTGGCGATGATGAATTGCTAGCCGCCCAAATCCAGACATCCGCGGCGCTGGCGCTCAGTCGCGCGCAAAGCCCCGAGGCCACCGCGTTTCTCATCTCGGCCTTGGGGCATGCGGGGCCGCTCGCAGAGTTCGCGAAGCGGGCATTTTTGGCCCATCCGCCGCGCGACGTGCGCGTGCTGTGTTCAAAGCAAGCACCTCCCGGGGCCGTCGCGCTGGTCGGCGAAATCGGGGACAAGCGTGCGATCTCCGCACTCCGCGAACTCGTCCAGAAAGCTCCGATGGACGTGAGCGTCGAGGCCGCCGTCGCGCTCGCGAAGCTCGGCAATGGCGAACCGCTTGCGCTCGCGAGGGAATGGGCAAAAAGTTCGCTCCCAAAGCTTCGAGCACGGGGCGCAGAAATCTTGGCCTTGCTGGCTCCGCGCGAAGCCACGGGCGTGGTGGAAGAGCTTTTGGGTCAGGATGAGACTGTCGATCTCGGATTGCATTTAGCGCGGCAAGTTCTCGCCCCACGTTTGATCGATGCCATCGGTCGTATATTAACGATATCGGAGCCGGCGCGTGCCGACAGCGTACGGCAAATTCTGGCAGCGATTGAGCTGGACTCAGCGGGAGCGAAACTCGTGGGCCTGGCGCGCACCCGTTCGGAACTTTCCTTAGCCGCACACGCCTTGGCTACCGCGACAAGCGCCGCCTCGGGTCGAACCCTGACGTCGCACCTGGCCCGCAGCAAAGGCTGGGAAAAAAGGCTGTGGCAGCGCGCCTGGCGCGTCCGGTACGGTAAGACTGAGGATGAGTCAGGCAGCTCGGGCGACGTGCGTGGCGTGAATGGTTTCTCCTCTGAAGAGGCGTGTCGGCTTGCCATCGCAAGCTTTGACTCGCGTCGGCTGAGTGCGCCGCTGATAGGATGCCTGCGTTATCCGGAGATTGGGAAGTTGGTGTCCTCGGACTCCTTGGTCGAGCTTCTGCAGGATAGCGTCGCCGCGCCCATGGCGGCGCTGGTCTTGGCCTCCCGCTACGCACGCGAGGATTCGTTGTCCGGGCAGCTGCTGAAGAGCGCCGATACAGAGGTGCGCGCAGCTGCCTTGTTCGGCCTTTCGAGGTCCGCTTCTCCGCACAGGTTTGGGATTCTGACGCAAGCGTTGGTTAACGAATCGGAGCCGGAAGTGCGGCGCGCGATCGTGACGGGTATCGGGCTTCAAGCACGCGCATGGTCCAAGGCTTGGCTGGCTGACGTCGCAACGCTTGATTCTGATCCGGGCGTCAGGCAAGCGGCGGAGCTGGCGCTCACTTCGCACTCAGCTTGGCCCACCGCGAGCGGCGAGTTACCCATTTGGATTTTTGTGGAGGGGAATACCCAACCCCAATCCCTTGGTGTCCGGCTTTTTCCGGGGCTCGTAGTGCCGATGCTGCCTGATCCCGACGGCTTCGTGGTCGTTCCACATGCGGTCACCGGGAGTTATGGTGTGCGCCTTGCGCTGGCTCCCGAATTCGACCACGTTCGGCCTCCGTCCACGGTAACGGAGGCTCATGAGCAAACGCGTTAAGAATTCTTCCGAGCAGGCTTCTTCGGTGGCGCATACGGAAGCAGAAGCAGAAATGGGAGGCGCGCTCGCGGAGCTTTCGTTTGAGGCCTCCTTGTCGCGCCTAGCAGCGATTGTCGACAAGCTTGAAGATGGGGATCTTCCGCTTGATGCCTCGCTCGCACTGTTTGAGGAAGGTGTCGGGTTGGCGCGAGCTTCCCAGGCACGGCTGGATTCGGCAGAAAAACGTGTGGAGCAGCTGCTGGCGATCGATGAAGAAGGTCGACCCATCGTCAAGACACTGGACCTCGAATGAATCCCGAGCTCGCCGTGCACGCAGGTGCGGTCGTTGTGGGTAACGAAATCCTGAGCGGAAAAGTGGCGGAAGCCAATCTTTTCGCCCTCGCAGGCACACTGCGTTCTCTGGGGATCCGCCTCGAACGCGTGGTCGTTGTGCCCGACGTGATCGAGAAAATTGCCGAGGAAGTCCGCTTGCAAAGCGCGGCGTACGATGTCGTTTTCACGAGCGGCGGCGTGGGCCCCACTCACGACGACGTAACGCTCGATGCCGTGGGTGCGGCGTTTGGTGTGCCGGTGACCGTACATCCGGAGCTCGAAGCCCTGCTGGCTCCGCTGTATCCCGATGATCTTGCCTCCGCCCGCAGGATGGCGCTCGTTCCCGAGGGTGCCGAGCTGAAGACGGTGGAGGGCGTGCGCTGGCCTACGGTGGTGATGCGGAATGTTTGGGTTTTGCCCGGAGTTCCTGAGCTTTTTCGCATGAAGTTGGCGGTTGTGCGCGAGCACCTTCGGGGGCCGCGGACGATTATCACGCGCCAGATCTATCTGTCGATCGATGAGGTGAAGCTCAAACCACTGATCGACCGAATCGTCGCGAGCTATCCGACGCTCGATTTCGGCTCCTACCCCAAATGGTTTGATCCAACCTACAAGACAAAAGTGACCATCGACGGTGATGATCGGCAAAGTGTGGAGGCGGCGCTCAGCGATTTTTTGCGCGAGCTTCCCCCGGGTGAACCCCAAAAAGTTGAGTGAGTTAGCCGGCTAACGCGTGGCCAACACCGGTCAGCTTGGCCAGCTCATCTAGGCTCCAGAGTTGCGTAATTTCACCAAATCGATCTCGGCATGCTTTGTGCTCCGTTGGGCCCATGCTTCCGCTGCCTGTTTCTGCCTCGTCCAGCCCCACGTTTGCTTCTGCACCGAGAACTGCAAAGCCAGATGTTCGCGAACGCGCGCTTCTTTTCGGCACTGAGAATTTAGGAGATCATGAGCTTTTGGCCATGCTGCTGGGCACCGGAACCGGGGATGCCTCCGCTCTCGCTCTCGCCGTTTCGCTTCTTGAAACCTATGGTGGCTCGCATGGCTTGTCGCTCGCTTCGGCCCAAGCCCTTCTGACAACCCCGGGGCTCGGCCCCGCCAAGGCCACACGCGTGGCCGCAGCGCTGGAGCTGGCTCGCCGCTCAAGCTTCCGCTGTCCGGTAGCTCGCGATTTTTCGTTCACTCGGTTCGATCTGGTCGTCGAGTGGGCGCGCCCGCGGCTCGCTGGCCTGGAACACGAGGAGATCTGGCTGCTCATCCTTGATGCCAAAAACCGCCTGAAGAGTCTGCGGCGCATTGCCTACGGAGGCCTGCACGGGTGTGCGCTGACCATAAAAGACGTATTGAGGCCCGCGCTCCGGGATGCGGGGAGCGCCATTTTGATGGTGCACAATCATCCAAGTGGGGATCCTGAGCCGAGCCCAGAGGACATTGTCATGACCCGTGCGCTTGCCGAAGCCTGCAAGGTGGTCGGTATCCCACTCTTGGATCACGTGATTGTGGCGGATAACGGGGCGAGTTCAGTATTCGACCACGGAGCCTTCAGCATATAGCTTCTTGTTGCCTGGTTGGTTATTCTTAGCCCTTCATGAAGGCACTCGACCTCAACTTCGCCGCTCTAACCGACGTCGGCAAGGTTCGCGAACACAACGAGGACAATTACCTCGTCGATAAAAAGCTCGGTCTGTTTGTGGTGTGCGACGGAATGGGCGGGCACGCGGCAGGGGAGGTTGCGAGTGCGCTTGCGGTGCGAACGTTTCACGAGGAAGTGAAACGCGAGGCCGAGCTTTTAGAAGATTACTTAGCAGACAAGAAAGGTGGCGCTCGGGTGAGCAAGCGCGACCTTCTGAATATGTTAGAATTCGCTGTTAATCGCGCGTCGGGCAGAGTGCACGCCGAGGCACAGCGCGATCCGAGCAAGCGTGGCATGGGAACCACGCTGGTCGCGATTCTCATCGTCGGCAGCCAAGCCTTCATTATTCACGTTGGCGATAGCCGCCTCTACCAACTGCGTGACGGCGTTTTGCAGCAACTCACGGAGGACCACAACGTCTACAACGAGCTCATCAAGCGCAAGAAGATGCCGCGTGAGCAAGTGGAGAAGATGGCGCAGAAGAATGCCATCACCCGGGCTGTCGGCGTCTATGAGCACGCTGAGCCCGAATCCATCGTGGTGGATCTGTTGCCAGGCGATCGATTCCTTTTGTGTTCCGATGGCCTAAGTGGCTATTTCGAGGAGAATGTTGATGGCTTAGGACAGCTCTTGCTCCATCCGAGTGAAGATCAGGCCGTCAAGCTGATGATCCAAGCCGCCAATGAACGCGGCGGCAAAGACAACATCACGGCCTGTGTCATCACCGTAGGCGATCCGGAAGCCAAAGATGAGACGCGTGCCAAGCAGCTGCAGCTCAAGCGCGAAATATTGGCTCGGATGCCGCTCTTTCGCCCGCTCAATGATCGAGAGTTGTTGCGCGTTCTTCAGGTCACCGATGTGGTTCCCTACGGCGACGGTCAGGCCATCATTTCCGAGGGAGAGAGCGGCGATGAGCTGTTCATCGTGTTGAGTGGGCAAGCGCAGGTGGTGCGGGGCGAGGCAAAAATAGCTGCGTTGAATCCTGGGGATCACTTTGGAGAAATGGCGCTCGTGCGCAGCCAGCCACGTTCTGCCACAGTGGTGTCAGAAGGTGCGAGCGAATTGATGGTGATTCGCCGGAGCGATTTCTTTGAGATCCTGCGGAAGGAGCACCAGCTGGCGGTCAAGCTGCTTTGGCAGTTCTTAGGTGTGCTTTCTGACCGCCTTGCCGATACGAGTCGCGAGCTTGGGCAAGCCAAGCGGGAGCTTGCTGCTGAGGACATTACGGCAGAAATCTTTGACGACGACGACGAAGAAACCGGCCGCATTACCTTGGTGAGTCCGCCGCTTGAAGCGCAAGCGTTGCCTGAGAACTGATGCCGGGCCCGCCCTGATGCGGACGCGCGTACGTGGGATTGACAGTTTCGGGCTGAAACCGCTAGGTTGTTGAACCGGTGATGGCAAAGCTCGGTCCAGTTAGGTTTCTCGGTGTGCTCGCGGGGCTAGCGAGCGCGCTAGCTGTGGCTGCCCCGGCTGCAGCAGATGAGCCGCACGGAGTGGCCGAGCCCATCTTGTTCTCTGAGCCAGCAGAGATCACTCAAGTGGCGGATGCGGTAGACGGGGACGATCCATTCGATCTCCTGCTCACCGCAGGCCTCGTCCAGACCTGGAAAACGGCACAGATCCGTCGCGAAACATCGATCACCCAGGATGGGCTCTCATCCGGCGGCTTCACGTCGCGCGCGCTCAACGTGGCCGAGTACACCGAATCTACGAGTCGGCTCAACACACGCGCCGACATTGGCCTGTATAAAGATCTCGCCCTCGTGTTGCGGCTGCCCATCATTCTTTCCAACGATCGCGAGCTGGTGGGTGTGAAGGGAAGTGGCGCCGCGCAAGCGACCACGCTGGCAGGCGCTCCTGGCGAACAGCTGTTTAGTTTGCCCTTCAAGAGTCCTACGCGGAGCGGGGTTGAATATCTCGCCGTGGGCCTCGACGTGGGGATTCTGAATCAAGCTCGCGATTATACCAAGCCCACTTGGATTTTCGGAGCTGAGGGCCGCTTTGATGTGGCTGAGCCGATGCACGCGTGTAAGGAGAGCACGGAGGGGCTGAATCTCGGCTCACAACAACAGAAGTGTGCCAATCCTTCCGACGTTAATCGGAACGGTGTTGCGGATAAGCCTGCCGTTGCTGGAGCCGTGCCTATTGAAGGAGTCTTCAATGGGGGCCGCGCCCCGGGGGTGAGCCGCGGCACGACGGGGCTTGAAGTGCACACCTATCTGTCAAAGCGCGTGAAATATATCGAGCCCTATGGTGGGTTCACGGCGCTGTTCGAGTTTGCGAATGATTCGAGCGAGTATGGTGCCTCGCGTGATCTCAAGGGTGTGCTCGTCAATCACCCTCCGCTCCAGGGTTCCATGATCGTTGGTATCAACGTGATCCCTTGGGAAGCGCGCGGCGAGTTTCAACGTCTGACATTCGATTTCCGATCGACGGGTACGTATGTGTCCGAAGGGCGGGATTATACGGAGCTCTTTGATGCGCTGGGTTCGAGCGATGCCCCAAGCCTCAGGAATCCGAATTTTGCCGGATATAAGGCGAATCCCGCGTTTCCTGGGACCAGTCCGGATCCATCGATCATCGATCCTGCATCCACTAAAGTTTACAGCGAGGGCCTCTCAGACACTCAGCAATATGCCGAGATGAAGCTCACTTCGCAGTTCACCTGGCAGCCAGGGCAGTACGTCAAATTCAATCTCGGTGGCGGTCTCAAGCTAACGCAGTCTCACCTGATCACCTACGATCAAGCTTGCGCAACCGGTCAGAGCAACACCGTGGCCGAGGCTGGGCCTTGTCGCTCTCAGTCGGGTGGGGCTTTTACGGCATCCGGAGTGCCAAATCCGCATTTTCGCCGGGTTATTGATGATCCTGGGAGTCGCTTTCTTGTCGATGGTTCGCACAGCTTCGACGCCTGGCTCAACGTTGTGTTGATGCTCTAGTGCCCGCGCATTTTGCAAAGTGTGCTGCCCGACGCTCCTTTTTAGCAGCTTGGTTATTGAGTTGTTTGGTTTGTTTCATTGCCGGCGAAGCCAAGGCAGAAATGGCCACGGAAGCGCACGTCGTGCCGGCGCTCGAGCAGAAGAGTTTCGAGGCCGGTAGGCCGCGTTATGCGTTTGCTTTGGAGTCCGAGGCCTCTTACGGGCAAAAACGCGCGGCATGGGCTCGGTTCCTCGAACAGGTCGTGCAGGAGGGAGCACAGGATCTCGACCTCAGTTTGGGTCTTTCGGGGCGCCCGGAGGTTCGGGCGGAATCGATTTCCAACATAACGCTGATCGAGTGGGCCGAGTCGAGTTGGGTGATCGTCCCGATCATTGCTGAGGCGGCCGCAGGCGATTTCGAAATCACGCTGCTCGTGATTCCGCCGGGCAGCCACGTCATTCTTTCCAAGTCGGAGACGCTCCGTGGGCAAGAGCTTGAAGTGCGCGTCATGGTCATGCTTCGAGATCTGGTCGCGGCAGGGCGGCGGCAGCTCGGAGCCAATGGCCCGCTGCCCGCTTCGGCAACAGAGCCAGGAAGTGCGACAGCGGGAACTGAGAAACCTGTAGCTGCGACACGCTCCCCAGGGCGCGCCATCCTGTCAGCTACGGGCGCAGCACTCGGCGGTTATACTGGGTTTGCGCTCCAGCGTGCCAGTGGTTCCTCGGACCTGCGCCTCACGTATCCGCTGGCAGCGCTTGGAGCAGGCGTTGGGCTGGGCGCAGCCATGGTTGTTGCGGACGAGTGGGATATCTCAGCCGCCGAAGCCTGGTACCTCGGAGCGGCAACGCTGTGGCCTAACGTGGCCGCGGAATTTCTGGCGGTTGGTTACCGCGCCCGCCTAAAAGATCGCTATCTTTGGGGCCTGTTAGGGTCCGGGGCAGGCCTTGCGCTTGGAACGGCGGCGGTTTCCCATTCGCAGATAGAAGACGGCGGTGCGGTCATCCTCCATTCGGCGTCGGCATTCGGTTTCGGCGTAGGGAGTTTGGGCGAGTTCATTGTGGAGGGTCGCACGGATTTCGTGCCTCAGCGTGGGATAGGGTTTGGGACAGCATCCGGCGCCGTCCTCGGCGGAGCATTGGCAACCCAGCTTAACCTGAGCGCGTCTCGGGTTCTCATGGTCGACGTGGGAGTTGCACTCGGTGGGTTGGGCGGCGCTGCCGCGTTGAGCCCGCTTCTCATTATTGACCGGAAAGAGAGCAGTGTTCGCAATCGCATCTGGTTGTCGGGGATCGTCGCTGGTATGGCGACGGGTGGTGTGGTTGCGTATTTAACAACGGAAGATTCGAAGAAACCCACGAGTGCCCAAGCCAACTTCGCGCCCTATGTCGGGCCCGGTTTGGATGCGAACGGTCCAGCCTGGGAGCTCGGTGTGCAGGGTCTGTGGTGAACCCCGCAGAACAGTCCCTGAGCGAACGGCATGAGGCGTTTGTTGTCGCTGCCAAAGACACAGGGAAACGCCTCGACAAGTTTTTGACGGAATGCATTCCCGAGCTTGGCCGCCGTGGAGTGAAGCGCCTCCTGGCCGACGGAAGGGTGCAGGTGGCGGGCCGTTTTGCCAAGAAATCCCGCAGGCTCACCGCTGGCCAGGAAGTCAGCGTCGTCCATGAACAGGCTGGAATTGTGGTGGAGCCAGCGCTCCCGCTGGTTGTCGTCATGGAGAATTCTCAGCTCGTGGTGCTCAACAAGCCAGCTGGGCAGCCGACGGTGCCACTTCAGCCAGGCGAGGGAGCCACCTTGGCTAACGCCTTGATGGCTCGCTACCCGGAGTGCAGCGGTGTTGGCGGGCTCCGAGATGCCGGATTGGTGCATCGCCTCGACACGCAGACTTCAGGCCTGCTGATCGCTGCGCGGGATCCCAGCGCCTTTGCTGCCCTGCGTGCGATCATTTCAAGTGGCAAGTTAACTAAGCGCTATTTGGCCATCGTGGCGGGCGTGGTTTCAGAGCCAGGTGTTATTGAGCACGCGCTTTTGCCTAGTTCTCGCTCTAAGCGTCGCGTCATCGTCGCGGGTGATGAGCTCGGGCACCCGAAGCGCAAGACAGCCTACGCGGTCCTCGAAGTGAGGCAGGGCTACTCGCTGCTCGAAGTTGAGGTCTCACGTGCCTATCGTCATCAGATCCGCGCGCATCTTGCTGATGCCGGCTATCCGATTGTGGGTG
Source organism: Polyangiales bacterium (assembly GCA_038251425.1). Lineage (GTDB taxonomy): Bacteria > Myxococcota_A > Polyangia > Polyangiales > Polyangiaceae > JBBRRP01. The sequence goes on from JBBSBI010000033.1 coordinate 24,294, forward strand.
ACCAGGTTTACGGCGCCGGCCCCCATCCAGCGCTCGGAAGTCGTCACGCGCTCCACGCCAGCTATGCGGCTTTTGCGGGCGACGTTCGCATTGTGGCGTTTGACGCGAGTGCTCCGCTCCCCGCAGATTTAGCGGACTTTTGGGCAAGCTTAGGCTCCTGAGCGGCAGGTTCGCGCGTTAAATCGAGCAGCTCAAGCAACAGTCGACAGGTGATACCACGCACGGGGACACGTGGCGAAACGACCGCTACACGTTCTTCGGGTGTTCGCCCACGTACCCAGATTAGGTTTCGTGGTAGCGCTCGATAGGCCAGCGATCCATCGAGCACACGTACCAAGAGATAAGGCTGCGGTGTCTCGCCTGCGCCCAGAATTGAACCCAGCTCTACACCGGTCAACCCCGTCTTGGCGCGGCTGGGGAGCGCCCGCAACCGCACTTCGTCTGGCGTCACGCACCCCAACGGAAAGCGTCCGAGGACGCGAACTTCCACGCCCTTTCGTTTCGACAGCGCCCGAGCATAACGAATCATTTCGCGAGCTCCAACGCGCGTTGCCTGCTCAGGGTTGCGGGGTGCTCGGCTCAAGGCGACACCCAGCCCAAGCTCGAAACACAGCCAAATCAGGCCAAATAGGAGACGATCTGCAACCCCGAGCGGCAGGAACCCAATTCCGACACCCGAACACAAAACGAGCGCCCCGTAACTGACCTTGTATTTCAAGGACGTCATGTGGATTCTACGGTTGTTCGGAGTATAGCAGAGAGCCTGTAGCGCAGCGAACGTCAGTGGCTTCCATTCGCCCGGGCCGCGCAAGGGGAGCGTCGGTTTTTCAACTTGATGCAGGATGAGCGCAGAAGCAAGCAGAGTTCCGAAAAGAGGCAACCAGGGAAGCTGCAGGGAAAGCGCGCACCAGGAGCTGGCTCCGAGCAAGAGACCAATGAGGAGGACTCGTGCGGGCAGGGGCAGTCCAACGATCGGCTTCAGCTTCACGCCAAGCTTTGCAGCCTGCTCGGTGGAATGCCTGTAGGTGAGGGTGACGAGCAGCATGCTGGCGAGGCCCGCTGACAGAGCGAGCAACAGCAGCAAGCGTTCAGAATGCGCCGGCTTGCTTGGATTGATGGCGGCGGCAGTCGGCGCCGGTGCGAACTCATTGAAGGAATCGAGGCTGGTCCAAAGCTTGTAAAGAGGCGCTTCGCGCCCGGCGATGTGCAGGCGCACCACCTCGATCTCATCGCTGCGTTGGCCGCGGACGAGATTGCTCATGAACACTCCCGCCAACTGCGGATCGAGCCCGAGCGCGGCGCGTTCGAGATCCTGAGAAGGAAGGCTCGGAGCTGGCTCTGCTCTCGGAAAGCGGAAGATTGCCTTGGCAGAATCGACCCCATCCGAAAGGCGCGGCCCACTCCAGCTGAGCTCAGCGTGACCGATCTGCGGGCGCAAGAGACCTCTGCCGAGAAGATCCGTGTGGTAGGCGAAGCGAAATAAATACGATCCACGTGAGAGCCCGATGCCCTCGGTGACCGAAAGCTTGAGGCTGCCATCCTCCAGGCGGGTTGCTAGGAGAGGAATACCGGTGGCATCGCCAGAACGAGTGTCGATAACTTTGGCGTCAGGCAAAGGCTCCGCATCACTATCGACGCCGTTCAAGGTGTAGCTCTCCAGCGGGCCGCCGCGAACGTTGACCAGGAGTTCGTGCGTCACTTGCGCCTTGCCTTGGCGATCCAATTCAACGGTCACTACTTGGGATTCCACCGAGGCTTCAACCCAGGCATGAGCCGGCCTTGCCCACGCAAGGGCCAGCAAAACAGCTAAAATCGGTCCGAAGCGGCGCGCAGTGGAATACATTTGCCTACATCCACATACGCCATTTGAACCCTTGGGGCAAAAACGCGTGCCAAAAAAGCGTGCCGGAAGCGCGTGCCGGAAACCCGACCAAGAAAACTGGCGAAAGCCTTTAGAAGCTCGCGGCGGCTGCTGCGGCCACGCCGTCCTGGATCAGCTCCTTGGGTATCACCAAGGACGTATGCATTTCGACGCCCGCTCCGATCTTTGCGGCGCTTGCGAAGAAGAAGGCTGGAGTTTCGCCGTGGTGTTTGGTGGCGTTTAGAGCGGACAACACTTTCTTGCTCATGTCGGGCGCCAGCGAGCCCAACACAGAGCGCGCCTGAAGGAAACCACCCGAGAAGGCGTTTTCAGTCTTCAGGAGTTCAAGATCGGTTCGCTCCGCCAGCGATCCGCTGCCTTTGAGGAGCATTTTTACTCGATCACGAATCACGGTCTCCGAAGGCCCAGTGAAAATCCACGTGACCTCTCCCTCTGGAACCACCGCGACGAATAAACTGAAGTCTTTGTGCTTAATTGTGCTGTCGGCTTTGTCCAAGAGCCTTGCCGGGAGGAGCAATTCTAGCTGCTCGGCGCCGGGTGCCAAATTCGGCGCGGGGCGAAGCTTGGCTCGGGGGAGCCACTTGGGGTCGAGCGAGTTTTTCTTGGCGAGCGCTTTGAGGGAGGCGTGGTTGATCAGCCGAGCGAGCAGGCCGAGCGCCTCTTTGGTCGGGGTGGAGGGAGCTTGAAAACCAATCACCGACCACTTCATTTGGTTTCGTAAAATAGCCTCCAGAGGGCTGGCGAACTCGGCTCCCGAACTTGTAGCCGGCTCTCCCGAGGCGCTGACCATGAGGGCGGGCTCAAAAGCGAACGTTAACTTGATGAGGTTTCCCAGATCCTTCCGCAAACTTTCGGGCAAGCCCTCGTGATCGGTGAAGCCCTCCGCCAGGCCCGAGACGGCAGCTTGGATGGCGTCTTTGCCCCGAGTTGAGCCCTGGTAGCGAAAGCTGGCGATCGACGCGTCTTTCGGCAATCGCCAAAAAAGCGCGGGGGCCTTGGCCTGGTTAGCCACAGCGTCGTCAGCGACTTGCGCCAACCACGATGATTTGCTGCGAAATCTAATACCAAACTCCACTTCCAGCGTCGAACGCTGGGAACTTGCTGTTGCATCAATTCGGAGCTTGTCCAAGTCTTGGACTATCGCGAGTGCTTCGTCGGTCAGGCCGTGCACTGCGTCGCCGAGCGCGCGATCAAAGATGGGGTTGTCCTGGCTGAGCTGGCTCATGGCCAAGGGCGCCAATGCGGAGAGGCGCTCTAGCTGCTCCCCATAACGCCGGCGCAGAGGCTCGGCACGCAACTCCAGGTGGATATCGGAATTCGAGAGCTGTTCGAGCGGCAAGCCCCGGCTGGCGTAGGGTAAAAGTGCCTGCAATCCCTGATCATCGTCACCACACACCAGGCGTGCAGGCGCGGCACCGAGCGCCGGTCCCATGGCGCAGGGATGCCCGAAGATACCGCCGAGCTGATAGAGGTCGGGCGGAATGCGCTCCACATCTTGGCCCTGATCGCGTGCGTGCTGGACCGCGCGAGCGAGCGATTTCAAACCGAGGCTCAATGCCGCTAGGGGTTGGTCGAGAGCCTTGCCGCTCGGGGGAGCTAACAGTGCTAGCGCATCGAGCGGAGCGTCGAGTGCGGCAACTTCCGTTAAGCCTGGGAAGCGGCTCGCCGCCAATGTCCTCCAAGCAAGAGGCAAGCGCGCCCAATCGGTGAGCGTGTCGAGCAACAGCGCGGGGTTCTTCACTCGTACGAGCCCGACGAGATCGCTCGGAGCCGCAACCCGTGTAGGCACGGAGACCACTTCTGGACCGGGCGAGGCGACCAGTACCTGGGTTGGTTTTTGTGGGTGCTTGGGTCCTGCTGTTTGAGCGCAGCCAGCGAGGAAAGCAGCGAATAAGAAAGCTGAAAAACGCGACATAGGTCGCGGCAGTCTAGTCGGCGGGGTGTTTGAGCACCAGGCTTTCCCAGTTGGGTCGCTAGGTCCCCTCAAGTCGCGGCGCTTTTGACCGTTCGTGGCTCTATGCATCAAGGATGGATTGGGCGCGCGTGTCGGGTTGTTCTGGGGCTGGCGCTGTGCATCACCGCGAGACCTGCAGGGGCGAGCGAGCGGATTGAGCTCGTCTCTGGCGCCATCAAGAAACATTTTGGCCTGCTGGTCGCGGGTGACGCGGGTGCCGTGTACGCGATGCCAGGCGGCATCCAGGTGAGCGCCGCTCCAGGCACGGAATTCAAGGTCTTCTCGTCAGTTCAGAGTTTGCAACTGGGTCCGGGTCCAAGGACCCGCGGCTACAGCGTGTTTGTACGCGACGGAAGATTGGATATTTCGATCGCCGAAAAACAGTCGATACCTTCGGCGCTGATGGTTTCGGCACCGAAGAAGTTGACTGCCATCGTGCAGACGGGCAAAGCCTCGGTGTTCGCTTCGGAAGTGCGCGCCGTCGTGGTCAACCGCGAGGGCGCGTCGCTCACCCAAGTCGGCGCCGGCTGGGTCAGCATTGCAGCGGGTTCTCAGCGCGTGCGCGATGCGAAACGGCCGATCGGAGACAACGAGCCAACTATCCTCGCTCCCAGAGAGATCACAGGCAAAATGGTGAAGGCCGCTTTTCAAGGTGAGGCGATGCTCGGTGATCTCGGGTGGTCTCAAGTCCCTGGAGCCAAAGCCTATGCGGTATCCATCGTTGATTTGAGCAGCGGCAAGGAAGTGGTGCATTCGCGAACTGCTGGAACGGCGCTTGAAATCCCCCCCAGCGTTAACCCAGGCCGTTACGAAATCCGTGTGCATGCCATCGATTCAGCAGGCATTGATTCGAGCCTCGCACGTACTCGCACGCTGCACGTGATTGGAGCGGAGGTGCCAGAGGGTTCAAGCTTCGGTGAAAGCGACACCGTCTACTTGGGGGCTCGCCAGCAACTGAAGCTGTCGCACGTGAGCGGGCTCAAGATGACTTACGGCAGAGCCGACTACTACGTCGACGCCCCAAGCGCCGTAGGCCTGTATCGCAACCAAAAAACGAGCGTCACCTTTAAGGATGCAGCAAGTGGAGACAAGCTGAGCGTAAAGTTGCTTCCGCGTGCGCTGAGCGCAGAGATCGCTCTTTCCCCGCGCACGGCAGTTTGGCCCCGCGACAAGATCACGATCAGCGTCAAGATCAGCGATCCGCGTGGCGCCGAAGCGTCCGCCGCCGCAATTCCCGCATTTAAGCTGCGTCTTGGGCTAAAGCCGCTCCAAGCTTCCTGGAAGCATACCGGCAACGTCTGGCGCACCAGCATTGATCCCCAAGGCGGCGCGGGCCCGTGGGTCCTCAGGGTTGATGTTTCCGATCAACAAGGAGCCCCTTTGGGTCGTGATTTTGTTGAGATTGCAGGCTCACCGCCCATCAAGTTGGAAAGCGGGCAAGTGGCACGGCGCTAGCTTGAAGTTTTCAAGCCAGCCGTGCCTTGCTCGACGTTCCGGGCTCAGTTCGTTTCTTCGAACTCAGCGTCGATAACGTCGGGCTTCTTCTTCTTGCTCTCTTTTTCGCCGGCTTCCGGAGCGGCTCCATCGCCGTCCGGGCTCGCGCCGGCGCCGGCAGCTTCGTAGAGCTTGGTCGCCATCGCGTGCGCTTCTTTCTCTAGGCGCTCCAAAACACTGGAAACTTTCTCATCATTCTGCTTCTCGATGGCCTCGCGGCCTTCTTTGATGAGCGCTTCAACGCCTGAAACATCGGCTCCTGCGAGCTTTTCCTTGTTCTCGCTGATCTGCTTTTCGAGCGTGTAGCACATGTTGTCGAGGCGATTTCGCTTCTCGATGGCTTCACGACGCTGTTTGTCTTCCTCTTCGTGCAGCGCGGCGTCTTTGACCATCTTTTCGATGTCTGCTTCGTTCAGCCCGCTCGAAGCGGTGATCGTGATGCGCTGATCTTTGCCGGTTGCCGTATCTTTTGCCGCGACACTCAGAATGCCGTTGGCATCGATGTCGAAGGTAACTTCCACCTTCGGAACGCCTCGGGGTGCCGGCGGAAGACCCTCAAGATGGAATTTCCCGAGCGTGCGATTGTAGCGGGACTCGGCGCGCTCACCCTGGAGCACGTGGATTTCCACCGATGTTTGGCTATCCGCAGCTGTCGAATAGACTTCTTTCTTTTGCGTGGGGATCGTGGTGTTGCGGGGGATCATGACCGTCATCACTCCGCCCAGCGTTTCGACGCCGAGTGAAAGCGGCGTCACGTCCAGCAGGACCACATCCTGAACGTCGCCCGACAACACACCGCCCTGAACGGCCGCGCCAATCGCGACCACTTCATCAGGGTTCACGCCCTTGTGCGGCTCTTTGCCGAAGTACTTGGTGACCGTCGATTGCACGAGCGGGATGCGTGTTGAGCCACCCACCAGCACCACTTCATCGATGTCCGAAGGCTGCTTCTTCGCATCCGCCAGAGCTTTCTTGACCGGCTCCATGGTGCGGTCGATGAGCGGTTGAATCATCTGCTCCAGCTTGGCGCGGGTGAGCACCTTCTGCAGATGCTTGGGGCCGCTCGCATCGGCCGTTAAGAACGGCAGATTCACGGTGGTCTCCTGCTTGGAGGAGAGCTCGATCTTGGCCTGCTCGGCGCCATCCTTTAGGCGCTGAATCACCATCTTATCCGCCGAAACATCAATGCCCGTATCACGCTTAAATTCAGCGCTGAGCCACTTCATGATCTCGTCGTCGACATCATCGCCCCCGAGGTGCGTGTCGCCGTTGGTGGCGATCACCTGGACCACGTTGTCGCCCACTTCCAGCACGGAAATATCGAAGGTTCCTCCGCCGAAGTCATAAACCACGATCACTTCGTTGTTCTTCTTGTCCAGGCCGTAAGCGAGCGCGGCTGCTGTGGGCTCGTTGATGATGCGCTTCACATCCAGGCCCGCGATCTTGCCAGCATCTTTGGTGGCCTGGCGCTGCGAGTCGTTGAAATAGGCGGGGACCGTGATCACCGCTTCCGTGACCGTCTCGCCCAGATAATCCTCAGCGGCCTTGCGCAGCTTCTGGAGCACCTTCGCGCTCACTTCCGGGGGCGATATATTTTTGCCGCGCACCTCAATGGCGCAGTCCCCGTTCTTTCCTTCAACCAACTTATACGGGACGCGACTAGAATCGCTCTTGGCCTCGGAGTAACGCCGACCCATGAAACGTTTGGCCGAGTAAACCGTATTTTCCGGGTTTGTCACCGCCTGGCGCTTGGCGATGGTCCCAACGAGCACCTCGCCCTTGTCATCCCAGGCCACCACCGAAGGCGTGATGCGGGCGCCTTCCTCATTCACGATGACTTTGGCCTCCTTGCCGTCCATCACAGCGACAACGCTGTTCGTGGTTCCCAAGTCAATACCGATGATTTTGCCCATGATTGAAGTTCTCCACTTAAACTCAGCTGCCGTCGTCGGCCGCCGCAAGTCAGGGCGCAACATAATCACGATGCTTTGTGGGTCAATGATCTGAGTGGTTGACACTCAAAAGCGCCTGGATACCCTCCGGGGCCTCAAACATCCCGGGGGCCGTAGCTCAGTTGGGAGAGCGCCGCGTTCGCAATGCGGAGGTCAGGGGTTCGATCCCCCTCGGCTCCACAAGTTTGGAATCTTTTAGGGAAGTATGACCGAGTCGGAGCTCTTGATTGAATGTCACCTGCCCGCCTCGCGTCAGCTTTTGTGGCAAGCCTGTACGGACCCGAAACATATGGCGGCTTGGCAGGCCGATGTCGTCCGAGGTCGGGTGGCCCTAGGCGAAACGCTGGGCCTGCGCTGGCCCGCCTTGCGCGTTGAGGTGGAGCTCAAGGTTCAAGAGTGGATCGAGGCCGAGCGTCTGGTCTTACAAAACGGAGAGCTGACCACCGAGTTTCTGTTTGCCGAGAATCGCCTGCAGGTGCTGGTGAGTGGCATCCAAGATGAGGACACTCGCGAGGGCACGCATTCTTCTTGGGAGCTCTCGCTCGCGATGCTGGAGCACTATCTCACGCACCACTTCGACGAGAATCGCCACGCCACGTGGTTCCTCCGCCGCTCCAAGACGTCATCGCGCATCGCACATACCTTCTTCACCGATGCCGACGCTCTCGGTGTGTGGCTCACCCCAAGAACCAAGGGCATCGGGGCTGTCGGCAGCAGTTATCAGTTCGATCTCGATGGCGCCCAAATCATCGAGGGTCGCGTGCTGGCCAACGTGCCAGAGCGCGATATTTTGCTTTCGGTGGGCGATACGGCTCAATCGACGCTCGCGCTCCGTACCTTTCCAAGCCCGTACAGCGAGGACGAGCGCGTGATCGCGATGACTTGGTCGCGATGGGGTGGCGGCGCACGCTCCAAGGATGATGACCCGGCGCATGCCTTGCTCGAAGCGGCGATCGATCGCTTGGGTGGGCTCTTGGCGCGCTCCGGGAGTGCGTGAAG
>JBBSBI010000034.1:0-32165 GCA_038251425.1 Polyangiales bacterium
GGATCGGATGATCGCGGCGATGGGGCTCGAGCGGGATGACGTCTACATTTGCAATATTGTGAAGTGTCGCCCCCCGGAGAATCGGAAACCGGAGCCCGAGGAGGTGCGCGCCTGTGCCCCATTCTTGAGTGAACAGCTTGAGCTCTTGCAGCCCAAAGTGATGGTGGCGCTCGGGGCCACGGCGGTGGAGGGCTTGCTAGGGCTCACGGGCGGCATCACGCGGCTGCGCGGCAGCTTCCGCCTCTATCAAGGGCGCATTCCCGTGATGCCCACGTTTCATCCGGCTTATCTCTTGCGCAAGCCCGCGGCCAAGCGCGAAGTTTGGGCGGATTTGCAGAGCGTGATGCAGCACATGGGGTTGAAGGCCGGGAGCCCGCCTGCGATCCACCGCTGAGCCTTTGGTTTGGTGATGCCCACCCCGCTGCCGCGGAGCGCGGCAGCCGCCCGGTTGTAGTGGCGAGGCCGCGCCGTGGGAGCGCCAGGTGAGGTGCCCTTTTCTTTCCTTGGAAGATAGTAAGCATGCTTACTATCTTGTGTGCGACTTTGAGATAGAGGTCACGGACAAGTTCGGGAGCACTTGGGGATGCTCAACCTCTGCGTGGGCGCAGAAAAGGCCGCGCGAGTCGATCGAATGGTTGCAAGGACTGGAGTGGGTCGAGGCTCAGCATCTGAGCAGCGAAGGAGCTGTGGGAACCAACAGGTAAGAGGTTAATCTGTAAAGACGTCAGAAAGGCCAAGACACCAACGAATACTGCCTTTTGAGAAGAGGTACCCAACGATTCTTGACTTCCTCAAACAGGCTGAATTTCTGGGCAAGGCGCTCCTTTGCCCCACGCCCTCAAACACTGAGCCCCCCTTCGCCTTGCCCAGAAACTCAGCTCCGCGCCCGCATCTAGGCCACATGGAACTCAAGCACTGCACGGGCGCGGCGTCGAATCTGCACGACTGCTTGCCTCTTCGCCCCGCCCATGGCTCCGTGGAGACATCGGGGCGGGGCAAGCTGCCGCGAAGCGCGGCAGCGGGGGCGGGCAACAGAATCTCTTAGAGCGCGTACACGCCGCCCAAAGAGGGCTCAAATACGAGCCCTGAGGTGGGCAGCATGATCATGACGTTGAGGTTCAGCTGGAGGCCAAACGCAGGATTCAGTTTGTACAGGGCGCCGGCGCCGAGCGTGACGAAGCCTTGCCCCATCTTCTTGTAGGCGTCGAGGTCGTCGCCCTGGCTTTCAAGGACCATTGGGGGGGCAGTTGCGACTTGGATACACTGCAGAAAAGGCCTTCCGCCATCAGCAGTGCCGTCCTTCAAGATGGCGCAATCTCGAACGCCCGTGATTTTAACTTTGGCATCGACTTGAGCCAAGCCGCCACCTAGGTGGACGTAGGGCAAGATCCCGGTAGCCGAGAGCGGTCGGAACCAAAAGGCACCGCGACCTTCAAGGTGGAAGGGCAGGAATGGATTTCCGGGTTTACCGCCCGCGGTCGCAGTTTGCTCCACCTTGCCCGCAGGTGGGCCGCCACCAAACGCGTAACCTAAGCGCCCACCCAGTGTGAAATGCTCCATGAGTGCACGGTCGTAGCTTAACAACACGCGCGTGGTTGCCAAGGATACGCTTGCGGGTGCGGTGCTATCGCCTGGGAAGGCTTCCCCCACGTAGGGAGAATCGGTACCGGCTTTATAGCAAGAAAAACCTTCGGCCTGTTGCCCTGTCTTTTGGTAAATTCCAACACAGGCATCAGTGGCTCCGATTGAGGTGATGTCTTGCCCGACGTGCAGACCGAACATGTTCTGACTGAAAGGCTTCGATTCCTCTTCGTCGAGCGCGGCCGCGCACTTTCCAGCACTACATACGCCAGTTGGGCAATCTGAATCGGTGGTGCAGCTCGGTGCCGTTTCGCAGCCTCCATCTATGCACAACAGGCCGCACTTACATTCTTTCGAGCCCGCGCAGGAAGCGCCCCAATCTTTATCGCCACACATGCTGCCGCTCGCGGTCTTGGTATCTCCGCAGCCCGGAAAATCAGGAGGGCATTCGACATCTTCCGCGCAACGGGATGGGGGCTTTTCGCCGGGGTAAGAAGGGGGCTCACCGGCCACTTCTTGAGCGATCTTGAACGCGAGCGGCTTGCTCTTGCTGCCGAGGGTATCGACCAAATCGTCCCCCGAATCGAGGGCTCGCACGTAGACATTGAGCGTGCCCACCACTTTGGTGGCTGAGCACGGAAGTAGCCCGCGGAATTCATCGCCCACTTTTTGCATCGGCGCAGTTTTCCATTTGCCGCCGTACTCTTTGTAACGGATCTCCATGCGCGCAGCGCTCTCGTCCGTTGAGCACGACATGGGGATGGCGCGACGCGTTTGCACGTCCCTCACGTCTGGGCTGCACACCATGCTCCCGCCCTCTTCACCTTTCGCGCCATTTACAGGCGGAGGCTTGGTGTCGGTGGCGGTTGGCGCTGCGACCGCCGGAGCTGAAGCTCCCCCTGCTGCCACGAAGGTGGCTTTAACTTCGGGGCTCGCTAGGGTTTCGTCCAGCACCACATTCCCATCAAGAGCGAGCGCTTTAGCAAAAGCTTCAGTGGCGCCCTGGGTGTCCTGTTTGCCGCTGCCGCGCACGATGCCGACGTACATCCAGGCCTTGGCCAACGTGGCTGGGCTGCACTTGTCGTCGCACGCGATGATGGTGCCGGTGAGCACTGCTTCAGCCTTATCGAACTCGGTGGCGAGGTAGTGCTGATTGATCGCCTCGTCGATCTTCTGGAGCGCCGCCTTTTCACGCGGGTATTGGGCAAAAACGGGGCTCGCTGCGAGCAATAGGAGGAGCGGAAGGAGGAATCTAATCAGGGATTTACGGTGCACGTGGATCTCCGTGAAGGGATGCATGAAGGATTGAAACTAGCCGCCGGTCTTGGGACAACCGTCCTTCACACCCTCGGTTCTCACGAATTGAACTCGGCGGTTGATCGCCATGTTCCCTGGGGAGTCGTTGGGTAGGAGGGGACGGTCAAAGCCGTAGCCTTTGGAAGTGAGACGTTCTGCAAGAACGCCCCGCGAAGTAAGATATTTGACGACCGAGGCGGCCCGTTGATTGCTCAGCCGCTTGTTGTACGCGTCGCCTCCGTGATTATCGGTGTGGCCCTGGATCTCGAGCTTCACGTCCGGATTGCGGCGGAGGATGTCCGTCACCGCGTCCAAGACGGGGTAGCTTTCCGCACGGATAACCGCTTTGTTGTAGGCGAAGTGGATCTGCTCGGTGATCTTCACTTCGCAGTCCGTAATGATCGCGAGCGCAGGCTTGGTGGGGCATCCCTTTGGATCTGCCGTTGCTAGGCCAATTTCGCTCGGGCATTGATCTTCGACATCCAGCACGGTGTCTTGGTCGTTGTCTGGATCGGGGCAGCCATCGGCGTCCTGATAGCCGTCAAAATCTTCGGGCTCGTTCGGGCACTTATCTTGGGCGTCTGCAAGCGTATCGATGTCGTTGTCGAGCTCAGGGCAGCCGTCATCGTCGAGGTATTGATCGCGATCTTCCGGCTCTAGCTGGCACGCGTCCGATGAATCGGCAATGCCATCGCCATCAGTATCAGGATCGTCGGGGCAGCCATCTTGGTCTTCAAAGCCGTTGAAGTTCTCGGGCTGCTCCGGGCATTTATCTTCCGGGTCTAAATAACCATCCCCATCTTTATCGCCAGGCTGTGCTTTCTGAGGAAGCTTCGATTCAACGAAGACACGCTCCGCGCAATACTGAGGCGGGGATAAGAATTGGGCCGCGTGCGCGTTCGCTTCGGCTTTCCAGAGGTGAGCCTCTGATTTCGAAATGAAGCCCTGAGCCAGCTCCAATTCCGCGAATTCAAGCTGGCTCTTGGCAATGGCCAGCTCACGAGGTGCGCAACGAACGGCGCCATTTCGCTCGGCTTGCACAGTGATTTGCTTGAGGCCTTCGATCTGCCCTCTGAGCTGCCCACCGGAGGCACAACTGAGCAGCGCAACCAACCCAAGCACTGACATGCAGCGGAGTGAGCGGATCATCGGCCCGAACCTTGGTGCGCTTGACGAGCAAAGACGATCGCTTTGTCGGCGTACTCCTCGGACACTGAAGCAAGATCGATAGCATCGCCGAAGTCCGCCTCAGACGCTTCTGTTTGCGCTTTCTCTAGGTGCTCTTTGGCAATGTAATATTCGTAAGGGGCTAACCGCTCAGCGCCGAGCTCATGCGCTTCTTCAAGCTTAGAGGCGGCCGCGTTGATCCGGATCGAATAAATCGTGTTGCCGCAACCGCTCAGAAACAAAACTGAGGTGAGAAGACCCAACGGGACCGCTCTTTGCGTTAGCGTTGAGAGGCGGCGTTTCTCTAGCAACTTGAACCTTGATCCCGGTGGTAGATGCATTCTTGCAACAAGGCGTAAGGCGAGCCCAGCTTTACGACTGCAGAACGCTAGCAATCCAGGCAAGATGGCGTCAATACGGCTTCCACTGAAGGTCCCGTTTTCAAGCGGCTCAGTCCTTATCCTAGGCACCGAGGCGTATCAGGGGATGAGGGCCCACGCGGCGCCTACAGGCGCCTAAAAACGCCAACCACCTTGCCGAGAAGCATCGTGCTCTTGAAATCCATGGCGCGGACAAGAATGGCAGCCATCTGGGAGTTGGCCGGCTCGAAGCGCACGTAATCCTTCTCCGGATAATAGTACTTCACGGTCGCCTCATCCCCAATCAGCGCAACCACGATGTCTCCGCGCTCGGCTGTCGCTTGTTTTCGCACGAAAATATAGTCGCCGTTGAAGATGCCGGCCTCAATCATCGAATCGCCGGCCACACGCAGGCCGAACACATCACGCCCGCCGTTCACCAACATGCGGTCGATCCGCACAACGTCGACGACATTTTCCTGCGCTAGGGCAGGCATGCCAGCTGCAACCCGGCCGAGGATCTGCACTTCGAGCAGATCTTCCTCCGCATTGAACTTCTCCGCCCGATCTGCCTTCTCCGCCCGATCTGCCCGATCTGCCCGATCTGCCCGATCAACGGCGGAAGCTTCGCTGCTGTGGACAAGCCTGAGCGCTCGACTCTTCATATCTTCGCGACTCAGGTAGCCCTTGCGCTCCAGAGCTCGCAGGTGATCATTCACCCCGTTGGTTGAGCGAATTCCCATATGAGTGCCGATTTCGCGAAGTGTCGGCGGGTATCCGCGCTCCTCGATTGAGGAACGGATGAAAGAGAGAGTCTGTTCTTGTCGTTCGGTAAGCCCCTGCATGGCGCGCGAAGCATACTGAACGGGTGTTAGGACGTCAAATTTGTCGTGACTGAACGGCCAGGCAGCGCCTGACGCGCGAATTTGCTCGCTAAAACTTGCCGCTCACACTCAAGAACGTGAGCTTATCGCTCGTTTCGCGCAGACGGCGCACCAGCATGCGCACGATGCTCCAAAGAACCTCGTAGGCTAAATCCTTGTGCATGAAGAGCAAGTCGTCGAAACGGGCCTTTGAGATGGAGAGCACGCGGCACCTTTCGTGTGCCTTCGCATCGGCCGAACGCGGCGATTCGTCGAGCAGCGCCATTTCACCGAAAGCTTGGCCGGGCCCTAGGACCGCTAAGGCTTCCTCTCCCATGCCGGCCACCTCACGGCTGATCCGGATTTTGCCCTCAATGATGACGTAGAGCTTATCGCCCGCCTCGCCGTGGCTAAAGAGCTTCGTTCCGGTACTGAAGCATTCTTCGGCAGTAACTTCGGCGATGAGCCGCAGCCCCTCAGGCTTCAGGCCGGAAAAAATTTCGACCTGGCTCAGCTGTTTGATAATTTCATCCATGCCCACGTCGCCGGTCGGAGCGAAGCGTCATAGCAGCACAGCTGGGAGGCTCCGCCTAGGGCTTGCGCTCGTTTTCCGAAAAATCCCAAGGCGGCGGCGCTTACCGCGCGCGCGTGAAGTTGACGGTGATTGGGCCTGCGGTACTCGCGATGGGTTTGCCGGTTCTGTCCTTGCCAGGCAGAAAGACAGTTCGGTTTGCGCAACTCCTCGCCCTGCTGCCGAAGCCAAGACCGGACGGCGTTTCTGACAAGATGGAGACCGCCTGGGTGGCTCCACCCTCAGAGACAGATACCGTCAGAACCACGCGCGCAAAATCGACCTGGGCGGCATCAGCTTCAGCTGGAAATCCACATTGCCTGAGAATATCCCCCGAGGCCCACGTCGCAGGCTTCGAGAGATCTCCGGCGGGAGGGTTGGGGGAAGTCACTTTCCCAGTACCGCCCGGAACGCCCACCACTGCAGGCTTCCGGTTAACCGCTGTTTTCGCTGTACCCTTGGCTGAGGTGTATCCCCCCGCGTAACTTTCAGCGCTGCCCGTGATGAAGCCTTGCCCTGTTAAGTCGAGCGGGGCCGATGGATCGGGCTCAGCGGCCAGTACCTGGGCGGCCTCGGCAGCGGCGGGAGGAGGCTCTGCTAGTGGCGCCTTCGCTGGAGTGGGTGCCTTCTCTTCCGGCTGCGGGGGTTCCGGCTTTTCCGCGACGGGTGGAGGTGGCGGAGCCGGCAGCTCCTTCATTTCGTAAGTGAGTGTCCAGCGCGACCGAACGTGTTCAAGCACGCTGCGCGCGAAGCCTCCAACCTCGGATGTCGACGTGATGGCATAGGCGAAAATCACACCATGGAGTGCTAACGCTCCGAGCGTGCCCCAAGCGACTCGCCCTGAGCCAGTGTCGGTAGTGAAATCTGTGGGAGCTAGGGCAGGCAGGGAGTCATTCACGGCTGGTTCCGACAAACCTTGGGCTCAGCGTCTAGGAAAGCAACCGGCCATTCTGTGTGGACTCTCCAGGCAATCCGCAGCCCGTATCAAAAAAACTGGGCGACCTAGCGCTTGGCGTCAGGAGTCACCGCGAAGGCGACTTTGTCGATCTTGGCCTTCTTTAGGGTGTCCAGGACCAGCATGACATTCCCGTGGTCCACGTTTTCGTCCCCGCGGATAATAGCGCGAAGCTCCGGCTCTGCTTGCTTGGCCGCTACGGCCAGCGTCAGCAGTGCATCGCGTGTCATCACAGGATTCTTGTTAACGTAGAGCTTCCCATCGGCCGCTACATCCACGGAGAAAGTGAGCGGTAGCTGCTGCGCGTTCTCTTGACTGGCCTTGGGAAGCTTCATCCCCACTCCCTGAGAGACGATGACCTTCGCCGTTACCATCATGATGATGAGAAGCACCAGCGTTACGTCCACAAGTGGCGTCACGTTGATGCCGGAGATCATTTCTTCATCGTCTGAACTCGCGCCGCCGGCCATGGCCTTTATTCCTCGCCGTCAGCAGACTTTGCGGAGGGCTCGGCGACCAAGTAGGCCAGAAGAATGCGAGTCAACGCCTCGGTATTCGCCAAGATCGTCTTTGAATGTCGCATGAAGTAGTTGAACATCACCACAGCAGGAATAGCTACAACGAGGCCCACGGCCGTTGCCACGAGCGCCTCAGCGATAGCGCCCATCACCTGTTGAGGTGCCATGCTGCCGTTCTGTGCTTGGGCGGCCGCTGCATCCTGGGCCGCCAAACCTTCAAACGCTTCCACAACACCAATGACGGTACCGAACAGACCGATGAAGGGAGCGTTGTTGCCCAGGGTTCCAAGGAAGGCCAGGCGCCGTTCAAGCTTCATCCGCTGCAGAGCCAAAGCTCCGAGCATCGCCTCATCGGCTGACTTCGCGCCGTTGTCGGCCTCATTCAGGCCAGCAAGCACGACGGCTGCCTCGGCACTCGGAGAAGCTTCGAGCCTCTTGCGCGCTCCAGCGAGGTCGTCCTTACGAAGTAGCGCTCGAAAATCAGCGGCGAGCTTCGGCAAGTCATCGCGCAGCGTAAAATAAAACCAACCTCGCTCCAGCATGACCGCAACCGAAATCACGCTGAGTGCGATCAGAGCCCACATCACCCACCCAGCGCCAAACTGGGTCATCAAACGCTGGATCCATGCGACGATGTTCATTTTCCTTAAGACCTCTCAGCTGCCCACTCGGGGATTGGCTCGCCCAGGTAGTTGAGCGAAATCGATGCTTGATTGACTGCCCAAAAATAGCGGCGACTAAAGACACCGCCACGTTTTCGGCCGCTACCGCCTACCACACCTCAGGGGCGGGGGCCTAGCGGAACAATTCGCCCGAACGCTCTTTTTGTGGGTTCCCTGTTCGATAATCCAGGCCAGGTATGACCTATCTTGAAAGACCTTCCCTTATGGGCGGCAGACTTCGCACAGGTGGAGACAAGCGGACCCGATCCAGGGTGAAAATCTGGTAGCCAGCTCCTTCGGCTCGCTAATCCTACACTTCGTGGGGCATCAGATCATGTGGGGATCGAAAGAACTGCTGCGGCGAGTAGGCATGGAGGCAGGACACGCGCCGCATATAGATGTCAGCGTACGTTTCTACCTGGAGACCGAAGACGCTCATCTCGTTGCCCTCTTTGAGCAGCGAGCCCCAGTACGGGTGAAATCGTTGATCGATCCTGTCCTCGAGCACGTCGTGCTCGTGGTCGAGCTTTTTCAGTTCTGCGCGGACGCGCTCGAGGGCGCGCTTCAATCGCCCTAGCTCGTCGACCAAAGCCGGATCTCGGGTGGAGGCCTCCAACTGACGCGAAGTGTCCTTCACGTGACGCTGGTAATAGCGGAGCTCATCCTCAAGGAGATCATGACACTCCTCGATTTGGCGCTGGCGTTCTCGATCAAGGCTGCAGGTTTCGTGGGCGGAGATTTCGGCATCGAGCTCCTGGATGATCATGGCTGTTCGCCATGAGGATTCCTTCTTGGAGCGCAGGATATCGCCGTAGATATGGTCGCCCACGTAAAGCACGCTGGAACCAACGACCTTGGTGAGGCGTTCAAATTCCTTTAAGTTGCCGCCTTCGTAGAGCTTGCCCTTCTCAAACGGGCCTTCGTTGAGGGGCCGTGAGCCCTTGGGGCCGGCTTCCATGAAAACGCTTCCTTCCTGGAACCAGGAGGGCTTCTTGGCGCTGCAGATCCCAACATCGAAGTAATGATGCCAAGAGGGATATTCGGCCAACGCATCCCCCAACAGGTACGTCATCATCTGCTCGGTGTATTGTGGAGGGGAGTTAGTGAGCAGAAACAACCGCTTTCCAGACGAGCGAAGCTTGTGCAGCGTGCGTGCAAGAGCTGGATCCCGTTTCACAAATTGTGGAAGGTTGCTAGTGACCGCTCGGTAGACAGAGCCGTCCGCATGCGCAGCATCGATCGAGGAGCGAACATCGGAAAACAAGCGGTCAAAATCGGGAGTTTCTCCGGCGCTCTCCAGTTGTGCAACGATGGCTGAATAGGCCGTCACCTCGCTCAAAGCAAAGAGCGTGTCGATCCAATGGTAACGCTTCGTGTGCGGCTGGATGCGTTGATCATGGTAGAGGGATTGAAGCTCAGCACGCGAAAGCCGGGTGAGGCCGTGGTACCCCTTCTGTATATCCTTGTAGCGGTCCATCTTGAGCACGTGACCGCGTTGCTTATCCACAACGAGCCCTCGGATCGCAAAACGGGTGTCGTAGCTGCTGTCCGCCAGCGATGCCGGATAGCCACGCTCAATGAGCTTTTGCACCGTCAAATTAACGCTGAGCGCATCCATCGCCGTTTGGTCGTAGATCGCGAGCGTGTAATCCATATCGAACCCCACCCATTCGATCTCTCCGAGCTTGAGATTGCGGCTGACGAACACGCGCTCCGAACGCGGAATTCGTTTTTGCTCCAGAAGCTCCGAGGACAACCCGGACAAGGGCAGCGTGAGCTGGGGTCGGACAGAGGGCGGCGGCAACGGTTCGTTTTTGAGGATCAAGGGTTGATTCATGCACACCCGGTGACAGAGGTAAGGCGCTGACTCTGCTAAATGTAGCAGACAAGGACAGCGGCGGAAGCAAGCGATCCAACACTACCAGTACCGGGAACAAGGGCCTAAACTTATGCCTGGTTCATGCGTAAGCCTAAAAAAACCCTTCGGATCATCACTACTGGCGAACCTGTGGCGAGCGTTTTGGCTCAGTGGGGCAGTTTCTCGGCGCTAATTCGCGGGGCAGCAGGCGAGGATTGGCGGGAAATGTGGGAGGACGTCGACGCCCGGCTCGTGGATCCTCTGCTCGTTGGGGGAGAGGTGGCGGCGGTGATCGTGACGGGCTCGCCCGCAAGCGTTCTCGATCGGGAACCCTGGATGCTTCGCACTCAGGCGTACCTCAGGCACGAAGCAGACCAAGGGACACCCATCCTTGGGGTGTGTTTCGGTCACCAGCTCTTGGCGGAAGCTTTCGGCGGGAACGTTGAACGGAATCCCGAGGGCCGAGAAATCGGTACTGTGGAACTGACTGTGTTGAAGGCAGATCCCTTGCTCGACCCGCACGCGCAACCCTTCTTCGCTAACATGACTCATGTGGACGCAGTGACGCGTCTGCCGAAAGGCGCTGAAAGCTTGGCGCAGACGGCGAAAGACCCCCACGCCATCGTGCGTTTCCGAGAGCGTGTGTGGGGTGTACAATTTCATCCGGAGATAACTGGTGACGTCATGGCAGCGTACGTCCGCGCCCGCTGGGCGTTATTGCTTGCGGAGGGGACCGATCCAGCTGCCATTCTGGCGGAGACGCGGGATGCTGACGCCGCGACCTCGGTGCTCCGGCGTTTCCTAGGGTTGGTCGCAACGCTGAGTACCTAGCGACAACTCGCTGCCCAGCGCCCTTTAGCCTCGACCTAGGGGAACATCGCTTGACACTTGGCGTTGGGGCACTTGAATGCAGCTCAGCTGACCATGACCCGATTTGAAAAGCCTGTTTTGCCACGCTTGGTGAGTGTGGCACTCCGCCTGGGTTGGATTGGTGCGGGAGCAACGCTCCTTCTGATCCTGATGGTTCTTTCTGGTCGCTCGGAGTTCGTGAGCGTGAACGCGATGGATGGCGGGATGCGCTCACTCAGCCTCAGCTTGCTGGTGTTCGGCGCCTTGCTGTTGCCAGCGTTAGCCGGGGGCTATCTGTTGGTTCAGCCAGGTGAGAAGGTTCTGTCATGGATTGAGCGCTGGACGAACCTCATGGCTCCCGCAGCTTGGCTGTGGCCGCTGCCACTCTACTTCGATCCGAAAGTCTTCGGAGGCGTGGGCTTGTTGCGCGTTGTGTTGGCGGCGATCTGGGCGGTCGGGCTGGAGCGTGCCTTCCGCGCGTGCTTCCTCCAGCTTCCGGGGCGAGAGCATCCGTTCTTCAACGGCCTCCGCCGCAGAGGGGTGTCCTGGATTGGGGCTGCCGTCGTTCTGCTGCTGTGCGGTTGGTTCGCCTGGTTTTGCGCACATTATTCGATTTTGCAGCATCGCGCTTTCGGAACCAGCGGCTTTGATCTCGGCCTGTTCGACAATTTGATGTTCAATCTGAAGAGCGGCGAGTGGTTTCGCGCAACGGTGGACCGGGGGAACATCGGCGGCACTCACCTGCAATACCATACCAATTTCTTGGCTTGGCTGTTCGTTCCATTTTACGCGATCAAGCCGGGTTCGGAATCGTTGCTGATGATTCAAGCTGTTGTTGTCGGATTGGCGGGGATCCCTTTCTATCTTTTGGCCAAGCATAAGCTGGACAGCGTTGTCGGCGGCGTGCTGTTTTGCTTTCTGTTCCTTTCGCACGAGGGGATTCAGAGCCCCGTATTTTTTGATTTTCATTTTCTCACGCTCTCGCCGCTGTTCGTGGGCTGGACGCTGTATTTCTTCGAGACTGAGCGCCGTTGGCAGTTGATCGTGTGTTGGTGCCTGGCGCTGCTGTTGCGCGAAGATCAAGGGACGGTGTTGGCGGGTGCCGCACTCGTTTATTTGTTGGCGGGCAAGCGGCCTGTTTGGGCGCTGGTCGCTGGCTCTTTGGGGGTGTTCTGGCTGGGCTTGATGCGTTTCTATGTCATGCCGATGAATTCGGCGAACCAGGCGTTTCAGCAGCACATCGGGATTTTTCAGGCGATGGTGGCCCCCGGTACTCACGGCTTTGGCGGAGTGTTGAAGACCATCGCCACCAATCTGCCCTTCACGCTGAACAACTTCTTGGAGGCTCGGAAGCTAGAGTATGTGCTCGCACTCAGCGTGCCCTTTTTGATGCTGCCATTCAGGCAACCGCGCACGCTCCTTCTGTTCGCGCCCGCGGTGCTCTTCACGCTCGTGAGCACGAATTATCAGCCCTCAGTGAGTACTCGGTTTCAGTACACGATGTACTGGGTGCCCATGTTAATGCTGGGCTCGCTGTTCACGTTTGACGACTGGCGGAAACGGCCGGACGGAACGAGCCGGATCCGTGCCGCAATGGCCGCGATATTTGTGATTGCAACGGCGCTCAGTTTCGATGGCGGTGGGCTGCTTGGCGGGAACGGGCTGTACGGCGGGTTTCGAAAGGTGAACTTGCAGCTCTCGCAGGCAGAGGCGACGCGCTGGGCGACACTCCAGGAGTTCATCGTCAAGATCCCGGCGTCAGCATCCGTCACTGCCAGTGAGCAGGTGGTTCCCCATGTTTCGACGCGGCGCGACATTTACACGCTTCGACAAGGGGTGGGAAACCCGGATTACGTTTTGTTCATGAATGATGAGGTGCGCGATTGGCGGAGTCCAGGCGGGCAGGGCGCGATCCTTGCCGACGCGCTCCGCACCGGAAACTGGGGATTTGTGGCCAGCGTACCGGGCTTCCAGCTTTGGAAACGGGGCGGGCCTAAGTCGGGCAATGCAGGGGCAGCGCGCGAACTCGGCATTCCTATTGCGCTGTGAGTTAAGCGCGGCCGTGCGGCGGGAGCGCTAGGTGAGCGGCCCTTTCCTTTGCTGGGAAGATAGTAAGCATGCTTACTACCTCGTGTTCGACTTTGAGGTGACTGTCACGGACAAGTTTCGGAGTGCTTGGGGATGCTCAACCCCTGCGCGGCTGCGCTGCCGAATCCAGACCGCTCGACTTGCTCGTGTGCTTGGGTTAAGGGGGCCGACCTTATGGGAATCTCGTGTGGAATTGTTGGGTTGCCGAACGTGGGTAAAAGCACGCTCTTTAATGCTATTTCATCGGGAAAGGCGGAGGCTCAGAATTTTCCATTTTGTACGATTGAGCCCAACGTCGGGATCGCCACGGTGCCGGATCCCCGGCTGGATGCGCTTTGTAAGGTTTACAAATCGGTTCGTGTCATTCCTACCAGCATCGAGTTCGTCGATATCGCAGGCTTGGTTCGCGGAGCGTCGAAGGGGGAGGGGCTGGGCAATCAATTCCTTTCCCATATTCGCGAGGTGAATGCGGTCGCGCACGTGGTGCGGTGCTTTGCCAGCGACGACGTCACGCACGTGGAAGGCCGAGTGGATCCGGTGGCGGATGTTGCCACGATCGATACTGAGCTGTGCCTGAAGGACCTCGATACCGTCCAGAAGCGCTACGACCGCGCGCTCAAGCAAAGCAAAAGTGGCGATCCAAAAGAAAAAGGGATAGCGGCGCTTGGGGAGCAGCTGATCCGCCATCTGGATGCCGGGCTTCCGGCGCGTTCATACAAGTTTGAATCCGATACGGAACGCGAGCTATTTGCCGAGCTTCAGCTGCTCACGGCTAAGCCTACGTTTTACGTCGCGAATGTTTCGGAAGAGGCCTTAGCCAATCTTGAGGCGGAGCCGCTGTATGTTGCTCTCTGTGCGCATGCGGCGAAAGAGGGCGCAAAAGTGGTTCCGATCTGCGCGGCGCTGGAGTCTCAAATTGCCGAGCTTGAGCCCGAGGATAGGCCTGAGTTCCTGCTGAGTGCGGGGCTGAAGGAGCCCGGGCTGAACCAAGTGATCCGCGTGGGTTACGAACTTCTAGGATTGATCACTTTCCTGACGGCTGGCGAAAAAGAAACGCGTGCCTGGACGGTGCGTCGCGGCGCCAAAGCCCCCGAAGCTGCAGGCGTGATTCACACGGATTTCGAACGCGGCTTCATCCGCGCCGAGGTGATTTGGTGGGAGGATTTGATTACGCTCGGCAGCGAAGCCAAGTGCCGAGATTCCGGGAAGATGGCAGTCGAGGGCAAGGAATACGTCGTGCGCGATGGCGATGTCATGCACTTTCGGTTTAACGTCTAAGACGCTCCAAGCAGAGCTAGAATTTTGGGTGTTGTGCGAGCCATGCGGCAAATGTCGTGGTTGCTACTGGTCCGCCGAGCAACCCAGCGAAGCGGGCCAGCCACACGCCGATTAAGGCTGCCAGAAGCGCCCAGCTGAATGCCGTTTGGAGTGAATGGCTGAGCTGTGTGCTCACGCGGGGCACCGAGCGTCCCAACCAGCGTGCGGCGCCGAAATCTGCGAGCAGTGCGCGCAGCGTGAACGCCACCGCGAGTGGCACGATCGGGATCACCAGCGGATGCAAGTGAAAGGCAGCCGCTCCGTTTCCTGACAAGAGCTCCCACGTGGCTCGCGTGAGTCCACAGCCAGGACACGGAACTCCTAGCGACGCTGCCATTGGGCAGACTGGCACCCCGAGACTGACAGCGATTGAAAGCATCCCCCCAAACAACCCAATGAATGCCCACTTACGTCGCACGAACGCCGTTCGACTCACGGCGGGCTTCGGAGCTGAGACCAGAAAGGCTCTGGCCTCGAACTCCGCCAACTCAGCCATAGTGGGATTGTGAACCGGAGGCTGCCTGGAAAACCTCATTCAGATCAACGATGAAGCAATAAAGCCCGTAGATGGGTATCAAATACATGATGGGGTGTCCGACGCGTGCGCCAGGAATGCCCGCGAGCTGCTTGGCATCCAACATTTTCGCGGTGAGCGACCACATGACAAACAGGTTAACGATTGGGATGAACAGTAGGATCAGGCTGATATCGCTCTTTTGACGGAACGCCTTCAGCTCAAGAACGCCCATGATCCACACATAGAGCGCGTAGAAGCCGCACACGGCTCCAAAAATCATGTCGTTAACCGGGTTGCGGATCTTCCCAACCGGGCCGTGCACGCCGGGCGATGTGGGCGCGAGCGGATCGGCTCCGTAAGGCGAAAGGGCGCCGCCCTGATACTGAGGCGCCGAGCCGTACGCTGGAGGCGCTCCATAACCGCCGGCCCCAGTCTGGGTTGAGGGAGCGTATCCGGAAGGATCGGCGTGGGCTGGCGGAGCTGCGTAACCCTGAACCGGTGGGGAATAAACTGGCTGTTGTGGCGGCGTGCCGTAGACCTGTGCAGGCGGTGCACCCCAAGCGGCCTGCGCGCCAGGAGGCGATCCATAGGCGCCAGGGCTGCCAAAGCTGGAAGCGTCTGCGACCATGGTTCCGCCCAGCGGATTGACAGGTGCTGGCACGTGCGGACTCGCGACAGGCGTTGGCACTCCGGCCACTGGCGCTGGTGCAGGAAACCCAGCACCTGGTGAGATACCGCCAGGGGGTCCGCCGAGTGGCGTCCCGAACGGGGGAGCAGGCGCTGCGCCGGGAGACGGGGGAGCTACGCCAAGCATCGTTCCCTTCAGCCTGGCTTTCGCCGCGGCCGAGGCGGGAGAAACTGGCGCCGCCGGAGCGAAGGGAGCAACTCCATGAGGAGCAGCCGGAGCAGCCGGAGCGACTCCTTGCGGAGCGTCCGGAGGAGCTGGCGCCGCTGGAGGTGCCGCCTGGGCAGCAGCAGCTGCAGCCAAGCCCGCCGGAGCGTTCATCATCAGCATCGTCCCCTTGAACCGGGGCGCTGCCGTGCCTTTTAGGTTAAAACCGCACTTCGTGCAGTTGTTAGCCGTGTCATCATTCTGCGTCCCACAGTTAGGGCAAAACAAGCTGAACCTCCGAAATCCGCCTTACTTAATCGATGGATAACTTTAGCCTACACGTTTTTTGCTCGATCGCTCAAGCAGGCAAATCAAATCGGCTGGAGAATCAAGCAGCGCCGGCCCACTTCAACACTTCGCCCGGCGGGCCGGAACAGGCCGCTTGTGATTTTCGTTAGGCTGCGGTGCGCTCTTGACACCTTCTGGAGCGCCTCACTACGGTGCGCTCGCCCGGCCTCCCGGGCTCGACGAAAATGGCTTAGAACACGCTTGGTTGCATGTTCTCGGCGTTACCCTGAACCCCTTCTGGACAAGCTCATTCCATGGCATTTGCCCTGAGTGCGGAGAGCGAAAAAGAACTGCAGGCGATTCTCGCTCGCTATCCCAACAAGATGGCGGCCTGCATTCCGGTGCTGCATCTTTGCCAAGACGCGAACGAAAATTACGTGAGCGAGGACGTCATTCAGTTCGTAGCGGAGAAGCTCGAGCTGTCTGCTGCCCACGTGAAGGGGGTCGTCACTTTCTACACTCTCTTCAATCAGAGGAAGCCCGGGAAGCACCAGGTCTGGGTGTGCCGCACGCTTTCCTGTGCGATGCGCGGCTCTGACAAAATCCTTCACCACTGTGAGAAGCGGCTAGGCATTCACGTGGGGCAAACAACAGCCGACGGCAAGATCACGCTGCGCACCGCTGAGTGCCTCGCTTCGTGCGGCACGGCCCCGATGATGCAGGTTAACAAAGATTACTTCGAAAACCTTACCGTCGAAGATGTCGATCGAGTTCTCGATCGGCTGCTGCTCGACGCCTGAGCGGGTTAGGACACGCGATGCTGAAGCAAACGACCTATCTCACCCACTCCTACGCTCAACCGGACGGGTTTAGGATTGCTCCTTACGAAGCCCAAGGCGGCTATCAATCTGCCCGCAAGGCGCTCGGGATGGCGCGCGAGGCCGTCATCGAAGAAGCCAAGAAGGCCCATGTTCGCGGTCGCGGCGGTGCCGGGTTCGATTGCGGAACCAAATGGAGCTTCATGCCGAAGGAATCGGCGAAGCCCCATTACCTTGTGATCAACGCGGATGAAGGTGAGCCCGGAACATTCAAAGATCGCACGATCATGGAGCGCAATCCGCACTCCCTGATCGAAGGTTGCATCATTGGCTGCTACGCGATCGGCGCGCACACTTGCTACATCTATGTGCGGGATGAGCTGCACCTGTCCAAAGCCCGCTTGTGGGGCGCCATTGAGGAAGCCCGAGCGAAGGGCTATCTCGGCAAGACACCGTTCGGGAAGGCTTATCCGATAGAGATCTACGTGCACACCGGCGCGGGCGCCTACATTTGTGGCGAGGAGACGTCCCTTTTGAACTCACTCGAAGGGCGTCGCGGTGAGCCTCGCTTGAAGCCGCCATTCCCGGCACAATATGGTGCTTTTGGCTGCCCTTCGACGGTCAATAACGTCGAAACGATAGCGATCATGCCCACCGTGTTCCAAATGGGAGGGGACGCGTTCAGTCAGCTAAGCGCGCTTCATTCCTTCAACGATGGCGGTTCTCGGCTGTTTGGGGTGAGTGGTCACGTGAAGCGGCCTGGGGTGTATGAAGCCTGCGTTGGCCTCACGCTTCGGGAGCTGATTTACGATCTAGGTGGCGGCATCACAGATGATCGAAAATTGTTGGCAGTGATTCCCGGGGGTTCGTCTTGCCCGGTGATGCGCCCCGAAGAAACCGTGAATCTACCTAATGATGCTCGCTTCGTTGAGTTTAACGGCAAGAGCATCCTGGATCTGCCGCTCGGTGTTGATACGTTTCGCGGCATCGGCAGTATGCTCGGAACGTGTTGTGCCATCGTGTTGAGCGATGCCGCTGATCCAGCGCTCGCGATTCACAACCTCATGCGCTTTTACCGGCATGAGTCGTGTGGCCAATGCACGCCGTGTCGCGAAGGCTGCGGTTGGATCGAACGGATTCTAGACAAAGTGGTTGCCGGCAAGGCGACTCTCGAAGAGTTGAATCAGATCCACGAGATTGCTTCGGACATTACCGGCAATACCATCTGCGCCTTTGGCGATGGGGCCGCCCAGCCGGCGCTCTCATTCGTGCGTAAATTCCGCAAGGAATTAGAAGATTACGTGCTCTCGGGTGGCGCCTCCCAGACAAGGACGTTGGTAGCATGACGCCCGGTGCTTTCTTGTTTGCCGCTTGCAGCGTGATCTGCGTCGTCGGTGCGCTAGTCACCATTTTTGCTCAGAATCCTATCCGCGGAGCGATGGGGTTGCTGACGACCATCGCGGGCATCGCGGGTTTGTTTCTCGCGCTGGAAGCGCAGTTCCTCGCCGCAATCCAGTTGATTGTGTACGCGGGGGCGGTCGTGGTGCTGTTCGTGTTCGTGATCATGTTGCTTGGGCCAACGGCAGGTGCCGGAAGGATTGGCGAAGAGCCGCGAGCGCGCTACGCGCCTTGGTTCAGCTCGGTCCTTTTCTTGGGTGTGATGGCGTTCGGCATGGTGCTGGTGGGCGGAGCAAACACGACGCTCACTTCTTTTGCACCTTCTGAACTGGGATACGGCTCGATCGAAGCATTCGGAAAGTTACTTTACTCTGACGGAATGGTTCCCTTCGAGCTCACGACGGCTTTGCTGATTGTAGCGATTGTGGGCGCAATTGCCGTGGCACGCACCGCGCCGGGCAAGAAGCCGGTCCGCAGGATCAAGAGCGCCACGCGTCGGATGTTCGGGGGCCCCGTAGAGGCCCGAGACGCGGCCCGAGACGCGGCCCGTCTTGGCGCTTTGCCGTCGCCGATCAACGAAAAGGAGTCGACACGATGACGCCTCTAATGCCCCCCGTGGGCAGCGTGCTCGAACACTACGTTCTTCTCGCCACAGTCCTTTTCACATTGGGCGGCGCGGGGTTTCTCTTGCGTCGCAACATCCTGGTGCAGCTCATGAGCATCGAGCTCATGCTCAACGCCACCAACCTCCTGTTGGTGGCCTATAACCGGTCGCACAGCAGTTCGCTGCACGGCCAAATGTTCGCTTTTTTCATCATTGCGGTCGCGGCGGCGGAAGTCGCCGTTGGGCTCGCGATTGTGCTTTCTTTCTATCGGCTGAAGTCCACCATCTCAAGCGATGCGGCGGATTCTCTGCGCCACTAGGTCGACATGGATACGCTCTGGCAGCTTTTTCCGCAAAATGACTTCGTTCTGCTGGCCTTTATTCTAGGGCTGCCGCTGCTGGGTGCCTTCACCAACGGTGTCTTCGGCAAGCGGCTCGGGAAGCAGGCAGTTTCGGTGGCGGGCCTCGCAGCCGTCGGCATTCCCTTCTTAATGAGCGTGGTCGCCTTCGTCATGCTCCACGCGAAGCAAGAGGGCGAGGAGCCTGCGCGCTTCGTCTGGACCGCGTGGCGTTGGCTCACGCTGTCGAAGCTGTCGGTAATGAATGGGGTCCCCGGCGAGGTCCCCGTCCCGCTGGACGTGGCGTTCTCGATCGATGCGCTCAGCGGAACGATGGCGTTGATCGTGACCGGCGTTGGATTTCTCATCCACCTGTACTCCACGAAGTACATGGAAGAGGATCCGGGATTTTATCGCTTCTTCGCGTACCTGAATCTGTTCATCTTCTCCATGCTCGTGCTCATCCTGGGCAATAGCTTGCCGGTGATGTTTGTCGGCTGGGAGGGTGTGGGGCTCTGCAGCTACCTCCTGATTGGCTTCTGGTTCACCGAAGAAAAGAATGCGGCGGCGGGCAAGAAGGCCTTCATCGCGAATCGCATTGGCGATTTCGGCTTGCTCGTGGCGATGGGGCTGCTCCTTTATTACACGGGCGCCTTGGATTGGGCCGGCATGGATGCCAACCGCGCGTCGTTGCTCGGCGAGCAGAAGATTTGGCCGTTGGTGGGGAACGAGCTGTGGTTCTCACACTACCTCCCGGACGGAATCGCGGAATGGCTGAATAAGTCGCGTTCGGTTTCTCCAGCGACGCTCGTCGGTCTGTCATTGTTTTTGGGGTGCGCTGGCAAGAGTGCGCAGCTCCCACTTTACGTTTGGCTTCCGGATGCGATGGCCGGACCGACGCCGGTCAGTGCGCTGATTCACGCCGCGACGATGGTCACTGCGGGTGTGTACTTGGTGTGCCGGATGGCGGGCATTTTTGTGCTGTCGCCGACTGCGATGATGGTCGTTGCGGTGGTCGGTGCCCTCACGGCCTTCTTCGCTGCGACGATCGCTTTTGCGCAGAACGACATCAAGAAGGTGCTCGCCTATTCCACAGTGAGCCAGCTTGGCTACATGTTCATGGCAGTGGGCGTTGGTGCCTTTTCGGCGGGCTTCTTCCACGTGATGACACATGCCTTCTTTAAGGCCTGTTTGTTCCTTGGCTCGGGCTCGGTGATCCACGCCATGCACGTTCGGATCCACGATTCTGAAGCGTCGCAAGACATGCGCAACATGGGCGGACTCAGACGCTTCATGCCGATCACATTTGTCACCTTCGTGGTGTCCTGGGCGGCGATTGTCGGCTTCCCGTTCACCAGCGGTTTCTTCTCGAAGGATGAGATCCTGTTCAAGACCTTCACGTCGTACATTGCGCTTCCCGGTGCGGCTGCGGGAGCGCCTTATTGGCCTCGCGAGGTCTCGCTGTTCGTGTTTTGTCTCGCGGTGCTGACTGCGGCGATGACCGCTTTCTACATGACGCGTTTGGTGGTCGGAACTTTTCTCGGAGAGTTTCGCGGCTGGACGATCATTAAGAACTACGGAGCTGCCCATGGCCACGCAGCTCACGCCTCACACTCAGCGCACGATCACGGTCATGCGAGTGAACCGTTGGAAGGGCCCGAGCCCCACGAATCACCGTGGCAAATGACGCTTCCGCTCGTAGTGCTGGCGGCACTCGCATTAGTAGCAGGCGCCTTCAATGCGAATGCCGTGCACTCGCATTTCCTAGATACCTGGCTCGATCCCGTGTTCGCCAGCACGAAGGGCTACGTTCAAAGTATTGAAGGAGCTCATGAGCTACAGCTGCCGCTCTTGGCGCCAGGGCTCTTGGCGTTCACCTTCGGTGTCGGGATGGCTTACTGGATGTACGTGATGCAGAAAGGTGCTCCCGCAGCGCGCTTCGTGGCTCAGTTCCCCAGGCTTCATCAGTGGGCGGTTGAGAAATGGCGGGTGGATGAGCTGTACGAAGAGACAGTTCTGGGCGCGGTGGATACGCTCGCTGAAATCGCGGTGTGGGTTGATAAATATGTGGTGGATGGCATTGTTGCCAGGTTAACCGCCGGAGCGGTCGCTTTTTCAGGCTACGTGCTGCGGCAGTTCCAGACCGGCAGAGTTCAGACCTATTCGTTGGTGATGGTGATCGGATTGGGGGCTGTTGGCTGGCATTTCGTGGTTCCTCACACGGAGGTTTTGACCAAGGTCGATACTTCGGGCGGCAGAGAGCTGCAGGCGTCGAGTGGTTTTGGCTATTCCTATCAGTGGGATAAAGATGGGGACGGCAAATGGGATTCCGTCGAGCGCACCGTGAAAGTCGAAGCCAGTGCGGCTTCTGCGATTGTTCGGCTCCAGGTCACGAACGTTTTCGGTTGGGCGCGGCAGCGTGAGGTACGTCCCGAGCCGACGAAGTCCGATTCGCCGACACTGACCTTGCGAGCGACCCCCTCGGCGATGGGCGCTAAACCCGGGATTTCGTTGAACGGAGGGGCACGTTAATGAATCCTTTGGCTAACCTCTTCTTTGAAAGCGTCCCCTACCTCTTGGCGTTCGCGCTGGGCATGGCGATCCCGCGGCGGCAGGCGTGGTTCGAGCGGGTTGCGATTGGTATCGTGGGCGCGCTGGCGGTCCTCTTGGTGAAGGGCCTCTGGCCGAGCACTGAGGCGAGCCCGGCGCTGGAGTCCCCGACGGAGTGGAAGCATCTGCTTGATTTTGTGGTGTTCTTGCCGATTTTCTCGGCGGTGGCGCTTTTGTTTTTGCCCCGACAATCGCCCCAATTGCTCAAGCGCTTCACACTCTTGGTGCTGACAGTGAATGGGCTGCTCTCGCTGCTCTTGCTCAAGGTGCCGATGACAAATGGCTGGCATTTCCAGCATGTTGTCGAATGGATCCCGAGCCTGGGCATTCGCTACCACGTGGCGGTGGATGGCGTCAGCCTGTGGCTGATCCTGCTCTCTGGCCTCACCACACCGATCGCGGCTTACGTTTCCTTTGGCTCGTTGCGCGGCCGGGTGAAGGACCTTTGCTTCTCCTTCTTGCTGCTGCACGGAGCGATGATCGGCGTCTTCGTTTCGCTCGATCTATTCTTGTTCTTCGTGTTTTGGGAGCTCTTGCTCGTGCCCATGCTGGTGATGATCGGCGTGTGGGGCGGGGTCGAGAGGATCAAGGCCGCTTACAAGTTCTTCATCTACACCATGGTCGGCAGCATGCTCATGCTGGCAGCGATCCTCTACTTGGTGTGGACGCACACTCAGCTCGCTGGTTACCCATCCTTTGATTACCTGGCGCTCAGCCGGCTGATTTTGCCGCGAACAGCCTCAATTCTGTGCTTTTGGGCGTTCACGCTCGCGTTCGTGATCAAGATGCCGATGGTGCCGTTCCACACCTGGCTTCCGGATGCGCACGTGCAGGCGCCGACGGGTGGTTCCATTGTGTTGGCGGCGGTGCTGCTGAAGTTGGGTACCTACGGGTATATCCGTTTTTGCATGGGCCTGTTCCCGAACCAAGCTTGGCAAAATGGCTCAACCTTGGCGTACATCGCAGTGTGGGGTGGCATTCTCGGCACGGCGCTCGTGGCGTGGAAGCAAGATGACGTGAAGCGTCTGGTGGCTTATTCGTCGGTGGCGCACATGGGCTTTGTCATGCTGGGCGTGTTCAGCGCGACGCAATCCGGCATGGAGGGCGCCTTGCTCCAGATGATCAATCACGGCATCTCGACGGGTGCGCTCTTCCTGATGGTCGGTGTGATTTATGACCGGCGGCATACGCGCTTGGTGCGTGAATTTGGCGGGCTTGCCAAAGTGATGCCGATTTATGCGGTTCTCTTCATCATTGTGACCATGTCCAGCGTGGGCGTACCTGGCACCAATGGGTTTGTCGGCGAGTTCATGATCTTGATGGGCACCTTCGTGAGCTATGGTATCGGCGGTAGCGGGTTCCCGCTTGGTGGGCATGCGCGCGTGCTGGGTGTGACGGCCTCGCTCGGTGTGATTCTAGCCGCCCTGTATATGCTGGGCGTCGTTCAGAAGATGTTTTTCGGGCCTACTAACAACCCAAAAAACAAAGGGCTTCCTGATCTGAACGTGCGCGAAACGGTCGCTGTAGCTCCACTGATTGTCTTGATCTTCGTCGTGGGCTTCTTTCCAAATCTATTCCTAAGTCGGACCACGGACAGTGTGGGCGCCACCTTGAATCGTTTCCGGGCGGGAGCCAACGCTGAGAAAGAGCAGTGGAAGTCCAACACGGATACGGCATTGCTCGTGCCGAGGCGCGGCGGTGATTTTGAAAAGGGCTACCCCGAGCAACCGAGCGTGAAGGCAGCTGTCGCAGAGGTTGGAGCGGCACCTGCACTGGCTCAACAGGGAGTTCGCTAAAGCTATGAATAGCGTCGTATTTGGTCTTTCGCCGATTCTTGCTGTCGCCTTGGGCGCTCTCTTGCTCATGTTGGCGGAGGCTTTTGGTAAGCCAGATCCTGCAGCCATTGCCGCAGGGGCTTCGCCCTTGGATGCGGGGGCAGGGCGCTCAAGCGAACTCGCGCTGGGCGCCGCCATTGTGCTGTTCGCCGGTGCCGTTTGTTCGATGGCGGTGTGGATGGTTGGGCCGGAGAATTTGCCTGGCTTGGACAAGTTGGCGCCCTATCTTTTGGTAGATCGGTTCAGCCTGTTCTTCGAGTTCGTGCTGTGCGTGGGTGCCGGTCTGGCCGCGTTGTTAGCCGGTGGCTATCTCCCCGAGCACAAGCTGGATCGGCCCGAGTTTTTCCCACTCTTGTCCTTTTCTACAGTGGGCGCGATGGCGCTCGTGATGGCCGGTGATCTGCTGACGCTGTTCATTGCGCTCGAAACCATGTCGCTCGGCGTCTACTGCATGGTCGGCCTTCGCCGTCAGAGCCCGCGCGCGATTGAAGCCGCGCTTAAGTATTTCTTGCTGGGTAGTTTTGCCGCTGCGCTCATGTTGTTTGGCGGAGCCTTGTTGTATGGCGCCACGGGCCACACGGATCTACGCGGGATTGGTCAGGCCATCGCCTCTCTGGGCCAGAATGGAACGGGCGCGACGATTCTGCCGGCGCTAGCGCTGAGCGTCGTCGGCCTAGCTTTCAAGGTGAGCGCAGTGCCGTTCCACATGTGGACCCCGGATGCTTACGAAGGCGCGCCCACGCCAGCCACGAGTTACATGGCGGTTGCGGTGAAGGCAGCGGCGTTCGCCACGATGCTTCGTATGCTCATGCTTGCATTCGGCGATGAACGGCTCATGAGTTGGGCTTCAGGCTGGCCGCCTGCGATGGCGGGAATGGCCGTGGCCACCATGACGATCGCGAACTTGATCGCCGGGCGCCAAGAGTCCGTGAAGCGAATGTTGGCGTATTCATCGATTGCGCACGCGGGTTACGTTCTGGTAGGCGTCGCTGCGTTGCAGCGTTCACCTCAGGCGCAAGCGAGCGTGCTGTTCTATCTTTTGGCCTACTCCGTTTCAACGGTCGGAGCGTTCGGCGCCCTGATCTGGGCCGGCCGAAGAGGCTCGGAGGCGGTGAGCTTTGAGGATTTGGCAGGCCTAGGCAAGCGTAATCCTGCAGTGGCGCTAGCGTTTTCGCTGTTCTTGCTCTCGCTCGCGGGCGTGCCTCCAACAGCCGGGTTTTTCGGCAAATTGTACGTATTTCAGGCTGCCATCGATGCCAAGCTCTACTTCCTGGCGGTGATAGGGCTGCTGAATAGCGTGCTCGGCGCTTATTACTATCTCAAGGTGCTGGTTTACATGTACATGCGCGAACCGCAACCGGGCGCAGCGGTCGCGATCCCGATGCGTTCTGGCTACGTCGTTTCCGCGCTGGTGATCTCAGCCGTGATGGTGTTGGCGATCGGGATCTTGCCCGATTGGTCACTCCAGATGGCGCTCGCGGCGGTTCAAGGCCACGGCTGAGACTGTCGGGCCGCGCTGTCGGCCTGCGCCTAATTCTTGATTGGAACGCTCAGTCCGTCTGCGTAAGTGCCATCCACTAAGCGTGGCGCGTAGCTGAGCTGGAAATCTCGCACACTCGCCGGAACGACGAAATTCAGCCAACCTTTGGCGGTTTCCCCTTTTGCGAGGGGGGGCGCCTCAAAGAGAGGCTCGCACCCGTCAAGGACCGCGGGATATCTCCGTTGGTCACGGTCCACGAGTGTGGCGTAGTACCGATTGGCAGCGATGCCAAAGTCGGTCAGTGCTTGGAGCTCTATCTGGATGCTGAGTGGGGTCTGGCCCGAAGCGAGGGTCGTGGCTTCCTGCTTGGTGCAACGTGCTTGGTTCTCAACGGTGAGTCTTGCGGCTGGGCCGATTGCCGCTGGCGGTGCCTGGAAAGGTTGGTCCCGAGGATGTTTGCCAAGCTTGGCAAGCGCAGGCGCTGCTTCAGCACGGGCACTATCGAGCACTTGTCGCAAGCGTTCACCCGGGTTCTCGCACGCGAGCGTCGCCGTTGTGGCGGAGAGCGACAGCAGTAAGTAAGCGGAATTGCGGCGTAGAGCGGGGCCTGGCGACATGGGGAGCTAGCTTTACCCCGTCCCGTGGGCGGGCAAAGTAATTGGCTTTTCGTTCTGAGCGGCTCGTTTGGTATACGTCTCGGCCATGATGCAAAGAGCGCTGGTCGGGCTGATTTTTGGGCTTTCAACCTGGGGCCTCCCTGGCTGTGACACGTTTGGGCCAAAGGCA
This sequence comes from Polyangiales bacterium, assembly GCA_038251425.1. Taxonomy (GTDB): domain Bacteria; phylum Myxococcota_A; class Polyangia; order Polyangiales; family Polyangiaceae; genus JBBRRP01. The sequence continues at coordinate 25,591 of JBBSBI010000034.1, forward strand.
GGGGAATCGACCCCGGCCGATAGCCGTGCGAGCGACGGGTCTGAAAAGCTTCCTGACGGGGTCCCGTTCAGCCCGCGGAGTCCGAAGGTGCAACAAGTCGTGAATTCCGGAAAGCTTCCCGTTTACGATGGACCGTTCGCGACCCTTCGCGGCACGGTGACAGTGAGCGGGGATGAGGCTCCGTTACAAGAGGATGTGCTGAAGGGGATCCCCGCGGAGTGTACCCGTGCGCGTGTTGTGTATGAGAGGCTATTTCGCGAGGGGATGAAGCGGAGCGCTCCGGACGCGCTGGTGAGTGCAATTGGGTACGAGGTGTATGTGCCGGTAGCCGAGGACACCGTGACGGTCGAGGCGCGAGGTTGCGCTTGGCAGGCGCGCACCGTTGCGCTCACCTTCGGCCAGCGCCTGGAGGTTGTGAGCCGAGATGAGCGTAACTACCTCCCGATGTTGATCGGCAATCGGGATCCTGCGTCGTTTGTGGCCATTGCAAATGGTAAACCTATTTCGATTTTTCCGAAATCTCCTGGCAGATACCTGCTCAGCGAAGGCACGCGCCCGTACATGAGTTCCGAAGTCTTTGTCTTGAAGTACCCCACGGTGACAGTGAGTGGTCTCGACGGAAAGTTCACGCTCAATCGCGTGCCCCCGGGCAAACTCACCATTACGGCCTTTCTCCCAGCGTTGCTCCAGAAAGTGGACACAGTGCTCGAGGTCCGTGCCGGGCAAAGCTATGAGGTCAATCTAGATATACCCTTCAGCTTGGCGCGTTATCGATCGACCACCAAGGTGCCTCCGCCGGACGAGGCAAAAGACACAAGCGGACGTTAGCCTAATGCGCTGAAGGCTCAGCTGTTACGGATGGCCCCATGGCTACCCCAATTTTGCTCTTTAGCAGCAAGGAGAGCATCTCCAGGCTCTCCGCGCTCAATAAAGTTGGCACGGTGGGCGCGTTGAGCAGCAGCTCCTTGAACACCGTCTCGTTCAGCTGATGCGCGCTCAAGAATAGAAGCACCATCCAGCTGTCGATGTCGGTTGTATCGGCGGCATAGCTGCGGGTCGCGATACGCGAGGCGAGCTGCCACTTTCCGTGCTTGAGCGAGAGGTGAGCCAGGCGGGCGGCGCTCAACTTGAGTTTGGTTCCAAGCGCTAGGAAACGGGGTTCATCTTCTGTGGCCAAAGCGGTCAATATCAGCTGATTTTGCGGTTCAGATTCCGGGCTCACACGGTCTCCGGGTGTACTTTCGCGTTGGAGTTCGGAAAGAAGAACAGGATCGCTTTCTGCGAGGCGTGCGAGCTCGCCAAGGGTCGAAGGCGTGGGTTTGCGTTGAGCCAGTAAGCTTCGATACCAACGCCTAACCCCTGCGGCGTCGTGTTTCGCTCGGAGCAGCGTGAACATCTGGGCGTTGGAGGAGAAGCCGCTAGGATCGAGGCTCACGGCGCGTGCGGCCGCGATGAGAGCTTGGTCCAGATCGCCGTCTTGGAAATAGCAGCGGCTCAACTCGATCCACAGTGGTGCATAGCGTGCATTGAGCTCGCGGGCGGCGTCAAACGCTGAAAAAGCCGAACTATCTCGGAGTGAGCAGCGCGTACTGCCCACGCGCACCGCCAACTCAACGCTCGTTTCATCGTACCGTTGCGCGAGCTCATAGTACTCGAGCGCCTCGGCGTTGGCTCCACTGAGTTCAAGGACTCGGCCGCGTGCGTAGTAGGCGTAGGCGCGTTCGTCGACGAAACGCCCAGGTTGGAGCTGCCCATCGATGAGTCTTTCCACTTGTTCGGAGGCTACGCAGCCGAGCGATGCCGTCGCGAGCCAGGATGCCGCGGCGAGCCGAGCGATGCGACTGTGAAAGCAGCACAGCCAGCGAGGGAACTTGGTCTGGCCGAGGGCGGGGTGTGTCATCGGGCTTGCCTGAGCTCCAAAAGGCATTTTTCCGCGGCTGTCAGGGTGATCACGCCCAGCCTGGAGAGGGCTGCAGCGACGCGTTCCACTTCTGCGCCAGTGGCTCCCGCCGCTGCCGCTACCGAGCGAGCATGCAGCGACATGTGCCCGCGCTGGATCCCTTCTGTAGCCAGCGCACGCAGGGCAGCAAGGTTCGAAGCCAGGCCAACCGCCGCCGCAACCATGCTGAGCTCTCCTGCATTCGCAACACCCAGCATTCGAAGCGCAAGTTGGGCCGTGGGATGAACGCGCAGCGTGCCGCCCACCATCCCAAGCGCCAGCGGCATTTCCAAAGTGCCGACGAGCTGGTTGCCTTCGCACCGCCAAATGCTGAGTGGGGCATAGCGACCGTTGCGCGCCGCATACGCATGCGCTCCCGCTTCCACAGCGCGATAATCATTGCCCGTAGCGAGCACAACGGCATCGACGCCATTCATGATGCCTTTGTTGTGGGTGGCTGCTCGGTAGGGATCAAGCTCAGCAAAACGCGAGGCCTGGACGATCCCGTCGATGATGTCTGAGGCCAAAGGTGTATCGATCGCTGGCGGGAAATAGCTCGACCCACGATCGCCGCGAAGAAGCAGCTCGGCTTCGTTCACTCTGCACGTCACGTGCACGCGCCGTTGGTCGCAAAGATTGGAAAGGATCCGCAGCCCCAACTTGCCACCGCCGAGCTCGGCAACGCGAGGCCCAATGGACTCTGCGACGTGATTGACGAGGTTGGCGCCCATGGCATCGCAGCAATCGATCAGAACGTGAACGACCACATAGCCTTCACCCAGATCCCTCATTTCAAGCCGTCTAGGCCCGCCACCTCGGGCCACCAGGCTCGGCACGGACTCCCGCGCGAGTTCAAGAAGCTCGGCACTGGCACCTTCTAGATTCAGAAGCGCTGTTTTTGAATCTGGAACGCTGTAAAGCTGCACTTGCCCTGTCATTAGGCTGTCCAGCATGCGCGCGTGGAATCCCCCACCAGCTCGCACCATGCGTGCGGCGTTCGACGCGGCCGCAATCACACTCGGCTCCTCAACCACCATGGGGACGAGGCAATCTCGGCCATTGACTTGTACGTTGAGTGCGACTCCGAACGGGAGCGCGTACAGGCCCAACACATTTTCAACCACCTTATCCGCAAGCTCAGTCGTCAGGCCGCCGCCCGCGACCGCGCCGATCAGCTCTGCTAATTCAAGCTGAGCGCGTTCAGCGATGCACTGTTGGCGTTCCTCAACGGATAGTCTGTAGAAGCCTGGAATACGGGAGCCTTGAGTCATAGTGCGCGCCCTCTGGCTTGGGGAAAGTGTAGCCCAGGCGCTCCAAGAACGAGCGGGAGGCGCACGAAACCAAGCGACTGAGCGAGCTCTACGAATTGAGCACCCGGCTCAGTGACGCCTACGCGCAGCATGACATCGCCACCTCCCGCACCGGAAGGCATGCACAGAGCGCGCTCAGCCTGCGCAAAGCGATCGAGTTCCAACGTTTCTCGCGTGACGATGTCAACATCCGCAGCTGAGCCGAGAATCTGTAGTTGTGAAGCTTGAGCCCGAAGTGATGCTAAGAGGTCGCTCGCTTGATTCAGTTCGATGGCCCGAGCGGCGTCTTCCGCGGCCTGACTGAGTGGGGTGAGAATTGCGTCAAAACGTCGCCTATTCAGGGTGCGAAGCTGATTGACCTGAGCGATCATCGCGGAGGTAGACGTTGAACGCCCTGAGAACCACACCGACCAATGGAGGCCAAGCGGCAAAGTGACCGTTTTGAAGCTTGGCAGTTCCGCGCCGGCCTCGGTCCGCACCACGAGCGTACCGCCGTGTACACTCGCCAGGACATCGATTCCGCTGCCTCCACCCTGCGCCGTGCGATGGGCGAGGAGAGCGCGTCGGGTGAGCTGAGTCAGTGCCTCGGCAGTGAGGGGCTCTGGTTCAAGCGCTCCGAGGCTGGCAACGAGAATCGCGGCGCTTGAGCCCAGTCCAAGCTTACCGAATTCGCTCCGGAGTTCGCTGGCGTCGAACGCGGGTGCGGGCACGTTCGCGGGGAGCCCAGCCCGGACCTCCGGTGTCACGAACTCAGCCGTGCCTGAGCTGTCCGCCGTCACGTAACGATCCACAGCAGTCACAATGGCAGGCGCACCAAAGAGCACCGAGTAGGCGCCGGATAACACCAGCTTGCCAGGCGCCTTGGCAATCACGTGGGCTCAACCTTGACCGACGCATCGGGCCCAGGCGAACACACGATCACCTGTTTTACGCCTGGGACCAGCTCAAGCGCCGCCGCGAGCGTCCGGGTGTTGGCTGGATTGCAAATCACCTTCACATGTGGCCCGGCATCCATGGTTGCGTAGGCTGGCAGGCCAGCGCTCCGCAGTTCGGTGACGCGCGCTAAGAGCGCCAACGTGGTGGGTGACCAGTAGTTGAGCGGGGGCTCAGCGGCAAACATGCTCGCGTGCATCATGAGTGCGCTGTGTTCCGTAGCGCGGCCCAATTCTTCAAAGTCTTGAGCGAGCAGTGCTCTGTGGATGCGTAGGTAGACAGACGGTGCACTGGCGACCCACGCCGGATAGTAGGGGCTGGTTTTGGCGGTGTGGCCCATGCCAGAACGAGAGCTCTTGTCTTTGGGGAGCGTGGTGACAACACAAACCAACAGCTGAAGAGGGAAGCCGTCTCCGGGTAACACTGGGTGTGCAGAGGCTGCGTCCAGCTCCAATGCGACGTAGCCGCCGAACAGGGACCGGGCCGCTGAAGCAGAGCCCAGGCGCGCTAGAGCACTCACTTCGCTCCGAGGAAGTTCCAAACCAGCAGCTCGCGTGGCTCCGAGCGCGAGCGCAGCAAAGCCAGAGGCGCTCGATGCCAGCCCCGATGCCGTTGGAAAGTTGTTGTTCGATTCGACACGAGCCGCGAGCGTTAAGCCCGAAAGTTGGCGGATTCTGCCGAGAAAACGGGACAATCTTTCTAGGTCATCACCCGTGAGCCGGGAGCCGTTCAGGGTGACTTCGTCTTCCTTGAGGCCCTCCAGGAATTGTACCGAAGTGGTCGTGTGGAGCGCATCGAGCGTCATTGACAGGCTCGGCGTAGCGGGCAGGTTCTGTGTTTCGTCCTTTTTTCCCCAATATTTGGCGAGCGCAATGTTAGAATGCGCGACGGCTGTGGCTTTAGGTAGGGGGTGCGTCATGTTAGCCAATCGTGGTGAAGAAGGCCTCAAAGCCTTGGTGCTTCCAGGCATCCAGGACGGCGTTTGGGTCACCCTCCGTCAACGCGATCACGGCACCCCCGCCTCCGGCTCCGGTCAGCTTGGCACCGAGCGCGCCCGCGCTTCTGGCAACCTGACACGCGTCTTCGATTTCGGGCGTCGAAACGAAGAGCCCGGCGAGCAACATTTGGTTAAAATCCATCAGCTTGCCGAGGCCGGAAAAATCGCCCATTTTAAGGCAAATCTCGGCGTTGCTGACGATCGATGCGATGCCTTCGAGAGTTTTCGCCACCAACTCAGGGCGCCGTTCTTTCAGCCTGGCGACGCCTCGCACCATTTCGGCAGTTGGGGCGGGAGGGCCTGCAATCGCGATCGCGAGGGTGAAGGGTTTCGCCAACTGAAGCGGTTGGGGTCCTAAAGCGCGCGTGTAGCGAAAGCATCCGCCCACTGTTGCAGCCGCGGCATCGATGCCCGAAGGGTTATCGTGAAACACACGTTCCCAGGCATCTGCGGCTTCCAGGACCCAGCGCTGGGTCTCACTGATGGGCAGCTCCGAAGCGGCAACTTCCAACACGGCGCGGGCAATCGCGACCCCCAAAGAAGCGGATGCACCGAGGCCGCAACCGGGGGGGAGCTCGGTCGTTGCGTGGACTTCAAACTCGCCCAATGAAAGTGTTGCTAGTAGCGCCGCGAAAGCCCGCCCGGGCTCCGACTCCGGCTCGCACGCAGTCGGAAGCTCTCCAAGCTGCAACGACGCGTGAGCGGCACGAGCAGCGGATGCTTCAGCCCCACGCTGAATCCCGGCGGCGATGGCTGGCACGCCGTACACCACGGAATGCTCGCCAAACAGGATCACTTTGCCGAGGGCCCGAGCCACGCGCTGCTCTTACCTGGTTTTCTCGGTGATGGGCAGTGCTTCTCGCACCAGGGCCCAGGACATTCCAGCCCGTTTTGCGGCTTCAATGCCGAGGGGGCTGTCTTCCAAGACCAGACAATCTTTCGGGGCAACGCCCATGAGTTCGGCGGCCAAGAGGAACATGTCCGGGTGAGGCTTGCCGTGCTGGACTTGTTCGGGTGTGACAATGATGTCGAATAGTTCTCCGACGCCAATGGCCTCCAGCGAGCGAATGACCTGAAGCCGGAGATTGCCAGAAGCCACACTCACCGGCGAAAGTCGGCTGATTTCATGGGCAAAATCAGTGACCTCTCGGATCGGCTGCAGGTCCTTGATCCGGGCCTCGAAATGCACGCGTTGCAGAGCAGCGATGCGCTCGGCGTCGAGCGTGCAGCCAAACTGCCGGTTTAATTCCAGCACGGTCTGCTCAAGCGGCATGCCTCCGCGCGAAGTAAAAAGCTCCCAGCTAAAGTCAAAGGGCGCGCCACACTCGCGGAGCCCAAACACCCAGGATTCGTGGTGAAGGGGCATCGAATCTGCCAACGTTCCGTCGCAGTCGAA
>JBBSBI010000035.1:0-32087 GCA_038251425.1 Polyangiales bacterium
CGCGGTTGGAGGCTGCGGTTAAGCGATAGGGGGCATTGGTGGGGGTGTCGTTAGTAACAGCGCCTAGGGAGCGGTCGTAGAAGCCGTCTGCGTCGTCCCGGGTAGTCTGGGTGTTGCCGAGCCAATCGTAGGCGTAGGTTTGTTTTGCTACTCGGTTGGGGAAGGAAACCTGTGGGGCTGAGGTGGCGGCTTCGGGCCCATTGGGGGCTTTCCATGCGGGCTCGTTGGCTGGTCTTACGCCTTCGGATTTATACTTGTTGGTCGTTAGGACGAGGCGATAGAGGTCGTCGTAGGTGAAGGTGCGATCGACGGGGCCCACGTTCTTGGGCCATTCGGCTGCGGAGCGATTGTCTGTGATGCTGATCGGGTTATCGACGGCGTCGTAGGTGTAGTCTAGGAACTCTAGCGGGAGCTGTTGGGTTGGTTCGGCTGAAGTCTGAGCTGGCAACGACGGCCAAAGGGCGGGAAAGGCTCGGTCGGTGGTGACGGTTTTGAGGCGTCGACGAACGTCGTACCCGTAGTTTCGTTGGGTGGCGGCGGCGTCTCCCATGGTTAGGACGTTGGGGAGACCGTCGGCGGCATAGGTGGCGTTCGCGAGCAGGGTGCCGTAGCTGCTGCCGATGGATTGGATTCGACCGGATTTTCTGTATTGGTAGCTGAGGTCGCTTTTGCCGTTAACTAAAAGTGCCGGCAAGGTGGCGGGAGCTCCGGTGCTTTGAGTCAGTAGTCGATTCGCGGCGTCGAGCGTGAAGGTGCGCGCGTACCAACGGGGGGCGTAGCGGTTCTGGAGGGCGTTGTCGGGGGTGCCCGATTTGACGATGCGGACGGCGACACCGGTGACGCGATCGCGGGCGTCGTAACGCGTGACGGACTTGCTGGCTCGATCGGAGATCGAGACCATTTTTCCTAGCAATAGGCTCGCGTTGTTCCACGGGGTGGCGGGGGCGGTGCCGAGGATTGCGCCGTCCTCGGCGTCCGGGACGTCGTAGCGATACAGAACTTCAACGCCCGTCTCATTGTCGGCAGTGAATTCAGGTGCGCTGTAGGGGGCGTGAATGCTGAGGCAGGGGGAGTAATCTTCTGAGGTCAGGCGGCCTGCGGCGTCGTAGGTGTAGTTGACGCCGCAACCGCGCGCGTCGCTCGTGCCCACGATGTCTCCGGCTCGGTTGTAGGCGTAACGCCAGACGTGCCGGCCGGTCAGGCTCATGTCAGCGCTGGGATTTGGGCTAAAAAGCGTGCTGGTATTGGGCTCGACGTTGAGCACCATGCGGCCGAGCGAATCGTAGCGCATCCAGCGTACCACGTCGGGGATGCCAGGGCTGTCGGGGCGACGGCGGGTGATGACTTCTGCTTCGCCAGTGGGAAGGTAACTGGTGATGGTGTGGCGCGCTTCGAGGCTGGGGCTGTTGACGCGCTCGGTGGTCATGATGGCGCGGCCGTGGCCATCTTTCGTTGCGCTGGCGAAGCTACCGCCGTGTAGGCCGTTTGCTAGGTCGGCTGCGTCCCAGAGATCTTGGCTTTGTGCGTGATAATCGGTGCGCAGGTTGCGCACGCCATCGAGGCCGTATTGTGCGATCGAGCGATCGAAGGCGTCGTACTCAATGGCGCGGTCGGTCAGTGCGGTGGGAGTGCCAAGCAGCGCACGGGTTGCGATGGTGTTCGTGAGGAGCGAGCTCGGATCTACCACCACGTAGCGGTTTTCGTAGACGCGCCTGGGGGAGCCGTGCGCGTTGTAGGTGGTGATGCCGCTCTGGATGTACTTCGGGGCTCCCGGTACGGGATCGTCCAGCGTCAGGCTGAAAAGTGCCCGTCCGAGGCCATCCGTGAAACTCCAGGTTTCGGCATACGAATCGATGTTCGGGGTTTCGCCGTCTTGGGTGAGAACTTGTACAGCTGAGTACGGGCTGCTGGCGACACTGGCTTGGCTGGGGAGAAAGTACTGGATTTTGGTGGAGGCTTTCAGGGCCAGGCTGCCGGGGGAGGCGGGATCGACGGACCAGATGGCGGTGATTCGGCCGAAGCTGTCGTAGTCGAAGCGCGAGGGTTGGCGCGTGAGGGATTGCGCTGCCGTGATGAGCTCCATGCCGCGGTCGTAGACGACGCCGTCGGTGGTGAGGGCGCGTGTGCCACAGCCGTTGCTGCCCAAGGACCCAGCGTAGGTGGTCTCGGAGATGGGCAGCTGTGAATAGGCGGTATCGTAGCTGACGCTGCGGCAGCGGCCTTCAACGCCAGTGGTTGAAACCAGGTTTCCGAAGGTATCGTAGGCGTTGGTAACGGCGACGAATTCGCCATCAGCGGCCGCTCCGGTGGGGAGCTGAGCGATCGCCGCGCCCGGGGTCGCGTGCGAGCGATCGAGTGCAACCGTGCCGATCAAGGTGGGCTTGGTTTGGTAAGGTTCGCCTGTCGGAAGGTAGCTGAAGCTGGTGTCGTTGCGGTTGCCTGGGTGTGCGCTTCCGGTCACGTAACCGCGGGTTTTACGCCACAGCCAATCATTCCCGGTCAGAATGCCATAGCTCGCGAATTGAGAAATGGTCTCGTCGGGGCCAGTGGGGCAGCCCTCAATGCAGCCGAGGTTCCTCGATTCGGTGACATTGCCAACCCGGTCGAAAACTTGTGTCGCTTGCGTGCGCGAGGTGCCGGCTTGGGCGCGGCGCACGAGCGTTCGTTTTTCGCTGGGTCGCGTGAACGTGGGGGTCAGGTAGACAACGTCGTCGACGGTGATGTTGCTGGGGGCGGCGGCAAAATTGGAGGTATCGTAAAGGAAGGTGTCGACGGTCTGGGGAAGTGCCGCCACGACATTTCTTCCGTCGCGTCCCGTATAGAGCGGTCGAAGCTCGTAGGAGGTGTGTTGTGTTGAGAGGTATACCCCGTTGGCGTCGAGAATTTCGACGACGACCGGCAGACCCTTGAGCGCAGCTCGCCAGTTGTCTTTCCATCGATTCGGGGCGGAGCACAGATCAGTGTCCGTGGCTGGGCATTCGCCCAGGATGAAGGTGGAGCGCTGAATCGCTGTGCGGGCGGGCAGCGTCGTCTTGTTCGGATCTTCGCCCAGCTTCTTCGAGTCTGCCTGCGAAAACCCGCGGAATTCACGATCGCGGCCGTCGTATATCGGATCCCGGTACACATACTGGGTAATGTAGGCGCCGCCCGATCGACCAATCGCTTGCAGGTTATCGTAAACCGTCGATTGGGTGACAACCGGCACCACGCTGGGCGCAACGCTGGACCATTTGGAGTTCGCCTTCTCGGCATCCAGCATCACCTGGGTGGAGGTGGAGTACTGAAGCTCGGTGTTGCTTCCGAGCCCGTTCGAGATGCTGGTGAGCACATACGGGCGCTTGCCACCGGCAAGATCGATGTAGCGATATCGGTGCGCCTGGCCCCAGAGGATGTCAGGGGTGCCCGAGCCGTTGATGTCGGTGAGTCGCGCGAAGTGCGCCCCATTCGGCAGCTGGGGTGTGCCGCTGATCGTGACGCGCCGAGTCCAACCTTTGCCGTTGTCGTTCAGGTAGATGTCGACGGCGTCGAAGCGCACTTCCACCATATCGGCGAGGCCGTCGCCGTTCACGTCATTCAGCATCAGGTTTTGCGGATCGGCGACCCCGAACGCTGGCGCTGTCTTCATTGAAATCGAGCGACTCACCGAAACGCTGCCCGCCGCACAATCCGTCCGCGAACCCGTTCCAAACACGCCATTGCCACGCCCAGGCCAGTACTGGATTTGCTCAGAACGAACCCGAACGATGTCATCCAGGCCGTCGCCGTTCATGTCCGCGACTTTCACGTCGGGATCTGAAAAACGTACCGGAGTGGACGCCCACGGCGCACAGGTGCGGCGTGGTTCGAGGGAAATCGATGCGCTATCGGGGCCTGTCCACTGGGCCTGCCCAAATTGACCATCGCCTCCGGGATAACGGCCGAGCGCCAAGAATGTCTGCCATTCGGTTGCGCCGCTGAACACCACATCTACGAGGCCATCCCCGTTCACATCCATGACGCGCAAATTCGCCGCATCGCGTGTGAAATCGATCTTGGCGTTCTGGGCGCCCGCCGTATCCACTTTGCGCCCCGCCCATACCCACTTGTTCTGCTGCCACAAGGGGGAAAAGATCGAGTACTGCTTTGCCTGTGGCATGTGCACGAGGTTGATGCGGCCATCCCCGTCCACATCGAGCGGATTGACATTTGTGTTGCTGAGCTGCAACACATTTGAATCCACCCCGAGGTTCGGAACCACGCTCATGGTCTGCAGAGCGCGAAACCCGCGGTTGCCGTCGCTCGCCAAGCCGTTTTCAAACAACGCAAACGCGCCTCCGTAGAGGCCGGGGGCCGTGACCACGACATCTGGTAGACCGTCCGAATTGACGTCCATCAGTTCCGTGAGCGTTTCGTCCAGCGAGTGCGGAGGGCTGCTGGCAAGATCTCGCACGCTGGTGTTGAACGGTTCAAAGGCAAGCCCCTGCGAATCCCGCAACGGCGCAGCGCCAGAAACTCGCTCATAACCGAGCTTCAACGGGGGCAAACGATCGCAGTTGGTGCTCTGCCCGATCAGGAAGTTGCCGCCCGCATCCTGGACGCTTTCGGGTACATTCCCGCAACGCCCTTCGACCTGCACAGAAGTAAGGAGCGAGGTGTGGGTGCCCGTGTCGTATTCCAGATGGTAGCGCCGCACGAGCGACCGCTGAGCTCCGGCCGATAGAACGAAAGGCTTGCTCGTCACGTCGACGCCCGTCAAACGCAACGAGCGCTGGGTAGCCCAACCCGAACGATAAGAAACGACGCTGTCGGGCCGTGTGGAGTAGCTGAGCGCTGTATGATGAGCGTAGTCAGTGAGGGACGCCGTGGTGGGTGCACTGGCCGGCGGGGTGTCGTAAATGTGGCTGAGGTAGAGCGTGCCGCCGTCCCGCAAGTAGCGGTAAACCACTACGTTGAGCGGGAAGACGGATCCAACGCCGTTGGTCGTCACGTGCGTGTCGTAAGAGCGCACCAGTTGCCAGCTGTAGATCTCGCTCGGCTGGTCCGGATTGAATTCAAGTGCGTTGGTGTCCCCACTTCCATCGCGTGGTACCCCAAATTCCATCATCAGCCCGTCTTTGGACTGCACCACCCAGGTCTTGTGATCATTCGACCAAAAGAAGCGCGAATAAGATCCCTCCATGCGCGGGCGGAAATATTGCCAGCCCGCATAACCGATGAACGTTTCCGATGGGGCGCCCGCACAAGCATTGTTCGCGCCCACCGTGCAGATCGGCACCAGCTCCGTGGAGCCAAATCGAAAATGATCTTGCCCGGGGTGCCAATCCGCACGGTCATCGTATCGGGGAGCACCGCGATCCGTTTGCCGGTCGATCGAAGGCGCCCCGACGGACCAGCCCATGCCCGCATCTCCGAACCCGTCGCCTGAGTTATAACTCAAGCCAAGCTCCGGTTGGGCGCCGCCACGAGCTTTCGGCAGATGAAACGGTACCGAAAATGTGGCTATGCCCGTGGAAAGCTGGGCGGAAAAGCTTTCACCCATGCCTTCGACACTGCCCGCGCCTTTGGGCAACGAGATGGCTTGAGAAGCTATGGCCGTGCCACCCTTGGGGAGCGAGGCGAGGGCCTTCTGGACATCGGTGAGGCCGGGCAGAGCGTCTGGCTTTTTGTCCTTGGCTGTGGTGGCCGGAGGGGGGGGCTTCGGTGCCTCAGCGCTGGTGGCTGCGGGCGCGCTGTCTGTTGGGGGGGCCTGTGTGCTTGCCCGGGCGGTGCCGGCGAACGCTTGGGCAAGCGCTGCGCGCGTTCCATCGGAGTATGTGCCGTCTGTCGCGGTAGGCGCCGTCCCCTCCGATGGGGGCGGGGGAGCTCCGGTGTCGGCAAGAAGCAGTGGGGAATAAAGGCCTCCGGCAAGGACCAGGGCCGAAAGACCGAGGGATGCCGCGCGCAGCCGAGTCATTTTCATTGTGCCGAGCTGCCCCCGGAACTGCGTCCGTTGGCGACCCAGTAGTCGTACTCCGTGAGCAACTGGATCCGCTCAATGCGGTCCGGGCGAACGTCGCTGCCCAGCTCCAGGATTAGATCGTAGACGCCGGACGTCGGACGCCCTGCAAGCTCGCCCCGTCCAATGCTCGCGACCGCCGGTAGATTCCAGGCGCGTGTTACCGGATCGAGCCATTCTTCTGCGGCGAGAGCCTTGGCACCCTCAATATTCGCTCTTGGGATCAGTTGCGAGCGCCACTCCTCTTGATAATCTGTGAGCCAAGCTGGGCCCGTGTGATTGAGTGAATAGCGCACAAAACCGCTCGAATAACACGCCAGCGTATCTTGGGCCTGGCCGCAATCTCTCACCCCTGTCCCCACTAGGTTCACGCCGAGTCTTCGCCAGCGCACGTTGTAGCGATTGGCATACGTTTGGGATCTTCCGAACGGACTCTGCTGAACGCCCCAGGGATTCAGCATGAAGGGATAGCGCGCACGTGTGGGCGCATAGCCATCGCACGCAGTGCTAAGCGACGCGTGAGCTGCGGTTGCGTCGAACGGGCCGCTGTTAGCTAGCGGATGCGCAATCCATTTTCCTGAGCTTTCGCAGAAAAAGGACCAGCCTTTGGAATCACCTGTTAACTCAAGCATGCGGCCACCCGGGTTTGTCGGCGTGAGGCCAGGAAGCTCTCGGTATTGATCAGGGCCGGGCAACGTAAGGAGCTCCGAATCTGGAGCCGCTATCGAGGTTGGATACTCGGTGGCGTAGCCTTGGACGAAGCGCTCAAGATTGGTCACATAGTCGAGCAATTTATTAGGATAGATGCCCCCTTGGGTCTGTGGGGCTCCCACCGTGAGACCTACCGAAGAGGGCGCATCAAGGTCCGTTGCGTACACTTCATCCGCCCACTGTGAAGGTGCTTTAACGAAGGGTTGGTCAGTCGAAATGTCCGAGAGGTTCACGACGAAGCGAGTTTCAATAGCTCGGCGTGCCGCCAGGGACATCACACGGGCGCTGTCGAGAAGTGCGCGTGCTCGCCAGAAATCATAGCTATTGAACGACCTGCGGAGCGCGAAGCGCGTTTTCGCCCCGATCTCCTGGGCTGCGGTATCCAGGGCTGCGGTTGCGTCCGCGGCTTGAGCATCCGTGTTTAGCCTGGCCAGGTCAGCATTGGTTTCGTTGATGACGCCCACTTGATCGAGGAGCTCCGTCAACACCGTGGCAAGGTCGGTATTGACGTCTCGCACGGCCTTGACCCGGTCGAACAGTTTGGTGTCGTACGCATGCTCGGCCTCAACTTTTTGATCCTCTAGGGTGAGGAGCTCGCTCCCAAGTTGCTTGAGGATGAGCGTTTCAAGATCACCGGCAGGATCTATCTCCTTCCCGGTGGCGGGGTCAACTGCGGGTTTCGACGTTGACCAGATGGTAAAGGTGTCGTCGCACTGGTTCTTTGCACTTACTGCGGCTGCGCAGCCTGCTGAGGCGCCGCAGGTCTCTATCATCGCCGCTTCTCTGGCGCCTATTTGTGCGGTACCGGGCTGAAGAACGGCCCCATCCGTCGCGACGCACCTAAGATTCTCCTTGATTTTCCGGTCCACCGCCCGTTGGTCCCGAGCGATGTTAAGCTGAAAGTATTGATCGGCGAATGCCGATAGCGGAACGTTCTGTCCGTTGGCGCCCTGGGCCACGCACGCAGCGTTAATTTTGACTGGGTCCTTAGTAGCAGCCGCGTCGGCGCACGGGCACACCCATGCACCCAGGCTGATGTGGCATCCAAGACGCTCGTTAATGCGGGTTACGAGGTTATAATACGACTCTCCCGCGTTGCGTACTTCAGCCAAGGCAATCGCCACCCTGCTTCCGTGGCCCAACGTCGCGTCCAGGTACGCATCGTACTTTTGCTTCAGAAGGCGCACGGCGTTCCACTGGCGCACAAGCACCGCTTGGAGTTTGCTGCCCGAATATTCGGCGAATGTCGGCACGGCATTCTGGTCGGCTGCCTGCCACACCGGAAAGGCCAGTCGCAGACCCCGACCCAGCGCTTGCTTGACCTGAGAGCGTTCATTCTCGCAAAGTTCCTTGCCGGTAGCGACTACTGTGCCTTGGGTGCCAGGGATCTTTAAGAGTTCGGGGTCCACGCACGATGGCGGCGCTTTGGGCTCAAGAGTCCGCGGGTTGCTAAGGCACTTATATGTGTTGGTGACGGTGTTGTTGGCTGAGATACCAGCGGCACATCCACAGTACTTAGTCGAATAGTAGCAAATTTGCATTTTCGACGGGTCGCAGGCAGCCCCATAGGCGGGTTCGGAATCCGGGCAGTCTGTACTGCTTCCAGTGTCGCCCCTGTAGTTAAAGTCAGAATAGGTGGCGTACAGAAATGATTGCCCAACATCACAGCTCATCGAATCACCGCACAGCCCGCGCTTGGTGAGCTCCGCAACGCCTTTAGCCTTCGTCTCGGAAGCCTCCAATGCCTCCTTCTCGATCGCCTCCTGGGTTACGTTGTCGATCGCTGTCTTGACAGCAGAGGTGGCTTGGGCAGCGGCATCTTTTGCGGCCTTGAGGTAGAACGAGTAGCTTTCCTCGCCAGGCTGGCCGCCGATGAGGGATGCGTCGGCGGGTGGAACCCAGTTGGTGAGCAGACCAAACGCATCATACCGAGGCTCAGACCAGTCCATGGGCGAGACAGCCATGACTTGCTCCGCCATTTGGCCGAAGCTCCCGCCAAACGTGATGTGATACGTGCCCGGTTCGCCGGTGCGAAAGATAGGGGTATAGGTCTTGTTTGGGCTAGTGCCTTCAACGATGAAGAGGTCGGACGATACCGGTCCTGGGGAGGCGAAGCTGGTGTACCAACTGTAGCCTTCTCCCATGGGGCTCCTGCTCAAGGGACTAGTGTTGGCGGGAAGGTCCGTCGCGGACGTCCCGTCAAACGTGGTGGTGCTTGGATTAATGGTCACGGTCTGCAACAACCGCTTATGCCCGGGCGCCAACGCGTACCCCGGCCTAACTGGGACGGTGGGTTGGAGTAGCCCTACCCTGTACCTCCCATCGAACACATAGCGTGTGCAGGACGACGACGACGCCATGTCGATTTCGCTGCAGCTCTTCGCGTCGTTCGTTGTGGTAACCGTGCCCAATGGAACGATTGAGGTCGATCGCTCTCCGATCGCGGCCGAAATTGCATTCAAAACATCTCTGGTTGGAATGAAATACGGGGACTCTAAACCAGCAGCAAGGCCATGTACGATTGAAAAACGTGCGAACTCCAACACAGCGGTGGCCCCGGCCTGACGTTGATCTTCCCAATTTTGCGCCTGCAACGTCGCAAGATCCAAGTTTGGGACGGCCCCGGCCCACGGGTTGGGGTTGGAAGGTTGCCAAAGGAAGAAACCAGCCTCAATCGGGTGGACGTTGCCGGAGACTCCAATGAGGTTAAACGGGAGTAACGTCCGCGAGTATTGAGTGCCAAGCTCGGCTGCACTGAATGCCGCAATCGAGAATTGCGGATCAATGTGGAGCCACTGCTCCGGGATGGCAATTGCATCTGGAGGAGTCCTTCTGCCGTTTGCGCCAAAAAGGTGGAACAGACCTTCGTAAAGGGCGGGAGGGGGATTGACGAGTGGCAACCCCAGCTCACCCAAGGCCTCCGAAAGGGCAGTGACAAGAGTCGTTGCGTGCTCCGGTTTGATTTCGTGATTAGTCCAGGTTAACGACTGAGTATAGTTGGATAGCGGGGGCACGAGAGCCCACATCGCCGAATCGCCACATGGCATCGGATCGGTGCTGTTGGCCGGAAGAGGGTTGCGCTGCTCACACGCTCGCTTCTGCAGATGCTGCTCGACCTGGCGGTAGAGCCTTTCTGCCGAAGCCTGTACGTCAATCTTGGGCGAAGTGCCCTGAAGGTCCCGGAGGTACAGGGCGTCAGCACTCCGAGACAGTTGCAAGAGCGCCTGAACCTGAGGGTTGCGCATGGAAGTCTTAACGTGTGCTGGCGCGGCACCTCGCATCGAGGCCTTGCCCCCATAAGCACGACCTCCGGTAAGGTCTCCTGATACGGGTCCCATCGGATCGCCTCCACCGAACAGCAGATTCATAAGCCTGCTTCGCGGAGAACCTTCCCCCCAGACCGCCTCTGCGCGTGCCGTACCTGACTGCGTCATTGCCGCGCGACGCCTTAGGTACCTGGCGTACTCATTCGTGGCCTCGAGCATTGTGCGCGTGGCCATCGCGAAATTTTGTCCAAAGTAGGTCGCGTGAGCTGCATTAGCGGGGTTAAGGGCCCAATCTTTCAAGTGACCGATGTATTTTTTCGGATCGCTTGCCTCCTTGGTCTGCGAGCTGCGGATGGCCTGGCCGAGTTGGGCGAACCCTATGGTGGCAAGTTGTGCGCGTTCTCTTGCGATACCTAACATGCGCCCTTGTTCATCGTCCGAGGCAAAAAGGATCTCGGCGCTGTTGAGCGATTCTCTGACCTGGAGGGCCATGCAGAGATTCAACGTCGCGTAGTTGACGAAGGAGTACGCGCTATTCGAGCCTGCAGTTGAGAGCGAGGCGAAAGCGTTCGTTTGAGCATCGTCGCTTGCGATGGACGTCTTTTCTGGCAGTGCCGCCGGCTGCCCGGTTAGGGTGTTAATGTTGCAAGATGGGTTCCGCCTCGAATTACCCCATTCTATCCTTCCGAACTTTCCTGCTGAGTGCTTTATACACGCCGCACTTGCCATCCATCGGAGGAGTTGGTTGAGATAAGGATCCAAGTCGTAGTCGTATATGTTGTTGTACAAGTAGCTGCGGGCGCCCGTACTTGTGCTCATGCACGCGGCCAGCGCGTCGGCGGCGATCAGATCTCCAAGGGTCCCGTCCCAGCTCGAAGTTGGCGGGGAGGCAGGGACTGGCACCGATGGGCCAAGCTGGGGGTCGGACATTTCGGTGTTAATTGGAAGCGGCACGAAGCCAGTGCTGGGCAGCCCGGTGAGTGCGCTCGTGGTGGTGGCAACTTCTTGTTCGATCGGGGCCGCACACGAAGCAAGGACGAAGCCGAGTGACAGGAGGAGTATGCGTTTCATAGGGTGCTTCTTCATTCCCAGACGCAGCGGAAAGCGTAGGTGGCCAATGGTGACTGTTCGGTGTCTTCCGGGGTAACCGCCGGAGGCGTTCGCGAAATGCCCTCGAGACTGGAGATTTCGGCGCCGCCGGTGCGAGTAATCAAGCAGGTGCCGTCGCTGTTGCGGCACGAGTTGTACGGGCTTCCGGCGCCGGTGATGACGAGCTCAGACCGGGTGAGCAGCACGTCTTCCAATCCGAAGGGCGAGGCCCCCGCTGAATGTTGCCCAATGCGTGTGCCAGAAACTGAACCTTCGGGGCAGAGGCGTGCGCGGCGGAGGGCGTTGCGGAGCTCCCCAGGCCAGGCGACCTTGCGCTGTAGATCACCGACCTCTTCTGCTGAGAGCGTGCGAGCCCCTGTGAGATGTTGCTCGCAGCTGGGGCTGGAGTTGCCCCATGAAAAGCGGCTCACCGCGGGGCCCCGCGCCGCGAGCATCCACTGTGCGATCGTTGGAAGCTTTCCCCCAACCCAAGCGCAAAAGCGCTCAGCGTTGGCCACGTCCACGCAAGAGGCCACCAATTCAGCCTGCGGGATGCCGGGGGCGGCTGCATTCGTTCCGCAGCGCTGAGAGCGCGCGGGCTCACAGGCACCGGCCGCGATGCACTCCTCATATTGGCTTTGGACGATTGGGAACTTCGACATCCGAAACCCGGATACTGGCAATTCTGCCCGTAGGCGCCCGGCGTGGAAGCCCAGGGTGACATTCGCACCGGGGACCTCTTTGAGTTCTCCGAGCACCGTTGCGCTCGGAAGTATAGTCCCGCTTGTGTGTGCTGATTCCTCCTTACCGCAGCTAGACGCAATGCAGGCTAACGACATAAGCAACCACTGACTTCTGCACCGCACCATCGTGACTCCTTCGTACAGTGCTGCCTTGTACGACAGCACAACTCACGTTCCGTGAATCGAAGTATCCGACGGAAGCGGGGACGTCAATTGGGGGATCCCCTTAGCGGTGCGCTGCGCACAATGCGCAACGCTGTTGCCGTGCGGAAATAGAACGCGCGCAGCCTAGCGCGCGATACGTTCGCAGATGTGCAAATCCGTGTCGGAAAACGGAGCAACCGTCCATCTCGATCCTGGGAGGTTGTTGTCCAGTAGCATCAGGCGTTGCCAATCCGTGGGTATGCCGGAGTCGAGTCTGTAGCCCCAATTCTCGGGTTCGAAACCCCACGTAGAGCCGTCAGCCCAGTGCCACTGCCCGTCGGCAGTTCTGAACCCGCCGACCCAAAAGCCAACGTACGTCTGAATTTTTTCGGCGAATTGCCTCAGAAAAGTGAGTTCTTCGTCGCAATTGATTGTCGCTAGGTGTCCCCCCCATGCCCGGCAACTGTTTTCGCTATACGTCCACTCGTCCGCGTAGTGTTTGTTGTCGTTTTCTAGTGTGAAAAATGTCAGGGACTGGGGTGGCGGTGGATTTCCGGGGGGAATAACAGTGTCTCCCCAGGATATGTTCGTCCGGTAACAATGACCGCGCCAGAGTTGTTCTCCCTCGGAGGGCGTGCACGGTGCCGCCAAGGGATCCCGGGGTTGCTCCAGACAAACATACGGCCCCCCGCTGCTGCCCGCACCGCCTCCCGTCGCAGAGGGCGTGCCTCCGCTACCTGTGTTTGCCGTGCCGCCTGAAGCGGAGCTGCCTGCACCGCCCATACTTGCGGGTGCGCCTGCTCCACCTGCTGCCACCGGGAAAACACCCCCAGTCGGCGCGCCGCCACTGTTCGTAGCCACGCCACCGCCCGTAATTAGAGCCGCAGGGTTTCCGCCGGTTGAGCCGCCCCCCGCCGGGGATTGCCCGCCGCTATTGGGCGTTGAACTGGAAACGGTGCTGCTGTTGGCTCCTGCGCCGCCTGCTGCGATTTGATACACGATGGTTGTGCTCGAACGCCCTGAACACCCTACCGCTAGGGCGGGAGCCAGCAGCCAGCGGGAGCACACGCGCACTCTACGTGATTGAAGCAACCGGCGGAGGCTCATGGATTCAGCTCAAACTCCCTGAAGATCTCGTAACGGATCCGGAATTAGGAGTCAATCAAGGGTTCGCATAATGCGGCTTGTCGAACTGTTGCCGTACGGAAACACTGTGTGTGGTGACGCTTAGACTTACTCCCCTGGCGTTTTCGAGTTGGGCCCTGGCGAAATAGGCGCAGGCTCGTCCTTCGGGTCAGGCTCGAAGGTACGGGCGAGCTCCGTCAAGTTAGCCTGGAGCGTTCGCAATTTGCTGTCGATATTTTGCTTCACGTGTTCCGGAAAGCCGCCAGCCGCTCGTTGCTGCGCCCGTTTTAGGTGGGAGAGAGAGCAAGATAAGCTTCGCGAAATATCCGCGCCTGGGGTGCCAAAAAATCCGGAGATTCTGCCGCGTTCGGTGGCTTCTTGAAGCGCCTTCGGCGTCCGTCGCAACTCGGCCGCCGCTTTCTCAAGGCGTATGCAGGTCCAACGTTCGGCCTCGGCCTGCGCAAGCAAACTCCTCTGTTGGCTGAGTGGTAGATTAACTACGGCCCTCACGTGGGTGGTGCTGAGGTGTACGAAGGACGCGATCTCAGGCAGATCTTGGGCGAGCTCATGGACCTTCACACACCGGCACAGGGCAGATGCGCTACGTCCCAAATTAGCGGCGTGGGCTAACTGCCGGTACGTTTGCGCACCTTGCCCTGGTGGGTACCCTTGGCCGGCTTTGAGGCACTGTTGAACGAGTGCTCCAATCCGCAGCGCCACCTGCAGATTCGCGGGGCGCTTCAAGAGGTCAGCTTCGGCGACAAGTTGCTGCAGTACGAGTGAGGATTCGGCAAGCGAGTAACTCGTGGCTTCCCAATCTTGCTTCGATCGACCAGCTGACATGATTCCCTCCTCAAGTTGAAGCGCTAATTTCGAGTTCGAACAGGCCTGTACCGTCCGGTGCAGAGACGGTCAACCCTTGCGAGCTAGGGGTTGAACGGTTTCTCAAACGACATCAACTGTTTACGGCTCGTGTCGTTCAAGACATCCCGGAAGACGTATATCGAGCCTAGCCCTCCCTTAAGGTACCAGGGCGGCCCGTCTCGGTAGTACGCCCCGCACTCCATTGGCGCGCCATTGCCAGGACTTTGCTCCGCGGGGGGGGAAGGGGTGGCTTGGGGTCCGCTCGGAAGGACGGACTCCATTGCCGGGGACATCTTGACGGCGTCGCGGTACACGGTCATCCGTTCGCTGACGGGTGCGCTGCCATCGAACTCGAACGACCAGAAGTGCCACTGGTCGTCCACCGGCGTCGAAGCTGTGGTGTAATTGTCTGAGGTTAGGCCTACGCCAACAAACCACGTCAGCATGGGCTGGCCTGTTGCGTCCACGGTTTTTCTTATGAAGAAGCGATTGCTCTGGCCAGTCCACTGTCCGAGCACGTTTTCGCCGCGCGTTAGGTCGTCGAATTTGACCCAAAAAGCATACGTTCCCTTCTGGGTCCAGCTCAGGCTGGGCGAATCCTGAACCTCCAAGAACTGACCATTGCCGTCGAAACCAAAGGCGGGCACGCCCGAGTTGCTAATGAGCGTCGGGCGTTTTGCGGGATCCGTCTGGAGTGCGACGTTCCCGTGGAAGCTGTTGTCCACAGCACTGACAACGCCAGAATTGGCATCCAACTGTACCCCTGTGCGCGGTGAAAGCCATTGGACCAGCGAGGGCTCACTACCCGGTGACCAGCTCAGTCCTTTCGCTGGTGGATCCGTCGCAACGCCATCTCGCACCCAATAGTCGAGCTCGGTGAGAATCTGCAGCCGCTCAATCCTTTCTAGTCGCACATCTGAAGGGAGCTCAAGTGTGAGCTCGTAGGCTCCGTCCACGGGCCGCCCTCGGAGTTCATCTCGTGCGGCATTGGCAACCGTCGCGTCCGCCAGACCGCGGGAGACTGGATCCAGAAATGCCTCAGTGGCTAGGGCTTTACCGCCATCGATCACACCCGTCGGCAACTGTAGATCGACCCAGTTTCGATCGTAATCAACCGCCCAATAAGGCCCTGAATGGGTGAGTGAATAGCGGAGGAACGTACTGCCTCCGCAACCCTCGGTATTTGCGGCGCGTTCACAGTCCCTGATCCCGCTTCCTAGGAGGTTAACGGCAAACCGGCGCCAGCGAGTATTATAGCGCTGCTGGTACGGAGTGCTCCCAAAGTAGCCCTGAGTGAGGCCCCAGGGGTCCAGCGAAAACGAGAAGCGTGCGCGGGTGGGGGGCTTGCCATCACAAAGGCTTGCTAGCAAAGGGCCGCTCATCGCAGCATTGGACGATCCCTCCGAGTCACCGAAGGGGGCAGGTAGCCAGCGTCCGCTCTCCGGGCAAAAGAAGAACCATCCTACCGGCTTCACGCTGCTTGATTCGGTTACACCGATGCTCGCCGAAGTTGGACCCGGAAAGGTTATGACTTCCGAATCTTGCTGCGCCTGCGTGGTGGGGTGCGTGGCCGGATAGCCCGCTACAAAGCGCTCCAGGTTACCTACGTAGTCGACCAGTTTGTTCGGGTAGACCGCCCCCGGAATGGACTCGAGTGGCTGCAGGCCAATGACAGTGGGTGCGCCGAGATCAGGCTCATAGACGTCGTCGGCCCAGAGCGCTGGTGCGTCAACGAATGCCTGCCGCTGTAGGTTCTCTGACAAGTTGACGAGAAAGCGCTGTTCGATGGCCTTCCTTGCCGCCAAGGCCATGGTCCTGGCGTCGCGAAGCAAAGCCTGGGAACGCCAGAGATCGTAGCTTCGAAACGCCGTATTAAGCCCATACCTCGCCTTGGCAGTTGTGGCTTCGACGCTCGATTCCAGGGATGCTCGAGCCCTCGCCTGTTGCGCCCTCACTTTCAACGCACGATAACGTGACTCAAGATCAGCCAGCCTCGCCAGGTGGCCTTGAGCTTGGACAATTTGGGTGGCAATGCCAAACCTAGCCGCTCGAACAGCCTCGCCCCTTGCCTGTCGAGCAAGGTAGAACGTTTCGTCCGCTGCTTGGAGCGCCGCGATCTGATCGGCAATCTGCAGCTTCAGGGCCGCTGCAAGGTTTAGTCGCTGCTTGTTGATCGAAGCATAGGGTGCGGCCTCGGGAGTTAGGTCGAGGTCGACTTCACGCGCCTTCGCTTCATCACAAGCCCACCTGTTTTCAATGTACCAGGGGCGATCGATGCACCTTGTTCCAAGCGCAGAATTCTGATCGCCAAACGCCGTGAATTTCTCCGCGTCATCTCTACTTACCTGGTATCCATCCTTGATCTCGGTGTGGATGGGCGAATCGGGGCATCGAGGCGGCTCGACGTTGCCGACCCGAGCGCAAGCCCCTTCCCGCAGAGCCGTGGCCACATCGCGTTGTTCGTCGAGGGCCCCTTCGTCGATAATGAGCTGCGCTAGCTGCTGTTGTGCGGGCAATATCGTAACCGTGCACTTGGATGCGTCTTTCGCACACGGGCATTGTTCGTTTGCGCAACCGAGTTGCCCATAAACGTAGGACTTTTGGTCTGCTCTGGTTTTGAACGCTACGTCGACCTTCCGATACGCGGTGACGACGTCCGCCGCAAGGGAATCGGCCTGCAGGCTGCCGAGGGTCACCGCTTGCTCATAGCCGGCAACCTCGGTCCGATACTCGGACAACAGAGCGCCCAGCTCGCTTCCTACCAGCTCACTTTGGTAGCCCGGCCTGCGTATCTTAACTTCGGCCACCCCCGCCAAGAGCGAGAACACTAGCTTGATGCACACATCTTGCTTTGTCTTTTGAAGGCTCGCCCCGACTGGTAAGGCCTCGTGTAACGACGGCTCAGCCTTGAAGGACAAGTATTCCAATTTGCCCGAGCCTACATCCGTTGGGCAGTACACATCGACGCTATGTGCCGGGTTGAAGCTCTCTTCCGGCACAGCGCACGGGTCGGCAGCGGTGCTGGCGGCGCTCCCGCAGAGGCTGGCAAGCTCGATGTCAGCCGTGCCGTTTGCGAGGACGTTGGCACTCTCTGCCGAAGAGCTTGCCCTCGTCGTTTCTGAGATCTGAGCGATGGCGGTCTGGACCGAAGTGGCCGCGGCTTCCGCCGAACTCTTCGCTTGGCGGAGCAAGTACGAAAAGCTTTCCTCGCCTGCCGTTCCTCCGAGCAATGCGGCGTCAGCAGCCGGGGCCCAGGTAGGCTTCCGCCCGAATGCGTCAAGGCTCGGCTGTGACCAATTTTCGGCTAGTGGAGCCCAAACATTTTCACCAAGCGTGTTCAAGGCGCCGCCGAGGCCGACCTGGTGCCCTTCGTCGGAGGCCCGCTCTAAGCCGTTGTCATACAGCGGGAAGTAGGTTGCGGGGAGGCTCTCGTCAGGCGGGGGCGCGGCCTTGAGAAAGAGCTGGCGGCTGCCATACCAAGGGACTCCATAGAAGCGCCACATAAGGCCTTGGCCATAGGCCTGGAGTTGGTATTCGTAGTTTCGAGGAGTGTTGCAAGGAATGCAGGTAGGACCGTCGCAATCAGTGCCGCAAATCTTGCTCGTGTCGATGTCAGCGCGGGATACATTCGCTAGGAACGGCACGAACTCCGGGTCGCGGGCCACCTCAACGATGCCCCTTTTCTGCGCTACTTGTACTACTTGCATCGGGGGGTCACTCACAGGCTCGATGATCATGGGCCCGAGCGTGAACAAGTTGGGGCGCTTGCAGGTGGCGGCACCGCCTGAATAGGGACAGGTGCTGGAGGTCCTCACCCAATACTGGTTCTGCTGCACCGTGATCGTGCGCGAGCCCACAGCTGCATCCAGGTCAGGGAGAGCGACCTTTGCAGCACTGAAGAACGGGGCCGCCGCTGCCGGGGCCTGCGGCATGGCTCCGCCAAGGAGGGACTGGCGAGCGTAGGAGAGCGCTTGAACAGCGCCCATTGCTCGGAGCTGTTCCCACTTCTTCTTGTCGTCAGGAACAGCCAACGACAAAGGCGTAGTAGCGACGAACCCCTGGTCCTGGGGGTAGCTATCGAACAACGTGAACGCCCACGTAGGTAGCCAGTGAGGACGGGCGTAGGCTCGTGCAAGCTCAGGACCACTCAAGGCGACGATCCTGGAATTGGGGTCGACGTGAAACCAAGGTTCACCGTCAATCGTTACCTGCCCATGCTTGCCGAGAAGATGAAAGAGGCTGACGTAGAGCTGGTTGGGCAGCGCCTGGTCACGAGTGAACAACTCGCCGAATGCTTCAGAAAAAGCCGCGACAAAAGTGGTGGCATGGTCGGACCGCAGCTGGTACCGCTTCCATAGCTCAAACTGTTCGGTCTTCTTGGGGTCAGTGATCGACGGTAGCGTTGCGAGGATGTCACCAGTTGCGCAGCTCGAGCTTCCGAGTGTGCCAGTGCCATTGGTCGCTGAGTGCGTTATCGCGCAGTCCTGTTGCCGAATCCAAACTTCGATACTCTTGTAAAGCTGCTGGCTCGAAGCTCTCTGGTCTATTCCTCCGGCCGTCGCAACGCGAAAGGTCAAGGCGTCCGCTCGTCGAGCTAGGTCAAATAAGAGCCGAAAGAGAGGGTCCGCGAGGCTCGTCTCAACGTGCAGTGGATTCTTGCCATCCGCGCGCGTCCCGCCTTCGCCCCGGCCGGGGCGCGGGGTGGTTCCTTGGGGCGTTCCCAGTGGATCTCCGCCATACAATAGATTCATCGTGCGAACTCGAGGTGAGCCGAGATCCCACGTCCCCTTCGTCCCCGCAGCGCTAGTTTCGCGGGCGAGCAGATCTGCGAACTCGAACGTAGCACTTATCGTGAGGCGAATCGCGCGAGCGTAGTCTTCCCCAAGGCGAGCCAGTGAGTTCGGTGAGTTGGCCGCAGCCCAGTGCGACCATGCCGAAAACAAGATGAGAAAGGAATTGGGGTCGTTGATGACATAGTGCTCGGGGAGATCATTCCGCGGGAAGGATGCGAACAAGGTCGAGATCATCGAGAACTGCGTCGACGCCAACTGGGCACGCTCACGGATCACCCCCAAAAGCTCTCGGTGATCCCCGGGCGGTGCAGCGAACACGGCGGGGGAGTTCACGAAGTCTCGGAGGCGCTCAGCCATGCACAGATTCAGGTCGGCATAGCTCAGTTCTCGGCTTGCGGCCCGATGGGCGCTTTTGACGACGCTCGCGCTGCCAGAGAGCTGCCAGCTATTGTCTGCGGGTTTCCATTGCAGCGGATCCGCGTTGAAGGTGTCATACGCGGCGACGTCCCGTGCTACATGGTCGAGCACTCTCTCGCCGGGCTCCAACATGATGAGGGAACGAAGCTCTTGCTTGCTCGCGTCCGCGCTGCACTTAGGGTTCGCGCGCAACTCGAGCCATCGTTCCACCCGAGTGGTCGCGCTGGGGCCGTAACACGGCGCCGTGAGAGAGTCGCCAATGAGCGCGTCCAGGTGATTGAGGTACGCGTCCAGGCCTTGGATAGGGGCATTGTCAGCCTCTCGTTCGTACGTGCTGGTTCTGATCAAGTGATAATCCGACGTCGTGCTTGCACACTGCGCGAAAGCGTCGGCAGCCAGGAGCTCCGCCAGGGTCCCGTTCCAGCCGCTTTTGAAAGCACCTCCGCCATCCTTGATCGGTTCGCCGTTGCCGGGGTTCACCGCGATCGGCCATGGAACCAAGCCAGCGCCGCCGAGTGCAGGAGCGGCCGCTTCCAGGGCCTGCTTCGCGTGCTCTACTGGGGGCTCACCAGAGGTCACCAAACAAGCGGTAGTCGTGAGCGCAATGAGCGCGCCGATAACCTGTGTCCACACAATTCGACGAAAACCGCTCATGGCTCACCCTCCGACCATATGCAACGGAAGCCGTAGCTTTGAGTTCCGTCAGACAACGACGCGGGTGTGTTGGAAGGCGCTAACGCCACCACACTGTCGATGGCACCAGGTGCGAGGCCGCGCACCAAGCACGCGCCATCTGTGCCTCGACAGGCGCCGAATAGCGAGTCGGGTTGCCTGCTGAGCAGCTCACCGTTTGTCAGCAGAAAATCCTCTGCACCACTTGGTGCCTTTCCAGCAGGGTGTCGCCCGACCAGAAGCTGTTCAATACCGCTCGAGCACTGTCGAACACTGGGGATCATGGGTTTGGGCGGGCCATCGTCACGAACTGGTACAAGGGGATCCGACGCGGTAGCTGTTTCGGGCGCTCGGTTCGGACCCGAGCGTTCGAGACCGCCGTTGTCCACCTCAGCTGCCGGGTGCTTGTCACATGTAGGCGGCCCGTCGGCCCACGAGAATCGGTGGACGTCGGGACCTCGTGCCGCAAGAAGCCATTCCGCTAGCGTTGGGATGCGCGCGCCGACCCATTCGCAGTAGGCCCGGGCAACGTCCAACGGGGTGCGGTTAGCCAGTGCCGAAGGGTTGGTATCGCTGGGCTCTTGGCTATCAGGACAAGCCTTGGCGGCGCGGCATGCCCCCAATTGTGCCCGTGTTGTAGGGTACTTCGAGATGTCAAAACGCCCTAACCTTCTAGATTCCCGCAACGTTCCCCCTGCAAGCCCCACGGTAACCTCCGTTGCTGCAAGGCTCACCCGTTCCCCCATTGCTTCGTCTGAAGGTGCCAGAGGGCCGTTGGGCGCACGGCTGCAGCTCAGGGCAAGAAGGACGACGCTCGGCAGCAGGAGTCGCGGAGTGCTCGCGTGAACGAAATAGCTTCTCATTAGTGTCGAGCCTCAAACGAGCCAAGTTGCACGATTTCACGCTCGGTCAGTAGATCGTCAAACACGAACACATTGCCGACCTCCCCCTTCAAACCAGCATCCATACTCAAGCTATTGCCAATCAAGAGCAGATCCTGACTCGCAATCGAGTTAGTGATGCCCTGAGGAACGGTCGTAAGTGGTTGGGGTTGTCCATCGCGAAAGATCGTGACCTGGCGGACGCTCGAACCTGACAGCACTGATTGTACCACCCAGAAGTGCCACGAAAGATCCGTTCCACCTGTGCTCACAGGCGCCACACCCGGGACACTCAGCTTCACGAGGGTGTCGCCGCTGTCTTGGAGCATCATCTGGTTGGAGGTCGGAAGTAGCTGGAGTAGCGTGCCGCAACATCCGCTCATCCCACTGGTTGGGCGATACCATACGGCGAGGGCACTCCGGGTACTGGTAGCAAGGTGGGCAGTCACATTGGCATTGAGGCGCTCGCTCCCGGTAAATAGCAGTGATTTTAGCCCATCAGCGCCTTGCAGGAACGCGGGGCGCGCAGTTTCCAGTGTCTGAGTTGCGCTAGCGCCGCGACCAGATTGGTCACCAAGGGCCGCGACTTTCGCTCCTTCAACGATGGTCGCGCGGTTAGGGGAGAACCAGGCCACGAGCTTTTTCCCAAGATCGGTGGGAGAAAAGAGACTCGTTAGCCCGCGCTTCTGCGAAACTTCCTGGCCGAGATCTTGTGCAACCCAATAGTCCGTTTCGGTGAGTAGCTGAATACCAGTGATATTCCTGATATCAACGTCGGCTTCAAGCTGCAGCGTCAGTTCGTAAGTGCCTTCGATAGGGCGCCCGAGAAACTCCCGACGGGCGACGTTGGTAACTGTCGCATCATTGAAGCTCTTGGCGAGAGGATCGAGTTGGACCTCAACGGCCAGCGCTCGACCGCCTTCCACTGAGGCAGCGGGTACGTGTTGAAGGCGCCAGCGACCGCCGAAGTCCACTACTGCGGCTGGGCCGGTGTGGGTCAGCTTGTAGCGGACACTGCAGCTTTCTGGGCCCGCTGCCCGCGAGCACGAACGCACGGCGGTTCCGCTGAGGTTTACCGCAAGGCGATCCCATCGCACGTTGTAGCGATTTGCGTAGGGAGGATTGGCAAGGCTGCCGACGCGCCGACCCCAGGGATCTAGTCGAAACGCGTACGTAGCAGTGGTGGGGGCGGAGCGGCTCCCGTCCAGGTTGAGGCACGCGGTACGGAAGTCCCCAGAGGCGGGGTACGCGATGGATGTCGCCGCAGCGTTGGGACAGCTAAAGCGCCACCCTATGCCTCCAGGCTGAAGTGAGCTGAGCGAGGGCGTCATGCCAGTGGGTCCGGAAGCTGGCGCCGGCAGGGAAACAAGCTCAGCGTCCCCCTGCACCTGCGACGTAGGATACGTTGAGCTATAGCCCTGAACGAACCGCTCAAGGTTAGTGACATAGTCGAGCAGTTGATTGGCGTACACGCTACCAGCGCTCTTTTCCCTTGGGCTCAACCCGACCACGGCGGGTGCATCCAGATCAGACGCGTAGACATCGTCGGCCCAGAGCGACGGCGCGGAAACAAACGCCTGATCCTGCTGCATCTCTGAGAGGTTGACTACAAACCTGCCCTCGACCGCGCGCCGCGCCGCCAAGCTCAACTGGCGAGCGTCCGCCAGCAAAGCTCGAGCACGCCAGACGTCGGTGCTCTGGAAGGTGGTTCGCAGAAGTCTGCGCAAGCTGGCGTCGGAGCTGCGAATGGTGGTGTCAAGTGCCAAGCGATCTCGAATGACCTGTTCCCGGCCCTGCAAGCTCGCGAGCTGCGCATCGGCAGTAGCTACGGAGTTGACTGCATCGGTAACGGTTATCAAGTGGTTGGCGAACTGGGAGGTTGCCGCGTTCTGCACTTCCGCAACCTGGGAAAGGACTCTCTCGTGGTCACTGCGCGCCTCTTGGAGCTTTCCCGGAAGGTCGAGCTTGGCGGAGGCGATCGAGCGCAGGAGGTGGCCCTGAAGCTCCGCGATGGCCGCCTCAAGGGGGGCATTCGCGTCACTGGTTGCTTTGGCGAGTGTCCTCGCGTCCTCGCAGCGGGCTGCCTGAACCGCAATCGGCATGAAATCCGCCGATGCACCAGATGAGCCTTCGCACTTTATCAAGCCAGCCGGGCACGTCGGGTCCTTGGGAGGGTGCGTAGGGCAGTCAGGGATTTCGCCAACGGTTTTCCTTGTGCAGTTGGCGCAGGCATCGCTGCTTTTTGACTTACTTGCCTCGTACGTCCCCCCCGAATTCATGCATTTGGCATCCCACGTGCAGGATACTTTCTTGCAGTCAACAGAATTAGGATCATTCGGCTTAGTAGAACAACCCCCTAAGATTGTTGTGCTCTCGGTCGTAGTCTTCGTCACGTTTTGTGCTGCGACGATATTCGTGCATATGCAACCGCGCTCGACCTCCGGCTCCTCCTGAAAATAGCATCCCGTGGTGATGAACTGCAGCTGTACCGTGTAGCTAGCCGCCTCGGCCTCCCTCTCAGGAGAGCACCATCTTGCCTGGGCATTCGCGGATGCCGTTTGGCTGGTGCTAAGTTGCTGAAGGTGGCCGCAAAGTTGATTCAGCTCCCCGAGACTGTCAGAAAAGGCACCGTTGCAGCGGTAGCCCGTTGCGCAGGACTGAGCGTCAAGTTCGCACGCAAGCTCTCGATCGATGTCCGCTTTGGCTTTACTAAAACTTGTCTGAGCAAGGTCGGCAGCATCGTAGGCGCGAGCAACGGCCGCGCCGAGGGACACCGCCAACTCCACAGCCGTCCCTCGTTGTGGCGTAGCGGAGCGCGCGGTTAGATCAATCTTACGGGCAGCCGCCCAGGCGGCCGTCAAAACCTGTGAAAGTTCTCCACCACCAAACGATGGTGGTTCTGTCGGCGGGCGGCCAGCCTTGAGGGCAGTTGAGGGTATTGCAAACTCTGGAACCGTTAAGCTAAGTTGGTCCATTAGCTTCTTACAGGTCTTCTTCGCGATCGCAACGAGGCTGGTACCTTTAGACTCGCTTAGAACGTCCCCACTCAGAGTGTGGGTGAGGTCGGGGTCGGAGGCGAGGGAATCGCACGCGTCAGAATTGATTGGTGGCCGAAAGCTCACCGTCGCCACTCCGCACGATTGGGAGGGCCCGCACAGCGCTTCGAGCTCAAGGCTAGTGAGGCCCTGAGCTTGAGCTTCGCCTGCCGAATCCTGCGCCTCGCTCAGCGCCTCAGAGCTGAGCCCCTCGATGGACGCCTGAATACCGGCCGCTGCTGCCGTTGCCGCTTCTCGAGCCAGCCGAATGTAATAACTGTACGCTTCCTCATCGGATTGGCCTCCTAAGAGACTCGCATTTCCCACAGGTGTTTCGTTGACGCGTTTTCCGAACACGTCGTACGCCGGCTTTGACCAGTCTTCGTCGTCCGTGGCCCAGCTTTGCTCGGCCAGGAGATTGAGCGTGCCCCCTAGGGAGAAGAAATGGGCTTCCTGCATGGTGAGCCCAGCACGAAACGCTGAGAGATAAGATGGCTGCGCACCGTGGTCACTCAAGAGGAAGAGCAGCGCCGGCAGGTCGGGAGCGGATTTTTCCCAAAAACTGAAGCGATGTGATTCTAGGCTCAGCCCGCCAGGCAGGCGATACTCCGTCCGCACTGCCGCTTCGTGAGGAGCCGCCAGCAGGGCTGCCTGCGAAGCCCCGAGAATCTCACTTCTGGTGGATGTTGCAGCGCTCGCGAGGTACCGGGAATAAGGGGCGACCGCTAGTTTCCCGAATCCATCAGTGGGGAGGGTCGTGACTTCTACTTCGTAGCCTCTACTCCCGTCTGCACGCGTGGCCTGGAATAGTAGGCTAGATCCGGGATCCGGCACTGGGCGGACTGCAATGCTGGTAATCCCAATAGCAGCCTGAACACGGCCTAGCGCGTCCGTGGCGGTGCTGCCAACGGCGACCGCCGGTGGTCGCGGTTGGGCCTCGGAGCCGACGATAACCTGGCTTCCGGTGGTAAGTGCTTCCCGTGCAAAGGCCAATACCGGCACTGCCCCCATGTCTCGCAGGGCTTTCCAGCTGCGAACTAGGCTCGCGCGGTGTCCGGCGTTTGGCGCCGGGAATGAAATAAACCCCTGCAATTCAGCTTGGGCATTTAGGCTGGGAACACGAGGTAGGTAGTGCAGAGATGCGAAGCCGGCACCGAGCTCGAAGCCTTCATACGGTACGGCTCTGAAGTCATTGGATACGTGGAGCCAACGCGCACCGGCAGAGTCAAGGCTTTCGGTAACCTTCCCGTCAAGTTTGAACGCGCCCTCGTAGATACGCTCCGTGGGGGCGGGCCCCGCGAAGATTTGGGAGAAGGCCTCGCTGAACTGCGCAATCAATGCGTCCCCATGCTTGCGTTCAATCCGGTAGTGCTTGAAGAGTTCAAACCTCTGCGGGTCACCCTCCAACGCGACCTCGGCGGCAATGCTTGCCGGATCGCAATGACCCGGCGTTAATTCGGCGCAGGAGCGGGCCCTAAGATCGACCTCCGCGGCTTCGTAGAGCGTTTTGGCTGAGGCCACCGTATCAATGCCACCGCCCGCGACCGTTGGGTTCAGGCGAAAGCGCAACACGTCGGCAGTGCGAGCAATTCGGAAGAGCAGCCCGACTCGCAGGTCATCTGTCGGAGTGCTGACGTAGCTCGTGGGCTGCCCGTCGGCTCGCACACCGCCGAGACCTCTTCCAGGTGGCTGGGACGCCGCTTCCGTGGTGCCTAGTGCATCGCCACCGTAGAGCAGGCTTAAGAGCCGAGCGCGCGGCGAACCCTTGCCCCAATTGCCCCGGGCCAAGACGGGGTCGCTTCGCGAAGCCTTGCGCTCCGAAGCCTTGCGTTGCAGCTCTTTGGCGAACCGCGTAGTCGCCTCTATGTGAGTCTTAATGGCGAGGTCGAAGTCAAGCCCGAGGTTCTTGAGGGTGACGTCACCGGCAATGCGCGCCCAGGCCGCTACAATCGGCAACCACGACTGCACATTCTGGATAGCGAAGCCGCCCGCTGGCATGGGCTCGGGGGAGCCAATTACTTTGGTCAAGAGAGCGTAGTAAGCCACTGCCAGCTCAGCCCGTTCCTGAATGAGCCCCAGCAACGCGGACTGATCTTCTGCGGTTGCGAACAGGACATCTGCGGACTCAAGTTGGCTCCTGAGCCGTAGAGCCATGCAAAGGTTCAAATGGGCGTACTGAAACTCCATACGCGCGACGGAAAGGGCGCCGCCCGCGCTTGGGGTATTCTTCAGCACACCACTCACGTACAGATCATTCAGCTGGACCAGGCCGAGGGCGGCGTGCGGAGTTTCGGATGCCTCGAGGCTCTCCCGAATAGGCGCGATCGTGCCGGGGCTCAGTGTTCGCGGGTCTGCGTTGCAACGGGAGTGTTCGCTGCGCCCGACGACCCATGCCTCTTCCGTGGTGGGGATTTTCCCCTTGCGGCAAGCCGACTGCTTCATCTTACCCTGCAGCCACCGCAGGTATTCGTCGTTACCCGTCATATCGGCGATCTGCGGCACGGATACCTCCCGTGCCGCAGCTACCGCGCACTGGGCGTAGGCGTCTGCCGCCATCAAGTCGGGTAGCGTTGCGTCCCAACCAAGGCTGACCGGCTCCACTGGTTCGCCAGTTGTCGCGTTTACTTTGACTGGGATAGGGTAGAACACAGGAGAGCGGCTGATGCCGAGCGCTGCGAGGCACGCTAACGATACGAGCAACAACGCAACCACCGGCTGCGCGGGGCGAGTTGACCGCTTTCGCAAAAACGACAACATCAACGGCTCCCCCAGACACATCGGAAAGAGTATGTGGTAGTAACCGATCCCTCGGGCGGAGCCACGAAATCGATGGAGCCCGGCAGGAGGCCGTACACCACGCAGGGGACATTGCTGGTGCCACACTGGGTAAATGGGGCTGCGTTGTCTCCAACGATGAGTTCCCGCGGTGCTAAGAGTGCATCCCGCATTCCGCTGGGGCCCGCATTCGCGGAGTGTGTTCCCACCTCCAGCAAGTCAGGCGGGCAGCTATCGCAACTTGGCCCCGTGAGCAGGCTGCGCTGGCCAGAACTTGGTGCGGGGTGGGCACTATCAATTGGTGATCGCCTCGCATCGGCGTAAGGATGTTGGTCGTACCGTGCCGGGGCCGAGCCCCACGGAAAGCGCTGGATCTCGCGCCCCCGCGCCGCTAGCAGCCACTCGGCAATCGTCGGAAGGCGAGCCCTCTGCCAGGCGCAGAAGGATCGCGCGTTGTCGACTCCAACATTGAGGGCCATGAGCCGCGCCCTGGAATGCCCTTTGTTAGCGGTGATGTTCGCCTCCGCCTCGGGCGCCGAGCATACGCCCGCTTGCACGCAGGTATCGAACTTCTCGCGGGTAACGGGATAAGTGGAAATCCTAAACGATGGCACCGCTTGAGTCGCCCTGAGCGTTCCATGAGTGAACCCGAGTACTACCGTAGAGCTAGGAAGGGTGACCGTCTCGCCCGCCAGCTCCGGCGGTGCGGGCGGGTAACTGATCGCAGCTTCCTCCGTACCGCATCCCGTCGCTGCTAGGCACGCAGCCAGCAACAATAGACGCGCGGCGGCCCAGGTAGGCCGCTTCTGACCGCATATTAGTTCCGGAATCAGATTAACGCTGAGCAAAAACCGCATTGAGAACATCCACGCGCTCGCTTCAAAAGGTTCAGGCACCTTACAGAGGCGATCGTGGCTCGGCAATAGGGGCAAACCCTCGGCGTCTTTCGCGTTGAGCGGCCGTACCTGCATCTCTGCATTGAGCCCAAGTACCTTTCGTGCACCGAGTGTTTCCGCGCGGCAACAGTGCTGAGGGCTTTCCCTAACTTGTCGTCCGCGAGCCAACGACCAACGCCGGCGTTCTAGGATTTTCCCAAAATGGGGAGTAAGCACGGCGACCCATGTCTCGGTGGACGGAACGCACAGCCATATTCCTCATGTTTGCGGCCGTTTCGTCCTGGCTTCTTTCGGTGCCGGCATTCCCGGACGGCGATGGCTTCTACCATGCGCGACTGGGTGAACTGCTGCTGCAAGGGAAGGTGGTCACCGAGTTCCCATGGTTGCCATTTACAACCCTGGCCGAACACTATGCGGACTTCCACTTCTTGTTTCATGCGATGCTGGCGCCGTGGATTGGTTTGACCGATCCAATGGTCGGGACAGTGATAGGATCGGTGCTGCTTGCAGGACTCGCTGGAGCATCTTTCACTTATCTCCTTCAGTGTTGCGGTGTCCGCCACGCGTGGGTCTTTGGGGTCGTGCTGCTCTCTTCCCCAGGCTTTGTTGCTCGGATAGCCCAGCCTCGCGCCATCGGGCTTTCTGTGGCCTTGCTGTTCTTTGGGCAAGCGCTCATGGTGCTGGATCGACGGAGATGGCTGTTCGTAATCGCTTTTGCATATGTTTGGGCTTACGGGGCGTGGCCTGTGCTCCCGGTGAGCGCGCTCTGTGCCTTGGCAGCGCGCCTTCTGGCTGAGCATCTTGAGCACCCGCAGGTTTCAGCGCTTGCATTGTTCCGGCGACTATCGGGGTGTCGGGAGCTTGCGCAACTCGCCTGCGCGACCGGGGGGGCCTTGGCAGGGCTAGTTCTGAATCCGTTTTTCCCGGACAACCTGCAGGTCTACTGGGTCCAGATTGTGAAGATTGCTCTCGTTGGCCAGGGAGGCACTATTCCGGTAGGAAATGAGTGGGGTCGGATCTCGTTTCCGGAGCTCGTGAACCGAGGTTGGAGTATCGCGCTTCTGCTGAGCGTCCTGGTTGCGGCGGCCTTGGTGGGAGGTTTGCAGCCGCGATCGACGCCTGGTTCCCGGAACGACGGGGCGGGCCAGCAGCGCCTCCTTTGGCTTGTTGGGATGGCTATCGCGTTCTTCTTCCTTACGCTTAAGAGTCGCCGCAACATCGAGTATTTTGCTCCCTTTGCCGTCGCCGCCCTTGCGCTTGCATCCCAAAACGTAGGAATTATTGTGCGAGGGCGCGACTGGGCGTTTACTAACCGTCGTTGGATAACGCTGTCGCTATTGAGCCCGTTGATCTGCGCTTGCTGGTTGGTGGCTTGGCGGCAGCTACGCTCCCAACGCGAGGACTTGCGAACCGACCACAGGTTTCCCTGGACATCGCGCACTCAGGTCGCCGAGTGGCTGAAGGCGAATACACCTCAGGGCTCGGTGTTGGTTCATGCGGGTTGGACCGAGTCTTCCCTTCTGTTCTTTCGGGGAGGGCACAATCATTACGTGGCGGGGCTTGACCCAACCTTCCTGTACCTCCGAAACCCCAAGCTCTTGCCCTATTGGTTCAAGCTAGGGAATGGCGACATTAGAACAGGGATCGCACAGCTGATGAACCAAGAGTTCAAGTCCGAATGGGCCCTTGTGGACAGGCGTTACGGAGGCATGGATGAAGCCTTTGCTCGAGCCCCTGGAATCGTTTTGGCTTACAGCGACGATGAAGTGAAGGTCTACCGAACGCTCACACCGGCATCGGCCAGGTAGGCGCTTGCGAGCGGCCAACCCCTCAACCCGGCCCTGAGCTCTTTGAAGCCGACTTGGGGCCTCCAGCCGAGGTGTCCGTGTGGCTTTCATTGCCGTGCGGAAACACCCGTCGGACGTGATCGCGCGGACCACAGGACTAAGGGTCCAAGGAACATCGGAACGATGCTTCTGCACGGTTACAATTGTTTTGCTAGGCTCGCGCCGTGACCATTTTTCGTCAGCCCGTAACGCTGTTGTCTGTTGTTTGGATTGGCCTGGTTTCGACTGGCGCATGCCATTCAAAAGGCATCGACTCGGCAAGCGAATCCACGGCCGATGACCCTACGCCCGCCGGTGGAGCAGCCGGCAATCCCGCCGCATCCAAGCCCTTGATCGATTCAATTCGTCCGATACGCGTTAGCGGAGGCGGTTCACCCATGACGATGACGGGTGGAGCTGGCGCCGGCGGGAGTGCGGGTGGGGGAGCTTCAGTATCGATGGGCGGTGCGACTCCTGCGCAAGCTGGTGGAGGAGGGGTCTTGGGCAGCGGAGGCGTTCCGAATCTGTCCCAGTTTTGTGGCGATGGCATTCGCGATCCGCTCACGGAGGAGTGTGATGATGGGCCGGGTTTGGCTCCGGATTTGTGTTCGCCGGACTGTCACGCTCAGGCGTTGGTGTTAACCGATCCGATGAGCACGGGCTCACAGCGTTTGGGGGGAGGGCGGCATGTGGCGTCTGCAGGCAGTGAGGGGTTTGGTGTTGTTTATACGATAGGTACATCACCGCTGGTCTTTCTGTCGCGCTTCTGGCCAACCGGCGAAAAGCTGGGAATGTCGCTGGAGGTTTCCGCCGGGGCGCGTCCGCTGACCGATGCGGACCCTGTAGTGGCGGCATTGCCACGCGGCAGGTATGCCGTTGCTTGGATTGACAGGCTCTGGGGCACTCCTGACATCGCGCTAAGGCTCGTGGAGGCCGATGGGCAACTCGGACCTGTGATCGACGTGAACACGACCAGAGTCGGCGTGCAGATCGATCCGGATATTTTGTGGACGGGAAGCGATCTTCTGGTTGGGTGGACCGATGAGCAAGACGTGAAGCTGCGGCGCTTCGATGAAAATGGGGCTCCGCGGGCCGATGAGGAAGGGCTTTCGACATCTTCTGCCCTCGAATCAAGCGCCTCCTTTGCGGCGTTTGGCACCGGTCATGCGGAAGCTTGGCGCAGTGTAAGTCAGGGACGTGAATCTATCTTTGTTCACGCGAACGGCGCTCTTTGGAGTACAGCTCCGGAGTACATCGGCCCGGCTCATGATCGGCCCACGCTTTTGGAACTCGACGCCACACACTTGCTCGTGGTGCATGCCATCGGCACCGATCCGCAAAATATTGGGGTCCCGGCCGTCCCGCGTTTACGAGGCGCCATCTTGGATCTGGCACAGCAGGGCCCGGTGCAGAGCTTCGATGTTGCCCCGATGGTGCCGCCGTACGACCAGGACATCACGCTCATTCAGCAGCGCCCGGCACTTGCGCGTGCGGGAACCAAGATTTTTCTGAGCTGGCAATCTGAAAGCCCGCTAGGAGATCCCAATCGTCTGGAGGTTTGGTTGCAGGAGCTCAGTTGGTCGAGCGCCGCCCCAAACACGCTAGTCCGCCATCCTGAATTGCCCCTTGGGATCACGGCCCCTCGCGCCGGCGATCAGCTGTATCCAGCGCTTGCAGGTTCTCCGCTGCTTCCAGACGGAGCGCTCATCACCGCCTTCCAAGACAACGGGAGCGGCTCGCGGGGAACCAATCCGCTCCTCGTGGTTTCACTCCGGCCTATGCCACTCGTGCTGCTGAATCCAGTGCCGGCGCAGTGACGCCGGGCAGGGTAGCGTTCGATGCAGGGGGTGCGCTTTCTTCTTCATTGCCTTCATTGAGGTTGTCGGCAGCAGCGCTCGTCCCGTCGCTCAAAGCGGAAAGAACCTCGCGCAGCTGGTTTAATTTCAGGTCAATTCCCTTTTGAACTTGCGACGGCAGGCCCTGCCGCATGCGGCATTGTGCGCGTTTCAGGTGACCGAGGGATGTGGTCAAATTTCTGAGTACATCGGCACCAGGGCGTTCGAAAAATCCCGATTCACGTCTCCGTTGAGGTTCTTGGGGAGTGGCGTAACGGAGCTCGGCTGCAGCCCTCTCCAAACGAGCGGCCGTCCAACGCTCTGCTTCTGCGCAGGTTAGCAACATCTCTTGTTTGTCCGGTGGCAGATTAACAATGGCGCGCACATGCGTGGTGCTGAGGTGTACGAAGCTCTTGATTGCCGGGAATTGCAGGGAGAGAGCATGAGTCTTGACGCATCTCCAAAGTGCGCTCGTGCTTCGCCCAGCTTCCTGCTTTGTACCGACGCGTTGCCCGCACCCGAGCATTTCTTGCTCCCGGCTACGACAGTTCCAGCCGCGAATCGTTCCAATACCGTCGACCACGTCGGTGCACGCTACATGGCTGGTACCGTCACCGCCCCCGCGGCAGGCGCCTATGGTGCACCAGCTAACAGCAATGGCACCGATCTCGTCATCACCAAACGAGACGCAACGGGAGCTATTCCGTACGGAAACACTGCAGTGGATATTGTGTTTCCGTACGGCAAAAACGTCTAGCCGATTGCCCTCAAGCGCGGGCAGAGATCCCTTCCGGGGTGAGGGGCCTAACGCCTTGCATTTACATCACGTTTGACTCACGAGATCGCTATGCCGTCACCCAGCTACACCCAAGACCTGCTCGACAAGCTCCGCACTCTGCCTGACGACAAGCTCGCCGAGGTCGTCGACTTCGTGGATTGCCTGCGCCACAGACAGCAAGGCTCAGGCACGACGCGCGACGAACGTTTGCGCCTCGCCGCGGAAGCCGGCTTGCTGGTGTTGCCCGCACCCGGCAGCACGCG